>NZ_JBSXNQ010000001.1:0-3227 GCF_056857715.1 Marinobacter sp. L-13
TCCTGACGATTGCCTACTTCGACCGGTTGGGAGTGCCGAGACTCTCGTGAACCCTCAACGTCTCGAACCGCCCGGTGCGGACCCGCATGCCGGGTGGTGTGGGAGGGGTGGAGCCTCATGGCTCCCCCCTATCCCGATTGCCTGAATTCCCCACAGGCCGGGTACGGAGCTTATGCAAGTACCGGCCCTGTGATATTCTCACCCGCCTGATCAAAACTGAGCGGAAGTTATGTCTTTGCCAAAACGCGTTGTCCTCGTTGGCCCCATGGGAGCAGGGAAAAGCACGATTGGCCGGATGCTCGCCAAAGAGCTCGGCTATCGTTTCTTCGATTCTGATCGCATCATTGAAGAGCGGTGCGGGGCCAACATCCCGTGGATTTTTGATGTTGAAGGGGAGGACGGCTTCCGTCTGCGGGAAACAGCAATGCTGGATGAGTTGTCCCGTGAAGATAACACCGTGCTGGCCACAGGGGGCGGGGCAGTGATGCGGCAGGAGAATCATCCGATACTCAAGAGAGGCGCCACGGTTATCTATCTGAAAACGTCGATAGAGCAACAGGTAGAGCGAACGCGCAAAGACCGAAATCGGCCCTTGTTGCAGAACGATGATCCGGAGGCGGTCTTGCGGAAACTTTTCTCAATCCGCGATCCCCTGTATTCAAGCCTGGCCGACATCATCATGTACACAGACAGAAAAAGCCCGAGGCTTGTCGTTCGTCAGCTGGTTAACCGCCTGAACCCGAAAACCCCACGTCATAAAAGGCAGATACGTAAGGAAGGTCGCAACCATGTCTAATCGGTATCGGGAGCTCTCGGTAGAGCTCGGTGAACGCAGCTACCCCATATTTATCGGTGAGGGGCTTCTCGGCACTCAGGATCTGTCAGCTTTTGTTTCCGGGGCGCAGGTCATGATCGTTACCAATGAGACTGTGGCACCACTCTATCTTGAGCGGGCGAAAGCCAGCTTTCCGGGGAAGCGGGTTGATACCGTCGTACTTCCGGATGGCGAGAGGTTCAAGGATTGGCAGACTCTTAACAGCATCTTTGACGGTCTCCTTGAACATCGCCACACCCGAAAAACCACTCTGGTTGCCCTCGGTGGAGGTGTGGTCGGGGATATGGCTGGTTTTGCAGCAGCCTGTTATCAACGTGGTGTGCCGTTCATCCAGATTCCAACGACGCTGCTTTCCCAGGTCGACTCTTCTGTAGGTGGGAAAACCGGCATCAATCACCCGCTTGGCAAGAACATGATTGGGGCTTTCCATCAGCCGCAAGCGGTGTTGATAGACACGGCAAGTCTACAGACTTTGCCCGCCAGAGAGGTGTCAGCGGGGCTGGCGGAAGTTATCAAATATGGGCTGATCCGGGATCAGGGCTTTCTTGGCTGGCTTGAAGAGCACATGGATGCATTGGTCAGTCTTGATCCGGAGGCGCTGGCAGAAGCCATCTTCAGGTCCTGCGCTTGCAAGGCCGAAATTGTTGCACTCGACGAGCGCGAAGGTGGCCTCAGGGCGATTCTGAATCTTGGTCACACCTTCGGCCACGCGATCGAAACCTATGCCGGTTACGGCAACTGGCTGCACGGGGAAGCAGTAGGCACCGGTATGCTGATGGCTGCCGAATTATCCGCGCTTGAAGGGATGATCAGCCGTGACGATTGTGATCGTATAAACCGACTGATCCTCCGGGCCGGTTTACCGGATAAGCCCCCGGTTGCAATGACGGCCGATGACTTTATGGGTCTGATGGCTGTCGACAAGAAGAACGTGGATGGCCTTTTGAGGCTGGTCCTGCTTCGTTCGGTTGGAGACGCCGTGGTCACATCCGAAGCGAGTCCTGAAAACCTTGCTCTCACCTTTGCACGTTTTTGCAGCTCGACATGATGACGGCCCGAAGGCATCAATGATTTGGTAGCGGACCAGAAGACAAGGAAGACCCGTGACTGAAGAAAGCTTGAACAGTCTTGATGGCGGAGGCCTGTTCCCCAGGTTGCAGCAGCGCTACAGCCTCCGTGCCAACCCGCTGGAAATGGAGACGCCGTTCTTTCCGGATGCCATGCGTCATCACGCTCTGGAAGCGTTGCGCCATCTATGCGGCTTCGGTGATATGGCTCTGTTATTGACCGGAGCTGCTGGCTCGGGCAAAACCCGAATACTGGCGGAGCTGGTCCGCAGCGAATCATCCAGACTCGACTTTCACCGTATACCGGCGGCAGCGCTGACCAGCGCCCAGGCCCTTGCCCGGGACCTGAAAGCGGTTTCCCGCTCAAATCTCGGCCCGGAAGACAGCCCCCGAGACCTGGTTTATGGCTTTTTCAAGTGGTCTGAATCGCGGGTCCGAAAGGGCCAGCGTATGGTCCTTTTGATTGACGATGCCGACCGGGCGCCGACGGAGTTGCTAAGGCTTATCCTGTCCGCCTATCTGGCTTCAGAGCGTGGCTCTTCTGCCGTTCCGGTGTTTGCCGGAACGGATAGCCTGGTCCAGTCGATGGGCCTGGATGATGCGAGCACAAGTGTCCACCAGATACATCTGCGGCCTCTCACCAGGGATGAAATCGTTGCCTATCTGGAACCACGGGTTCACGCTGCCGGCGGCAAGGCAGGGGAACTTCTGAGTCCGGCCCGGGTCTCCAAAATTCACGCCCTGAGCCAGGGTAGCTTTGCGCGACTCAAGCGTGTGACTCCGGGCGTTTGGCTGGACATGGTGGCCTCGCGGAGTGTCGATCGCCCTAAGCACGTTCCGTGGAAGCGGTTCCTTTTGCCCGGGCTGGCCCTTGTGCTCCTTGCGGGCTCCTGGTGGTTTGTGTCGCGCCAGTATGATGAATCCGTGGCCGGCGAGACTGTAAAAGCACCGGAGCCGGTGAGAAAGAGTATAACCATTGGGCCTGAAACAGAGAATTCAGTGCCATCCCCGGAAGAGCCGTCGCAGGACCAGCCTGCCGTGGAGCCTGAAACGGTATTGACAGAGCCGGTAACCGAGCCGGAAGCTGATCAGCCAGAGCCAGAGCCAGAGCCAGAGCCAGAGCCAGAGCCAGAGCCAGAGCCAGAGCCAGAGCCAGAGCCAGAGCCAGAGCCAGAGCCAGAGCCAGAGGCAGAGCCAGAGCCAGAGCCAGAGCCAGAGCCAGAGCCAGAGCCAGAGCCAGAGCCAGAGGCCGCGCCGAGCTTCACTCCAGCAAACCCGGCGTATTTTTCGGCGATTGATCAGGTTCGGGCGCGTGGAGGCTGGAC
>NZ_JBSXNQ010000002.1:0-2217 GCF_056857715.1 Marinobacter sp. L-13
CGGTGGCAGCAACGGCATGCGCGAGATCAACTTTTTTGACTGAGCCACCTCCAGGGCTTCCCGGAGTATTTCAGCTTCCATCGTCTTACGGCCTAACATCCGCTCCAGCTCCCGAACCTTCTTGTTCAGGGCTTTCACCTCGGATGCGCTTACAACCTCATCACCGGATTCAATCGCGGACATGCCACCGTCTTTCATCAGCTTCTTCCAACGGAACAACAGACTTGCTGATATACCATGACGCCGGGCTACAAGCGATACCGACATGCCTGGCTGCTCACACTCTGCAACCATGAATGCTTTCTCCTGCGCGGAATACCGGCGACGGCGCTGCACTCCGGTTATGACTTCGATTCTCTCCACCTTGGACACTCCTTTGCACTAGGTCTATGCCTAGGCCTTTGCTTCTACCAAGGTGTCCGGTTTAAATGGGGGCTACTACAGCATATCCGTGCCGGATCTTGAACAAGCCGTAAAGTTCTACACGGAGGTTATGGGTTGGTATTTGATTATGGAACCAACCGAGATCGAGGAAGACGACAGCGCCATTGGAGAAATGTGCACAGACGTATTTGGCGCGGGCTGGGGCAAGTTCCGTATCGCTCACTTATCGACAGGCGATCGGATTGGTGTGGAGCTTTTCCAGTTTAAGAACCAGACCAACCCGGAAGACAATTTCGAGTATTGGAAAACAGGGGTTTTTCATTTCTGCGTTCAAGACCCGAACGTAGAGGAACTGGCAGAGCGGATTGTGGCCGCAGGTGGCAAAAAGCGCATGGAGAAACCGCGCTACTATTACCCCGGCGAGAAGCCCTACCGCATGATTTATATGGAAGACCCGTTCGGAAACATCCTGGAAATCTATAGCCACAGCTATGAATTGATCTACAGTGCGGGCGCCTACCAATAAGCGCCAAGACAGTTTCAGGGGGCTTTCTGCTACGGGAAGTCTCCTTGATTTAACGCTTGGCTTTGCTATGAAGCGAAGCGGAGACATAGGCATCCGAGTGCCGCGCCTGGTTAGCTGTTCCCAAGCATGTACGCCCGAAGCTGTCGCTCCTCTCGCATGACATAGAGAATGAGAACTCGCTTATCATCCTCACGATAAAAAATGCGACACGGCGGAACCACTACCTCCCTGTATACTGAATTAGGGAGTTCTGGAGGAATCCGTCCGGATTGGGGAAAATCTTCCAAACGCTCGGTCTTATCGAAAACATCCTGGACCAGGTGACTTGCGGCTGCAGGATTATCAAGAACAATGTACTCGGCGATGGCATCCAGTTCTTGAAGGGCGGGCTCCGTCCAGATTACTTCAGCCATTTACTCATTTTCTCCCTGGCCTCACTCTGGCTGTACGTTCTTCCCTCAAGTACAGCACGCTCTCCCCGTGAGAGCCCCTCAAGCAGCTCAAGTCGACGCTGCATAAACTCATAATCCTGCACATCAACAAGGTATGCGGATGGCTGACCATGCTCCGTGATCAGTATCGGCTCCTTAGACGAGTGCAAATCTGCAAGAATCTTTGTGGCTTGGCGCTTAAGGTTCGTAACAAGCTCAACTTTCATGGGCTAACCCTGATCCAAATTTATAGTGATACTATAGTATCACTTTTCGGGTGAGGCAATCACAGCTAATCGGGATAGGGAGGCACCTCACGATGCCCCTCCTCCCACATCACCGGGCATACGGATCACGTACCACGGCGATTCAGTGACTTGACTCAACCCGTTACCGCACTGCCAGTTCCGGCAGTCCATAGCTCCGAAACAACCGGGCCGGTAAGGCTTGCCGCAGTGCCGGCGAATGACTCAGCCGCCACGGGCCGTGGGCTGATTTCGCAGTGTTCCAGGCCAATTTGACCGAGACGCCCCGCTTTCTCAGCTCACGATACCCCTTTCGGCCCCATTGCTTCCACACGTAACTTCTCATTCTCCGCCGTATCCACTTGTCCAGGTCCCGCAGCGGGCTCAGTACTTCGGCTGCGTCGAAGTACGCTTTCCAACCAAGCAGGGTGTCTTTTAAGTCTGCGATCACCCGGGCTAATGAGTGGCCCCGTGTTCGGCGGCTCAGTATCCGGATCTGGGTTTTCAGCTTGGTGATGGCTTTGTCAGCCACTTTCAATCGCTGCCCTTTCCGGCTGAGGGTGAAGCCCAGGAAGCTGCGCTTCCAGGGCCGGTCTACCGCGCTCTTTCGTGTATTCACTGTGAGCCTCAG
>NZ_JBSXNQ010000003.1:0-4213 GCF_056857715.1 Marinobacter sp. L-13
TGGATCTGATGTACCTGATTGACCAGCAGCATCTGGAAACGCCGTACTATGGCTCTCGTAAAATGCGTGTCCACCTGGAACGCAAAGGCCACCGGATAAACCGCAAGCGGGTGCAGCGCCTGATGCGCACCATGGGCATCCAGGCGGTGTATCCACGCCCCAGAACCAGCATTCCGGGGGACGGGCACAAGGTGTATCCGTACCTGCTCAAAGGGCTGAAGATCGACCGCCCCAACCAGGTGTGGGCAACGGATATTTCGTACGTGCCGCTGGCCCGAGGCTTCATGTATCTGGTCGCCATTATCGACTGGTACAGCCGTAAAGTGCTGTCCTGGCGGGTCTCCAACACCATGGACACAGACTTCTGCATCGATGCTCTGGAGGAGGCCTTACAGCGCCATGGAACGCCGGAGATCTTCAACACCGATCAGGGTGCCCAGTTCACCAGTGAAGCCTTTACAGGCGTTCTTAAGGAACACGGTGTCCGGATCAGCATGGACGGCAAGGGCTGCTACCATGACAACATCTTCGTGGAACGGCTCTGGCGAAGCGTCAAGCACGAGTGTGTCTACCTCACCGCCTTCGAGGATGGACACCACTTGGGCCAGAGCCGGGGTTTCTCCACAGTCAATTTCCAGAGGAAATCAGAAGCTGAACTGCGCTGCCAGTTGTAGGCGGGTGTTGTCACCAGAATCGCCGTTCATTAGCTCCTTGTCTCCGTAAGACAGTTCCAGGCCCAGCGTCACAGGATCTGCAACCTTGTAGAAGTTGCTGAAGAGCACGCTTTGCAGAGTTTCGACCGAATTAGGGAACTCATCGCTGGGTTGGTCACCCTCTACACGACCATAGGTTAGGCTGGAGGAGAACTTCGATGTCCACTGTTGACTGACAGATATGGTAGCGCCAAAGGCCTCGATGGTTTCCAAGTCACCGTTGTTATCAATGTAGGCTTCGCCGATGCCAGTCC
Source organism: Marinobacter sp. L-13 (assembly GCF_056857715.1). Lineage (NCBI taxonomy): Bacteria > Pseudomonadati > Pseudomonadota > Gammaproteobacteria > Pseudomonadales > Marinobacteraceae > Marinobacter > Marinobacter sp. L-13. The sequence continues at coordinate 968 of NZ_JBSXNQ010000003.1, forward strand.
GAGTATCAGTGCTGGAATCGTTGCTGAGAGAACCGAATATGTAACGGCCCACGCCATCACCAAAGATAACGCCAGCCTTGACGGTGGTAGCATCCGTCAAGTTGAGCCGGCCGGCTGCCATTACGCCGTAGCCAAAGGCGTTATCGTCACCTGTAGCGCTAGCATCATCTGTCTGAAGCGAGCGTGCGAGGCCGGCAATTTCAATGCCGCCGGTACTGCCAGACCACTTGTATTTGGCTGTCAGGTCAGGGAATACGTCTCGCGAGCCCTCGAAGCCGGTAGCCTCAGGGTTTTCCGCAGAGACAGAGAAAGCAGCGCCATCACCTACCGGCATGGTGTAACGCAGCTGCGCCTGACGAATGAACGAAACACCCACAGGGCCGCCAAGTTCCACGGTGGCAGGGTAAGCTGTGAAGTGCATAAAGTTACTCCAAGTCTGACCAGCCAGCAGGCCGTTCAACTCACCATATGCGTGACGAATACGCAGGCCCCTGGAGTTGGAGAGGATTTCGTTACCACCTCCTCCAAAGAAGTCAGCTTCTATCGTGGTTTTGGCTGTTCCTACATCGGTGGGTGTAGAAGTACCAATGCGAAGACGGGATTGGCGTGCGTGGGCACGGAAAGAGGTGTCGCCTTTTTCATTACCGGTCTTCAAGCCCGGTTCGAATAGCATGTCGTCCATGTCCTGATCGAAATCGGCGATCATGTCCAGTTTTACATAACCACTAATGGTCATGGCTGTATCTGTGCCGGGAATTACCCAACCGCCAGAGCTCTGGTTCGACACCATCTGATCGATTTGCCGTTGCATGTCATCAAGCTTTGCTTGAACCTCCGCAGTTGACTGTGCCAAGGCTGGCTGGCTGAAAATACTCAGAACCGCCGCCGTTCCCGCCGCACGAATTGCCATTCTCAATTTCATTTTATTGCTTTGCATATTTTCTGTCTCCTCACATTATTGTTTTTAACCCGACTTCTTATGAAACCGAGCTCTTTCTGTACAACCTCCCTTTGTTTGTTCTCAGGTTTTCCGTAGGTAATACTCGCGCTGTAGCGGCGCTCAGTGTTTATTGGTTCAGTAACAGCTGGGTACCGGCACCGGTGTTGGAAATCGGCGCGACATAATTGCGATGCGCCTCGGTTACCTTGCCCAACATGCAGCCACTTAGCGGCGCCCCGCAAGCTAATCGGCTTTTGTGTTGTTTTATGTTCGAAGCCACATCGATAACCTTCTTATACTGGAGAAAAATTTAAATAGTTAAGAAAACCAACTATTCAGGATCTCCATGCGTCAAATAGTCCCACATACGCTCAAATATTCGGCCTGACCTTGTTGCCCGAGCTTTCGCCTCTTCCAGCCCTAGCTCAATGACTTCCTTCGAGACGGGCAGGCAATCCAGTTCAATTCTTGCAGCATCTTCCAGATACCAGGTTAGAACCACCGCGTCTTTTAATGAGTCACCTGTAACTACAGCACCATTACCGCGAAGAACAATTCCTGTCTTGTTGCCAAGCAACTCCGCAGCACTTTGCGCCGCTTCGTCATTTCTGATCAGTTGTGGATCGTTCCATAAAGGCACATTCGGAGCGAAGTAAGAGCTCATGCCATGGAGAATCCTTGGGGTACGCCCTAGAGCGGACAACGACATAACCTGCTTTGGCATACTCCGTACCACGCCTCCGACATCCGGGCGCAGACGGTAAATCTCTCTGTGGATCCTTACCTCCCCAAGAACACCATCTGGAAAGTCGCCGTGAATCGGAACTATGGTTCCGTGATCGCCGGCTTCTATAGTCGCTAACGGCTTCGGTGCACACACCAAAAAGTAGTTTTCATCTATACGCTGGCTGCAGTGCCCGTATGCATGTACCAGCCCATGGTTTCCAAGCGCCCTGGCCGCTTTACGCACTGTAAGTTCCATTTCACTTCTAGGGTTTTCAATATTGGACACGCCAGAACCGTTCTCCATGTTTAAGACTCGCCTCATGTTCATTCTCGGACTAGGGTTTGTTGAACTCTTCGGGGAAGGTGTCGTCGTAAAAGTCGCTCATGTCAGTCGTTCTCTTTTGTTGTTTTCTATTTATGGCCACAACTATATCCAAACCATGCCATAGCATGTAATCAATATAACGCCGCCAAACATAACTAGGAGTTATGTCAGATTATCGGGTAAGGTGTACGCTTGTTTTTATTTCGCTATGTCGGAATGTAATCCCCCCAGAAAATAATCGAGGTTTTGAGTGGAGACTTTTACAATGATCGCAAAAGGAGCGACAGATGAAGAAGTCTCGATTCACCGACAGCCAGATCATGGCGATCCTGAAGCAGCACGAAGCCGGCGTTCCGGTGTCTGAGCTGGCAAGGGAACACAATGTCAGTACGGCGCTGATCTATCAATGGCGCTCGAAGTTTGGCGGCATGGATGCATCAATGATGAAACGCCTGAAGGAACTGGAAGCCGAGAATGCCCGCCTGAAGAAGATGTACGCCGAAGAGCGGCTTAAGGCCGAGCTCCGTCAGGAAGCGCTGGAGGGAAAGTTGTAAGGACATCTCAACGCCGGGAGATGGCCAGAAAGGGCGTGGCCAAACATGGCATCAGTATCCGTTTGGCCTGCGTGGTGTAGTGGTCAAGTGTTTTAGGCCACCGTCTTTTGAGTTTTCCAGTAGGCCTTCTCTGCCGCATTCGGCGGCAATCCACCGTTGTGTTTGTGCGGTCGCAGCGCACTGTAATAACCGATCATATAGTTTGTGACCGATTGCTTCGCTGAGGCAAAGCATGGATACCCAATTTCTGGCACCCATTCTGTTTTCAGACTCCGGAAGAAGCGCTCAGTCGGGGCGTTATCCCAGCAATTCCCTCGCCGGCTGAGGCTCTGTTTCATTTGATAACTCCAGAGCAACTGCCGGAACCTCAGGCTTGTGTACTGACATCCCTGATCCGAATGGAACATGACTCCTGATGGCTTCCCACGGGATTCATACGCAATCGTCAGAGCCTTCTTCACCAGGTCTGTATTCGGCGACAGGGATATGGCCCAACCCACTGGTTTACGGGAGAACAAATCGATCACAACAGCCAGATAAGCCCAGCGCGCACCGGTCCAAAGTAGAGTAAGAGGCAGGGCGTAGTCGGACTATTTCCCTGCCTCTCCTCTCCGAACCGGACGTGCACCTTTCAGCGCATCCGGCTCTCCGTTTAAACGCTGGACAGTGCCATAGCGACCTCAGGAAAGCGCGAGGTCCAA
>NZ_JBSXNQ010000004.1:0-3989 GCF_056857715.1 Marinobacter sp. L-13
TGATAACCGTCTTGACTGACTGAATAGAGAGAATCGAGACTCTATTCGGCTGGATATTGTGGATACGTTCTCGGGCCGAACTGTGATTCGACGCGGCGGGGTCACTTGCTCAAAATACTTCTGCCGCGCAGACCCCTAGCCAATAATAGTGGCAATAGTGCACACTTCCCCGGGGCGTTCACAGAAGTTTCAGACCTTCCATTTGGCGACTGCGCTGCATTGATAAAGTCGGAGCCGAACATCATCTTCTGGCACGAATGGCCAGACAGTGAAATGCACGAGTTGGCGGATGAAAATGGCTACCGGAAGCTCGCCAAATCTGCAGCTGCTCGATTGCGTTCTGACGAATTCTGGTCATTGATCGAAAAGCTCACAATCGGTCGGCGTCTGGTGATAACGGCTGATCATGGTTATGCCCACTCAGGTTTATTTCCAGATGTGTCGCATCGCGAACAAAGTGACTATCTCAAGTCGAGCTTTAAATCAGGCCGTGCTGCGCCCGTAGAGCCCGGCGACAAGCCTCATTATTGGGTCCCCCCGCTTACTCAAATCGTGGACAGCAAACATGGTCGCTGGGAGCTCGTCCTTGGCCGGCGAAAATGGAAAAGTCAGGGCGGATACCCTTCGTTGACACACGGAGGGCTGTCTTTGCTCGAAGTGGCTGTACCCTATATCGAATTGTCGCGGTAATTTCCGCTGATCAACCATACAACCGACGGATTTATAAATGGCGAAAACCAAGGCAGAAGTATTAGCAGAACACATTGCTGAAACCGTTGGCGCAGGAAAAGAGCTGCATCTTGAGTCAGTGGATTTTAGTGATCCAAACCGGCCGAAAACCTGCCTTGAGGTGGATTTCCCGATTCTACCAATCAACCAGATTGCACAGATTGAAGGCAACGCCGGTAAGCCAATCTATCAGATGAGTAAGTGGTGGGCCCGCCGTCGCTCTAGCGTCTTTCGTTCCACTTTGATTGCAGCCGCAACGAAAGCCCCGGATGACCCGGCGGAGGCGGCGAAACTGGTATGGGACAGCTATTACGGGAATCACCAGAAGAACGAGGCGTTCCGCAAGCTGAAAGTGGCCGACATCTTCATGGGTGGGGGTACAACTCTGGTTGAAGGTGCTCGCCTTGGTATGCAGATGGCTGGCAACGACCTGAATCCCGTTGCCTGGTTAGTCGTCAAGAATGAGCTGGCGGACGTTGATCTGGGTGAAGTTAACAAGCTCTTCGATCACGTAGAGCGGGAAGTGAAGCCGCAGATTATGCCGTTTTATGCCTGTGAAGGCCCTAACGGCGAAAAAGGGGTCTGGACCCACATATCTTCCGGGAAAAAGATGGGGGATGATTTCGATCCATTGGCTCTCACTCCGGAAGAGCGAAAAGAGTACAGCTACGAAGGTCCAGAAGTGATTTATACCTTCTGGGCGAAGCACGGCCCTTGTGCTGCACCCGGCTGTGGACATCGTACACCGCTGATGACCAGCCCAGTTGTTGCCGTAAAGAAGCTTTCGGTTAAATCATGGTTGGGCATACCATGCTCTCACTGCCATAAAACGTTCGACATTGAACGCTACGAAGCCCGCATGGCACCGGATGTTCCGCTGGTGGTGGCTGAAACAGAAGAACCCTATTCGATTATGGACGATGATGGGTACTACTCCTGTCCTCACTGCCATGAGCAGCACAGGGACGAAGTCGCTGCGAAAAAGGGTGAATCATCTCGGCTTCTGAAAAAGTTTCGCAAAAATAAGAAAATAGATCTGACGCTGCTCGTTCATCCCGACTGGCTGAAGGGGGCGTCAGGAAAAGATCAAGGCGGAAACCTGGGTGGTTCAGCTACGAGTGACTTTGCAGCAACATCCCGCTGGAACGAGCTCAGAGCATCGACATTGCGGTTGGTTGAGGTTCGAGGACCGCTACCAGACCAAGTGACCTGCCCTGAAACAGGCAAAACGTTCAGCACATCTGAGGGAACAATACCCAAAAAATCCAACTTTACCTGTCAGGAAGATACTTGTGGGCGACAGCAGGATGTGTTGGACAGTATCCGCTCTTCGGGTTTGACAGGTCCCATGTCTGCCTACGCACTACAATGTTACTCCGCAAAATATGATGAAGATGGATATCCATACGGAGGTCGCTTTTTCCAAGCTCCGGGTCCTGAGTCGATCAAGCGACAAAACGCTGCGATTGCAGAATGGGAGCGTCGTAAAAGCGAGGACCTGGCCGGTTATTGGCCGAAGAGCGAGCTGCCGTATGGATTCATGACCCATCACCTACAAGGCGGTGTGCCAAATCATGGTTTCACACATTGGTACAAGATGTTTAGCTCGGTTCAACTGTTGGTTCACACGCAGCTCCTGAAGGCTATCGATGAGGCCTATGGATACAGTGACGTGGCTAAAGAAATAGTGCTCGGGACCTTCCAGCAGTATCTGCGAAACCAGAATATGTTTTGTTTTTGGAATCCTCAGCGAGATACGCCGGAGCCAATGTTCAGTAACAACAATTATCATCCCAAATCCACGGTAATCGAAAACTCTGTTTTTGCGAATCTCGGGCGCGGCAATTGGGCTTCGTGCAGAGCCAACACGTTTAAAGGGTTGGAGTGGTGCAAGCAGCCATGGGATACGGTTTCCAATGAGCGTCTAGCTACATTGGATCCAGATATTGCTAAACAAACGACGGGGAAAAGTGAAAAAGCTGAGCCGGGTGATCCTGTTTTGCCCGGAACGCTCGTTACGTGCGGGTCGTCGACCGAGCTTGCTGAGTATGGGAATCAGGAATTCGACCTCGTGGTCACGGATCCCCCGTTTGGTGGCCTCCTGCATTATGCAGAACTCGCCGATTTCTTTTACGTATGGCTTCGACTGGTGCTCAAGGACAAGTATCCAGAGTACTTTTCTGGTGAGTACACCCCCAAGACACTTGAGGCTGTTTCAAACCGCGCGCGTCATCCCGATGACCCGGACGCTTTCTACAAGCGACTGCTGACAGAATGCTGGCGGGAAGCGAATCGCTTGTTGAAGCCGGGCGGTATACTTTCCTTCACCTTCCATCACAGTGAGGATGCACCTTGGGTTGATGTTCTGGAAAGCCTCTTTGATGCCGGCTATTACCTGGAGGCGACCTATCCAATACGTAGCGACGAGACGAAAGGGAAAGGGGAGTTTGGCTCAAAGACTATTGAGTACGACATTATCCACGTATGCCGGAAACGGATTGAAGATCCGAAGAGAATTTCCTGGGCTCGGCTGCGACGCCAAATTCTGGCCGATGTAAGGCAGTTGCAGGGTATTCTGGAACACCACCAAAATGAAGGCTTGCCGAAGGCAGATATTCAGGTGGTGAAGCGAGGAAAGGCGCTGGAGTACTTCTCTCGCCACTATGGCCAAGTCTATGTGGAAGAGGGGCGTGAATTTACTGTTAAAGAGGCACTAGTGGGCATCAACCAGCTCCTCGATGACCAAGCAGAGAATGAGGGTGGAAGTACCCCCGTCAAGTGCGAGCCGATTTCTCGTCAGTTCTTGCGCATCTTCCATAAAACCCTGGAGGTGCCTCGGGACCAGATGCAGAAGTATCTGAGAGGTACGGGCATTGGACCTAGTGATTTCGTCAGTCGAGGATGGACAGAGGAAAAGAAAAAGATTTTCCACTGGGTCTCGCCCCTCACTTTTGCGCAAGAGCGCAGTGCGAAATTCCACACGCTTCACCGAGACCTCGATCAGGCCATGGTTCTGGTTGGTGCTTGTTTTGCAGAAAGCGGGATTAATGTCAAAAAACTTCTTAGCCCGGATTTCTCATAGTGCTCCAACAACCTTCGCAGACCAAGCCTGGTAGTGCCAGATCCGAGTGGTCATGGTCGAAGTTGGCGATTATTTAGCCAGTTTCCGGCATTCAGGCACAACTCCCCCTTTCCCCCATTGGTATCGGGCCGGGGGAGCCCGATTATCTACTGGGGCACCAAGCGCTGAACCAGTGCTG
>NZ_JBSXNQ010000005.1:0-2753 GCF_056857715.1 Marinobacter sp. L-13
CTCAAACCGCTGATGCGTCATTGGTTCAAAGCCCCGGCTTCAGGTCAAAGTAAGACTTGGGTCCTGTATCCCAGAACCAATCAGGGACTCTTCAGTGCAGCCATTCTGTACCCACTCGTCGGTCACGGGAAAAAGGGATTCCGTTGGGGTGTTCCGGAGGGTAATCCCTTCCTGAGGACACGACCCAGAAACACTTGGACCTCGCGGTTTCCTGAGGTCGCTATGGCACTGTCCAGCGATTAAACGGAGAGCCGGATGCGCTGAAAGGTGCACCTCCGGTTCGGAGAGCAGAGGCAGGGAAATACTCCGACTACGCCCTGCCTCTTACTCTACTCAAACTGGGCAAGAAATACGTCTTCCTGGCGGTCGTTCTGGACATCTTCTCACGGCGGATCATCAGTTGGCGATTGGGCGAAAACCTGAGCGCGGACTTTGCCAAGGCAACGCTGAGAGCCGCCTTCACGAGCCGACAACCGGCATCGAACCTGCTGTTCCATACCGACCGTGGTATCGAATACCGGGCGCACAAAACCCAGGCGCTGCTGAACCAACATCGGGTACGGCACAGCATGAACCGCCCAGGCCAATGCACCGACAATGCCGAGGTGGAGTCCTTCTTCAAAACCCTGAAGGGAGAATTGCTGCACGCCACCAGCTTCGTGACGTTGAGACAATTACGAAAGCACATCAAGGACTATATTGAAGGCTTCTATAACAGCCATCGGCTGCACAGTGGCCTTGGTTACCGGACTCCGATAGAGTTCGAGGGGATTAACTGATGGGGCGTGTCCAATTTATTGGGGGAAGTCCACAGTCACTACGTGTGGCCTTTTGTGCGTGGCTTCGCCACTGTCGCACAAAAGGCCACACTCCGTTCCTGCGCGCAAATGCAGGCGTTATGCACTAAATTGAGTACCAGCATGGACATAATCGCAGAGTCCGTAAAACTGCACAGTCAGGCGTGGAGTGACCAGAGCAGATTCACGGAGTGTTTGGAGCAAGCGGCAGGGCTGCTCAAGCAAGCTTATGAATCTGGAGATACCAGCTCTCTACTTATCAATAATTATGCAGCCGTGCTTTTGGACTTGCATCGAAATTTTGACGCCCTTGAATTACTGCGGCTTTGTGATCCGGATTTTTCTGAATTCTGCGCAAACTACGCCATAGCGGTCGCAAAAGCAGCTTACGATATCGACCTAATCCGCCATTGGAACCAAGCTGCATCAAAATACCCTAAAGACGAAAGAGCTATTGTCGCTTACATGGACTGGCAAGGACTGTAAATGCATAACAAGTGGCTGTTGTCGGACGCACCTACGCTTGCGCTTCGGTGCGCCGCAAAGCCAAGGCGTGTGTGCCGGGCATGGCACAGAACTAGGGAGGTGAAAGTCCTCCTGCCAGGTGTTCGCAGAGCCGAAGGCTAGGAGAAGGGCAAGGGCGTCATCGCGAGGTGGGGTCTGAAGGAAGCCCAATCCAAAGCGGCGGGACGACGAACAGGAACCCGATACGAGGTGTGGTACACCCGGGGCGAGTGGGCACGTGACCGCGAAGCCCTCCTTCTGCGACTGGGGTGTACTTTATAAATCGGGCGTTCACGTCGTGAAAGCTCTGTGCCTTACCCCGGGAGGTCTGCCACGTGTGGACGGACCCACTGAGAGACGAGCGATCGTCTCTGATCGCGTGGCAGAAATCAGCAGAGGGCATAGTAGGTTCGCCCGTGAACCGAAGGCCCGAACAGAGACAGGAGTCGAGAGTCCGTGCAGGGAAACGGGATGGCATCCGCAAAGCAGCTAGCGCTGCCCCTGGAGTCTCCAGGGGATGAACCCGTTGCCGGAAACCGGGAAGGCTCGCACTCCGTTCAACCCTCACCGTGGATGGCGCGTGTGTTGAGCAGGGACAACCTCAATCGCGCCCTGAAACAGGTTCGACGTAACAAGGGAGCGCCGGGCATCGACGGCATGACCGTGGATGAGTTGCCGGATTATCTGCGCCAACACTGGCCCGAGATCCGGCAGCAACTGCTCCAGCAGACCTACCGACCAAAACCGGTCCGGCGGGTTACCATCCCCAAAGCCAACGGCGGTTCCCGCCCTCTGGGCATTCCAACGGTGCTGGATCGCTTTATCCAGCAAGCAATCGCTCAGGTTATCCAGCAGGACTGGGAACCGCGCTTCCACCCACACAGCTACGGCTTCCGTCCGGGACGCTCTGCGCATCAAGCGGTCCGATACGGACAGCGCTGCGCCCGGGAAGGTCGCAACTGGGTGGTGGATCTGGACCTGGAAGCCTTCTTTGACCGGGTAAACCATGATCGCCTGATGGCACGTCTGAAACGGCACACGCCGGACAGGCCGATGCTCAGGTTGATCAACCGGTACCTGAAGGCAGGTGTACAGATCGACAGCCGCAAAACACCAACACCCGAGGGCGTACCACAAGGCGGGCCACTGTCCCCGGTGTTGGCGAATGTGATGCTGGATGAACTGGATTGGGAGCTGGACCGGCGCAACCTGCGCTTCGCCCGCTACGCGGATGACTGCCAGATCTACGTGGGCAGTCACCGCGCAGGCGAGCGGGTGATGGTGAGTCTGACGCGCTTTATCGAGGACTCGCTGAGGCTCACAGTGAATACACGAAAGAGCGCGGTAGACCGGCCCTGGAAGCGCAGCTTCCTGGGCTTCACCCTCAGCCGGAAAGGGCAGCGATTGAAAGTGGCTGACAAAGCCATCACCAAGCTGAAAACCCAGATCCGG
>NZ_JBSXNQ010000006.1:0-4702 GCF_056857715.1 Marinobacter sp. L-13
CAATGCGCATCAGGTTCCTCCCCAACAGATCGTAACTGTTTTATTGACCTTATAGTGGCTATATGGTTTTAAATCATAATCCGACAATACTCAAGTGGAGCCGTATCATGAGTAAACCCTGTGAAGACGCCTGTGGCTGCGGACTGAATTGAGCGGAGCAAAAAAGCATGAGCCACAGGGTTGATACTGGCTTCGGAGGCGAGAGCATTGGGTGATAAGTACGCGCTACCCTCCACGGGCATGCGCCACAAGGAGCTTCTAACAAGGGGGATAGCTCTACTTGCCGGAGGCGCCATGCCGCTTGCCTTTGCCCCTGTGGGCTGGGCATGGCTTGCAATGATCGCTCTGGCTGCATTTTTTGCCCTGACCGCGCAATCTTCAAAGCGTCAGGTGCTATGGTCGGCCTACCTCTTTGGCCTTGGTTACTTCGGCGTAGGTGTCTCCTGGGTCTTCATCAGCATCAGCCAGTACGGCAATGGCCCTGTGGTGGCGGGGTTAGCCACAGCGGCCTTTGTCTCGCTGCTCGCCCTCTTCCCATGGGGCGTCGCCTATCTCGTGCGCCGCCTGAGACCTGAGATGGATGCGATGGCGCTCTGGCTAGGACTACCGGCGGCATGGGTGTTGAGTGAATGGATGCGCACCTGGTTCTTGACCGGCTTTCCCTGGCTCTTTATCGGCTACAGCCAGACCGACACCACACTCGCCACTATCGCTCCTGTCTTTGGTGTGCTTGGCGTGAGTTTTCTGGTGGCACTGTTCGCCGGCGGTCTTGCGTGGGTTATCTTAGGCCCAAGCCTGCGCCGTGCAGCGGTAGCCGGTGCCGTGTTAATCGTTACTCTCGCTGGCTTGCAGCTCCTGGACCGCGAGTGGACGCAGCCAGCCGCTGACCCGATCGATGTCGCCCTCTTGCAAGGAAACATCGCGCAAGACAAGAAATGGGACCCGGATTACCGGGAAATCACAATTGAGCGCTATCAGGCGCTTACGAAGCAGCATCTCGGGGCCGACATCGTGATCTGGCCAGAAGCGGCAATCCCGATGTGGCATGACCAGGCCAAAGAATATCTTGCTGAGCTTGAGGCGTTAGCCGATCAGGCAGGCACCTTGTTAATGATTGGCGTCCCGGTACGCGAGGCGGATGGCCGCGCCTATAATGCAGTGGTAAGCCTCTCCGATCCCTCAGGCTTCTACTACAAACGCCACCTGGTGCCCTTCGGTGAATATGTTCCGTTTCGGGAGTTTTTGGGTTCGGCCCTCGACGTGCTCGGGGCGCCCATGTCCGATTTTACACCGGGACGGGACGCGCACGTCCTGAATGCAGCAGGGGTGCCCGTAGGGGCACTCATCTGCTACGAGGCGGTCTTTGGTGCTGAAGTCACGGAACTTCTGCCCGAAGCGCAGGTGCTGGTGAATGTCAGTAATGATGCCTGGTTCGGCAGCTCGCTCGGCCCTCTCCAGCACTTCCAGATGGCCCGCATGCGTGCCATCGAAACCGGACGTGACCTACTGCGAGCCACGAACACGGGTATCACAGCAGCTGTCAGCTACGAGGGAAAGATCCTCAAGCGCGCTCCTCAGTTCCGCGTAGCCAGCCTCAGCGTCGAGGTGACACCGCGAACTGGTGCGACCCCTTATGTGCGCTGGAGGGATTGGCCTGTCCTTGGTGTGATCGCACTCGGACTCGGCTTGCTCCTGCTTCTTCGAATTCGCCAGTATCATCGGCTGGGTACATGACGCCCGCCACTCTATAGCGAGCAGATTTTCAATTGGGTGAGGAGGAAGGAATTTGTCTACTTATGGCAATTGGCTCGCAGAGAAAGCCCACGAGCCGAGAAAAACGATGCGCTGGCTGTGGCTCTCGCTCCTGTTACTGCTGGCGGATCAGGCTAGCAAGTACCTTGCCAGTACCATGCTTATGTATGGAGAAAGTGTATCGGTCACGCCCTTCTTCAATTGGGTCCACCGCCACAATACGGGGGCGGCGTTCAGCTTTCTAGCGGATGCCGGCGGTTGGCAGTAGCCGCTTTTCATCGGGCTGGCCTTGGTTATCTCGACGTTACTGGTGTACTGGCTTTGGCGTTCACCGAGCGTACTGAGTTATCGGCTCGCACTCAGCGCTATCCTCGGCGGTGCGTTGGGCAATGCCGCAGATCGCTTACGCTTGGGCTACGTCGAGGATCTTCTCGATTTTCATTATGCCCAGTGGCACTGGCCATCGTTCAACCTGGCGGACGTATGGATCGTCCTCGGTGCTGCCCTCTTTATCTGGGCCGAAATACGACATCAGCCAGGCAGCCGTCGCCGCGGAATCGGCTAGAGTCTTCGCTGTCGCACGCTTGATCCTATCCCAGATATACGTAGCTTCTTTCTCATAAAGCACACAGCAAGCCGGTTGCCCATGCAGGTTGATGGTAGCATTTGCGGATGGAAGCGCCGACGCAGACAGGGGACATCACATGATCTTTCGACAACTGTATGAACCCGTATCCAGCACTTACACCTATCTTCTGGGCTGCGAGGAAACCGGACGAGCGGTCCTGATTGATCCGGTTATCAACTCGGTCGAGCGCGACCTGGCAGAGGTATCAAAGCTGGGGCTCAAGCTGGAATACACTCTGGATACCCATATCCACGCCGATCACATCACTTCCGCCCGCGAGCTAAAGCAGAAAGCGGGCAGTAAAATCGCGGCGCCTGCCATGGATTGCCTGCCCTGCACGGACGTAGGAGTTGAGGAGGGGAGGCCCTTTCAGGTCGGTCGGCTCAGCTTCCAGCCGATTCACACGCCGGGCCATACCGATGGCCATTTCGCATACCGTCTGGACGACCGTATTTTCACCGGCGACGCTCTTCTGATCGAAGACAGTGCTATTTTTCCTGTACTTGCTGATCTCATAGCGTTTCTGATGCACGACTGCTGCGATGGGCACTGTGCTTATTGCGACAAAGCCATCGAGTTGTTCGCGCAGTGTGAAGGTCGCCCAACCTCATCGGGCACGGTGGACTCCAAGATATGATCAGATTCATCTATTTTGTGGAGTCTAATCTTGTTTGGTTCGTTATCACTTTAGCTGGTTTGGTCTTAGTATTCCCAGGGTTAGGAACGCACCTAGAGCCCTTTATCGGTCCACTGCTCGCGCTGCTGATGCTTGTCATCAGTCTTACCTTCGACGCACATGCCGTTCGAGTGGTCTTTCGCAAACCTTCAAGGCAATTTTTAGCACTAGGTCTGGTCTATGGTCCGATGTCGATTGCCGGTTTTCTGACTGGCCGTTTATTTTTCGGGAACGGACCTCTTGCAGCAGGTCAAACGTTGCTTGGCACATTGCCGACAGATGTTTCGTCTCCGCTGCTGGTATTAATGGCGCGGGGGAATGTTGCCTTAGCAGCCGTTTTTAATGCGGTCAATACAGCACTATCGCCATTCATTGTTCCATTCGTTTTTTTATGGCTGACTGGAATACAGCTGGAAGTTCCTCTCGGGGCAATCATCTTTGAATTAGCCTTGATCGTTCTCGTTCCCACTGTTGTTGGAGTGAGCTTACGCACAGGATTTCCAGATTTTTTTGCACGCCATGATTCAACGTACGCGGGAATTGGATCAATCATATATCTTCTGATACTACTGGCTGTAGTAGGCCCAAACGCAGAAACTATCATTGGTTATGGCTGGTACGCTTTTTTGATTGCTGGAGCAGCCCTGAGTCTTAATCTGATTGGCTACCTGATAGGAATGTCCTCACGGTTGCTAACCTCTGACCGGAAAGAAGTGATTACCTATCTCTTCACCGTGAGCAAAAAAGAATTTAGCATTGCTGCTGCTTTTGTCGCCGCATCTGGCTTACCTTCAGAAATTGCGATTCCTGCCGCATTCTTTGCAGTGATACAAATGATCACTTCACCCATTGCCGCTAAGATCCTTGCACGGCACGGCTTACTACGATTCCGAGCGAGCGATCAGCACTAAGGATCTTGGTATTGTTTCAGCGCCGAATTACCAATGAACTACTGGCAACAGTTGATGCAGCCTTTTCAACGAAACAAGACATGATGAAGTGCTTGCTCTATCTGCCGACTACTCAGGCTCCGTGTTGTCGAAAAACTCCGCCAGGGAGCGGATGTTCAGCACCTACGCAAGTATATTGATCTTTCCACGCTGGCTACCCTAATACTGAGCATACCTGCTTCAGGCTACTACTGCATGCTTCCTTCGCTGAGCCCTTCGAGAACCCCACAGGCCTCATTTTCCCGATCATCGTTACAACTTGCTCGCAGCGACACAAGTTGTTTCTCCAGTACCTGCAGATCGGTTATCTGAGACCGTACCTGAGCGATGTGATCATCAAGCAAGGTGTTGATGGCCCTGCAAGGCTGATGGGGCGCGCCCTGATAACGCTGTAACTCGTGAATTTCAGCGAGTGACAGCTCAAGTATTCTGCAGCGCCGGATGAAGGCCAGTCGCTCAACATGCCGTTCAGTGTAAATACGGTAGCCGTTGTCCTGACGATCCGGCGGTGGTAACAAGCCCTCTCGCTCATAGAAACGGATGGTCTGGGTGTCAACCCCTACGGACCGCGCCAACTGACCAATGCGCATCGGGTGTCTCCTCAACAAATGGTATCTGCTCTATTGACCTTATAGTGGCTATATGGTTTTAAATCATAATCCGACAATACGCAAGTGGATGCATCATGAGCCAAAA
>NZ_JBSXNQ010000007.1:0-8664 GCF_056857715.1 Marinobacter sp. L-13
TGCGTTATCGATCTGGTCGAAGGCACTCGCAGAGCCTGTACCCCAAACTTCGTGACATACACGGGTCAGGGCAGCAGTCAAAGTGGTTTTACCATGGTCAACGTGACCAATGGTGCCTACGTTCAAGTGCGGCTTATTACGTTCAAACTTAGACTTAGACATTCGACCAATCTCCCTAATCAACCAGGATCGTAACGTTGACCGGATAAATAATGGAGCTCATGGGCGGATTTGAACCGCCGACCTCACCCTTACCAAGGGTGTGCTCTACCAACTGAGCTACATGAGCATTACAAAACAAATTGGAGCGGGCAGCGGGAATCGAACCCGCGTCATCAGCTTGGAAGGCTGAGGTAATAGCCACTATACGATGCCCGCGAGCAATTTAGTGGTGGAGGGGGCAGGATTCGAACCTGCGAAGGCGATGCCGTCAGATTTACAGTCTGATCCCTTTGGCCACTCGGGAACCCCTCCGAGTCGGATTCGCGTGAGCAAATCCGTCAAAACTTAAAGTGGAGCTGGCGGACGGAATCGAACCCCCGACCTGCTGATTACAAGTCAGCTGCTCTACCAACTGAGCTACGCCAGCTCACATTCGCCTCGTCAGCGAGGGCGGTATACTACGGATTTTTTTCTGGCGTTGCAACACCTTCACAAGGCCTGATTTCAACGAAATCAAAATTGCTGCCGTAATCCGCTTTCACCGCCTGAACCAGTTCTTCAGCGAGTTCCGGTTCCGCCTCAAAAGAGAGCGCGTAGCTTATCTGATTTCGGGGGAAGTTGACCAGTACCGCATTAAGATTCTGACGTTTTTTTTCTTCCAGCACGGAAATTGCAGATTCGCGGGACTCGAACAGCCCCAGCGAAATTGCATTGCGGTTTTCGCCCTCGGTAACCAGATAGGAGTCGATCCCCCGCCTCTGAATGTCACGAAACTGGCTCAGGGCGACAGCCTCGGGCTGGGGTGGAATAAGAACCCAGTGTAGGGGTGCCAGCTCTCTTTCGACTTCTTCAATCCTGAAACCCGCCTCCTCCGCGAGAGGTTGACTGTCCACCAGGCTTCGGGCGCGCTCCGCGGTTTCAATCCATCCAAGGCGGGCACAGGACATTTCGGATTCGTCGGCGGGTGCACCAGGCCCGACACCGGAGTCTGCCGGCCCCGGCGATTTGAGGCTGGTCACCCTTGGCAGGCTGCCACTGGCAACATTGGCCATGCCGCCCGATGGCCCCACGAAGTCCGGCAGGTAATAAATAGCAATGCTCACCAGCACCAGCACCAACGCCAACCACCTCATCCGGAGGTTTCCTCCGCATGAATTGCACGAAGGCCCGACAACACAAGATCCGGGCGAGAAATACCGGGCAGACCAAGACCGATAAGCCGGTCAGCATCGCCGCCAGTAACCAGAATTTCAGACAGTGACAGTTTTCGGGCGTCAGCGATCACCCGCTCAATCATCGCAGCAGACAGCCAGGCAAGACCATGGTTCACGCACTCTCCGGTACTCTTGCCAGGATCCGTTGCCAGCCCCTGGTCTGGGTCGAACCAGATCCGGGCGGCATCGGTCCGGAGACTGCGCAGCATCATCTGCAGGCCAGGAAGAATATAACCACCCAGATGCTGACCATGCCGATCAACATAATCGACAGTAACGGCACTGCCTGCGTCCAAGACCGCAAAGCCCTGCCTGTGATCGAGCCAGGCACCGTACATTCCATGCCACCGATCAGCCCCCATTCTCGAGACATCCTGGTAGGCGTTCATGAGGCCATTCCGGGACTGTTCCGACCAGTAAAAGCGAACCGGCGCCTGACACAGCTTCTCGACGGAGCCCGCCAAATGAGTTCGCCTTTCTTCAGAGGCGACGGTGGATATGGCGACAGACACAACCTTTCCGATCAGTTCTCCCGACATGCCCAGGGGGTTCTCGTCTTCGAGAGAGCCGGTCCCCGAGGCCAGAACCTCATCCTGGTTTGCAAGACACCACTTCAGCCGGGTGTTACCCGCGTCAATAAACAGATTCATTTTGCCACTCGCAGACTGATTTCCCCTGCGCGCACCGGAACAAGCCCGTTTTCGGTCCGGATTTGATAGTTGCCGGCGTCATCAATGCCACAACCGACACCTTCGACATCACCGCCCCGGGCCTTGAGCGATTTTCCCATGAACACATCGCGACGCTGCCAGGACTCCCGAAAATCTGCAAACCCGATATCCGAGAACAGCGCGACAGCATCGAATACAGCATCGATGATTGCACCACCGATCTGGCTGCGCGACCACTCGACTTGAGGGCAGGCCCTGGCGAGGCTGCTCCAGGGTTGATCGACGCCATCAGCCCGGGACATATGTACATTCAGCCCGATACCCGCAATTACCTGCACCACGCCTTCCTCCAGCTCACCCTGGAGCTCCACCAGGATGCCGCCAAGCTTGCCGTCCGGCAGAAAAATATCATTTGGCCACTTGAGTCCGACCTCCGGCACTCCCAGTCGTTCCAGGGCATTGGCCACCGCAACGCCGAGCACCAGACTCAACCCATCCAGTACTCCGAAGCCGCCGTGGAAGGTGAGCCCCATGCTCAGGTACAGGTTTTCGCCCCGGGGGCTTTGCCATACACGCCCCCGTCGGCCTCGGCCGGACGTCTGACAGTCGGCGATAGCCACCGGGACACCCTTGCTTCCGGCGTTAATCTGCCTGATCACCTCGGCATTGGTCGAGTCAACCTCGTCGAGGACTGTCAGTGAAAGCTCCTGTTCCCGGCCGGCGGCAATTTCACGAAGCACCCGTGCCCTATCGAGCAGGTCGACCCGGGACACCAGCTGATATCCACGTCCGCGAATCGTGGCAATGTCAGCACCTTCCTCCATCGCGCGACGAATCTGCTTCCAGATTGCGGTACGACTAACCCCGAGCTTTTCGGCCAGCGCGGCTCCGGAGTGAACCTGACCGTCACTGAGCAGCTCTATAAGTGCTTTGGATTTCATAAGATGCATCCAGCCATGAAATTGGGTAAGGCCGGATTAAACACCAGGGAAGGGAAAAAGACAAAGTTGACGGCGTCGCTTTGCGAACCGCCTGCGGGAAGATCAGGGAATCGGGGTTGCGGTCAGATTGGCCTTGATATCAAAGTTCTGCATTTTGACGCCATAGACGGCCGTCTGAGCACCACCAACGGGATGAACCAGGTCGATATTGTTGATCGAGAGTTCCTTGAACCGGCTTCTCGCCTTCACAGCAAACCCGAGCGGTCTGTTGTCGGCCTCGGCGAGGGTTGGATTGGAGACATAGCGGTAACCGGCAGTGGACGAACCATCCATGATTTTTTCATCGCCCCGGTTGCCTGTCACTCCCATTGCATCCGGACCGTCCTCCTTCTTCACAACCCGGGTTTGATAGACATCCACGGAAAGATCGGTCCGTAGCCCAAACGAGTTGTCGTCTACGCCATCACCATCAAAGTCCCCACCATCGCTGGTATGGATATCGTTCAGAACGAGGCTCGTCCCGGTTCCGTTCATGGCCTCACCAACACCGCTGCTTTGCCGGTTGGTTTCCCAGGTCAGCGAGTTCTTCCGGGCTTCATTGATGGCCTTGGCAAGCACCTGCTTCAGGCGGACCGTCAGCCCCTCCTCACCCCGGGTTTCCCAGACGCCTCCGGAAGCCGCACAGGCGGATGGGCTATCACCCATGCCACCGGCGCAGACATCGCCGGCCCCGCCGGGGACGACGGTCATGCTGCTGCCGGTTTCGTATTTCTGAATCACGAACCTCCCGAAACTCTGACCGGATTCCTTGTCGCCGATTCTCAGATTGCCGATATCCATGGTGCTCCAGGATTCGCCCTTGATCACCGCAAGCCCCTCCTGGCTGACATCAACGGTCATGTCACGCACATGCGCGTCATAATCCAGTTCGGTAATCCAGAGACCCTTCTGGGGAATCTCACCATTACCTTCATCGTAGGGCACCGCGATAATCGCCGCCTTGCCGTTCCTGATGCTGACATCGGAATTGATGGTTATCCCCTCACCCGATGCGCCGCCTGCACCGAGCGTCACATGGCCATCAAGCTCGAATTCGTAAGCCGGATAGAACCCCAGTGCCAGCAGCAGCTCTGTGCCACCCTGCAAGGGGGCGTCATCACTTCCTACTCGCAGACCGTTGATCCGGTAGCCGGCCCTGATGTCCTCGAAACCAATCCGCAGACCATCGAAGAACTCGGTATCGTTGGTGACGCCATCGCGAGTTACATTGACCGTTACATCGCCCTGCCCCCAGGACTGCAGGCCACTGAAGATCACCCGGTTGCCGTCTTCGGTGTAGCTGAAATCAGCAAGCCGAAGACTCCATTCAGTGGCAAGTCGCAAGCCCTGCGGCCCGGCGTCAGGGTGTCCACCCCCCTGCAGATAAATCGCATTGGAATAGCTGCGGCCGTTGAACACCTGATCTTCAAGCAGAAAGCTGACATTCACCTGACCGATACTCTTGCCATTGCCACCCACCTCAATAGCGCCAATGCTGAATTCACCATCCATGGAGCCAAGGGTCAGGGCCAGGGCCGGTCTATTCTGCCAGTCGGTCGCCACATCGAGCCGGAGGTCGTTAATCCGATAGACGCCAATGATGTCTCGAAGCGCGAGGGCCTTTCCGTCATCCCTGTACAGAAAAGAGGCCGAGTGTATAACGGTCTCATTATCGATTCGCAGGCCCTCTCCGGATCGGCCGCCGGCAGTCAGGCTGGTGCTGGAGGAAAGCTCGTAACTTCCACTCAGGCTGCCATAGCTGGGTAGAGGCTGTCCGTTGCCGGAATCGACAGATACGCCATGATTCAGGGGGTTGCTGCTGTAACGAATCGCGCCGACCTCCCAATCCCCGGTTATTCTGGGCGCATTCAGAGCCAGAGTGTCGCCGACCACATCCAGGGTTACTCCCAGTGCCTCCACATTCATGGTGATATCGTCCAGAAAAACTTCATTGCCATTGGTGCGATATCCCAGACGGCCGCCAGTCATCGTGTAGGCGGAGTCAAAGGTATATCCGGCCCCGCCAACGGAGCTGCCCTGCCTTATATTTAAATACCCTTCCAGAGAATGATCGAAAAAGATCCCCCCCATACTGACACCGGGGGCCCCGGCGAGCCGGATATCACCGAACTCGATCCGTCGGTCTTTCACCAGGTAATCGAGGTTAAGGGATGCATCCTCCTCAACATCGATGCGAATCAGGTGGAATGCCTGACCAGAAGGATCAACGGCGGACCCAATGCGAAAACCGTCCAGATGGATGCTGCTGCCATCATCAACATAGGACAGTCGATCTGCCGTCAGGCCAAGATCGAGCTCTACCGACAAACCACTCTGGCCACTGATGTTTGCCAGCGTGGAATCGTCCAGGCTTTTCATGTCGGCGACCACCGGCAAGGCGAGGACCACACAAAACAGCCCAGTGGCCATCGGGGCAAGTTGTTTGATTCTGTCTGGCGCGCCCATAACCGTTAACCTCTTCAATCTCACGGATTCCCCGCCGGAAACACGAGCAGGTTTCCTTCCATCACAACGTCCCCTCGCATATCAACAGAGAATATGTCGGTCTGCTGAAAGCCGGGGTCGGTGGGCCGGGCCGTGCTGCTGGAAGAAATCTTGAATTGAACGTCGTTGAACCGAACAGTATTGGGCAGCCCAAGCTCCAGCACATCCCGATTGAACAGTTCGCCATCACCACCGAATCCCGAATCGACTTTGCGGACCCGCAGTGTCAGGCCCTCAAACGCGAAATTGCCCCGAATATCATCAAGCACCATCCATCCGCCGTTTTCTTTCAGCCGGTAAGCAAAACGGGCGCCACACTTTTTGTCCACGTCATCACAACGTCCGAAATAACTGTTCTCAACCGGACCGCCCATTTCATTGATGCTGATATCGCCGGACAGGTAGATCCCACCCTGTCCGGAGATATCCGAGAGAGCTTCATCTTCCAGGCGGGCGAGTTCGGCAAGGCTGGGGAGTGAAAACAGAAAAACAGGGAGAGCCAGTATTGTTCTGCGCAGAAAGGATTTCATTGGCTCAGATCCCTGGTCTTAATGTTCAAGTGTTGTATCAGCATTCCCTGTACACGGGCCGAACCAAAATCGCGGTCGCCAACACTGAAATTTCCGATCTTGAGATTGCTGCGAAACTCCGGGTTCGTGTAGTAGGACTCGTAGAAATCCCAGGCGTCCACATCACTGCTGCCGCGGAGACCGTCGGCACCGATCTCGCCCGGCTGAGGGCGCCGAATTGCAGCAACCTCCACTACAAAGTTTCCACTGCCATCAACGTCGAAGAATACCGGTTGAAGCTGGTTGCCAATCGCCAGTTCGAGCGCAAAATTGCTCATCAGTATTCGTGATCCGCAGGTAGAACCGTCCTGTGCGCAGGCATTGATAGAAAGTTCCGGGGAATAGAAATTCAGCTTGAACTGGCCGACCATCTGGCGCCGATCGTTATCGCCCCAAAGGCGCAGATAGCTCCCATCGATGACAGCACTCTTTGCGTGGATATTGATATTGGCAGACCGGTCGTCACCAACTGCCACGTTCATCTGCATGCCGATGTCCGCTCGTTCCCCGATGTATCCAGCGGACGCCGGGCGACTCGAGCAGGTGCCGCTGCCAGGACCGGCCCCGGAGTCCATGCAGTCATAACCCTGGTCGCTATTGACCATGGCACTGGCTGCGAACTCCAGCACCGCCTTGTTAGCGATACCAATATCATTGCCATCCACCACATCAATTTTCCACGGGTTCAGGAGTCTCCCGAGATTGACCGGGCCCAGGGTCTCTCCGTAGTTGCTATTGGCCCCGGCGATGTAGAGATGGTTTACCGTAATATCGACATCACGGCCGTCGGTGCTTTTGATCCCGCCAATCCGGAAAATGCGTGCCTGCTCTCCCGAGGCATCCGGCTCATCCGTTCCATGGGAGAATTTGAAATTCTCCAGTACAAGGCCGATCCCGGCTCCATCAATCGAGGACATTTCAGTTTCCGAAAGCCCCTGAAGTTCCGCCTCAACAGGCACTGGGGCGGCCAGAACAGCCGCCATCACCGGAAGGAGCCGCGCGAAAACAGGAAGCTGACTGAAACTCAACCATTTCATACGAAGCTCCTCAGAACAGACCTTTGCCGCGGTCGATGTATTCGGTGCGGTAACGCTGGGTGCCATAGAGCGCCTCGTTGAGATTGACCTCAGTAGCGCCGTTGGGAATATTGAAGAAGGCACCTGATGTGGCCTTGATAAAATCTTCGGGCGTGAAGCCTGTTTTCTTTACATCCTTCAGCCAATCAAGATCTTTGGTCTGGAATGAGATAAAAGCACCGTCGGCCGGCCCGGTGATACGTCGCTCGCCATTGACCTCACCAACCTCTCCTACCGGGAAGCTGTTATAGATATCCAGGTCGAAACAGGAATCTATTCCAAGGACCAGGCAGTCCTCCGCGTAAACATAAATGTCACCGCCTGAACAGCTGAAAAAGGAACAATCCGGAACCTCGATTCGGGAACTCGACCCCCAGCCGATCAGATTCTTTACCGACCAGCGGGTAAAGCCGCTTGCGCCTTCGAGAATGAACCGTTCGCCATCCGGTATACCGATGTATTCCGCTCTTACCGGGTCCAGGGAGCCAATGTTCGGATCGCCCTCCGCACCGTAAACCAGCTCTGCCTTGGTGGATAATGGACTACCGCCTTCGAGTAGAGGGGTGAGGAGCACGATGATTTGGTCAAAAAGGTTACCGCTTGAGCTGGCCTGGCTCAGCCCTTCACCGCGGTCAATGATGTCCACGTTCACATTGCCAGTCAGCGTTTCAATCTTGCCGGACAGGACACCCATGGATTCACCGAAACCCAGTCGGAAGCCGACCACCTCTTCAGTTTGTTCATCGAAGGCAAACTCCAGAAACGGATTCTGGATCAAAAAAGGAACGATTTCCCCCTCTGCATAGGCACTGCCATCGGGCTTTCGCTGTCTCGGAGCTTTGGGATTGGCGTCAAAGTAAGCCTGATTGTTAATGTAACCAAGGGCAAAATCTTCAATATAGACATCCGAAGTGCCCGGTTTCTCACCTTCCCGGTCGTAACGGCCCATTTCCAGCACATCCACATTGGTCTGGATTTCAATGTCCATTCCGAGATTGACCCGGGTATAGGCGGTGTTGTCGTTGGCATCAGGATGGTACTGGCGGTCAACCGATACAAAGGCCTGCCCTGTGACTTCAGACATCTGTCGATCTGAAATCGGGCGCAGTTCGGCGTTGACCCCCGAGGCCAGTAAAGGCAGGAGGAGAAGCGAATAAAATGGTTTACTCATAGTCACATCTCACCGCGGCCGCTTCTTGTTATTGGCGGCTGATTTAAAGATGACTGATGAGCGTCTCTGAGGCTGGCTTGGATTTTTGATGTTGTTTTAGCCAGTTCTTTTACAGAAGTGTAACCTCGGTTACATGTTGTCACTGTGCGCAGCGTCATGGTTTTGGCATTTGCCAAATTTCAGGCAATAAAAAACCCCAGCATCGAGGATGCTGGGGTTTTCGGTATTAGGAGCCTGACGATGACCTACTCTCACATGGGCAACGCCACACTACCATCGGCGCTGGTCTGTTTCACTTCTGAGTTCGGGATGGGAT
>NZ_JBSXNQ010000008.1:0-9899 GCF_056857715.1 Marinobacter sp. L-13
GGCTTCCGACAGTTCAGTCTGCGGGGCCTTCACGCCGTGCAGGGTGAATGGGATCTGGTCTGTCTGTCGCTTAATCTCAGGCGGATGAGTTCACTGATGAGGCTGAAATAGAGGGTCCGAGGGATCCTTGGGCGTACTGACTGATCGGACTACGATAACGCATTCGGTGATAACCGTCTTGACTGACTGAATAGAGAGAATCGAGACTCTATTCGGCTGGATATTGTGGATACGTTCTCGGGCCGAACTGTGATTCGACGCGGCGGGGTCACTTGCTCAAAATACTTCTGCCGCGCAGACCCCTAGGGTTGATCTTTTGTCCAAACGAATTTACAAAACGATACATGTTTCATGAAACGGATACATTTTGGAGAAGTCGGGAGCGTCCAAAGCTCGGCCGAGCGTTGAGGATGAAGCTGGATAAAAAAAACCTACCCAAAAATTCGGAAATTCAATGGATTGGGCGTGTTTCTGGGGAATTTTTCACGTTTGTCTGCCAACCCTCTGGTTGTCGATCGCAGTCTGCCACCGGGACATCGCAAGATCGTCATTGCGTCCGTTGACGGCGAATTTGTGTGCAAACGCCTGGACCTGAGTGTTCCAAGCCGGCCTGTGTTGCGGGCAGAAAGCGAAGATTACCCCGACATCACGCTTCGGGAGGAGGATGAACTCGAAATCTTCGGTGTTGTAACCACCGTGGTGCATGCGCTCTGACATGAAACAGGTGTTCGCTCTTTGTGACATGAACAGCTTTTACGCCAGCTGCGAGCAGTTATTCAATCCAGCGTTTCGTGGCCGGCCGGTCGTGGTCGCCAGTAACAACGATGGCTGTGCCGTTGCACGATCACCGGAGGCGAAAGCGCTCGGTATAAAGATGGGCCAACCCATTTTTGAGTTGCGGGAGTACGTCGAAAAGCACGGCCTGATTGTTTGCTCATCCAACTATGCACTCTACGGAGATATGTCCCATCGATTCATGCTTGCCCTGGCGGAATGCGCACCACGGGTCATGCCCTACAGTATTGATGAAGCCTTTCTTGATCTGACCGGTATCGATTCCGTTGTGTCGTATCTGGATTTCGGCCACCACGTTAAAGAGCTGGTGCGAATATGGACGGGCTTACCTATCTGTGTCGGAATCGCTCCAAGTCCGACATTGGCAAAATTAGCTAACCACGCCGCAAAACACTATCCCGCCACCCGGGGTGTCGTGGATCTGACTGACCGAGACCGGCAACGACGTCTTATGCACCTGACACCGGTGGAAGAAGTATGGGGAATCGGCAGGAAACTGAGCAAACGACTGGATGCCCTGGGAATAAAGACTGCTCTGGATCTAGCCGATTCCGATCCTAAATGGATACGAGATCACTTTTCAGTCGTGGTCGAGCGCACCGTCAGGGAGCTGAACGGCATACCATGTCATTCAGACCTTCTCGAAGTAGCACCGGCAAAGCAGCAGATTCTATGTTCAAAGTCCTTCGGGGCACCCGTCACCGATCTGAATTCCATGCTTGCCGCGATTACCGCTCACGCATCCCGAGCGTCTGAGAAGCTGCGTCGCGAAAACCAGGATTGCGGGTATCTGGCCGCGTTCATGTCAACGAGCCGGTTTCGAACCGGTAACCACTACGCCAACCAGCAAGGGATTACTCTGCCATTCCCGACCTCAGACACCCGGGAAATCGTACGACATGCGGTCAGTATTGCCCGGTCGTTGTGGCGGGAGGGGTACCGGTACAACAAAGCGGGCATTGTACTGACAGACTTCCGGGTGCCTGGTGCTTGCCAATCCGATTTTTTCAGCCAGGTCGAGGACGACGAGCGAAACCGGAAGCTGATGCGGACCTTAGACAAGATCAACAGCATCGCTGGCAAAAACACGATCCAGTTTGGCCGGCAGATTCACAAAAACCAAAGCTGGCAAATGCGAAGAGAAAATCTTTCGCCTGCTTACACGACTCGATGGGCTGACATCCCCGTGGCGATCAGTTAAATCCCTCAAACAAAGACAGCCTGGACGTTCTCTTCGATGCTATACCAGTCGTGTAAAACTATTCGTGGGTGTCAGCCACCTTCAGATAGCGGTCAGTTCGACAGCTGCGCGTATCTGCGCCTGGTTTCGGACTTTCTGTTCCTTAACCCCCGCAACCAAGATCTTCATGTCTTCGATTGGCATCCCTTTAGAGACAATTCTTGCACCGGCAGCAACAATCGCCGCACGCTTTCGTTCCGGAATACTTGGGTCGGCGGTGAGCATAATCTTAACCATTCCCTGGTTTGGATGCTCATGACTGGCCAGCCATTCGAGCAGCTTTAGGCCATCAACATGGGGCATGTGGAAATCGACCAAGAGCAGATCAAATCGTTGCTCTTCGAGTCTCGTGATACCCGAAACCGGGTCATCGCAGACCGTTAATTCGACGTCTGGAATTCCAAGAATCTTCGGTGCAAAAAAACGCTGCATTTGCTTAAGAAAAGTGTGGTTATCGTCAATCAACAGTACCTTTGTTTTCTGGTCTCCGCTTTTTGATGTGCGGATCGACCCAGGCTCCAGATCCATATCATGATCCGGCAGAACTGCAGCTTGCTTGGGGAGCTCTCCGGTCCGGTAATCAACGGGCAGATCGATCGTCAGGCAGGTCCCGAAGCCTGGCTTACTGTCGATCCTGATTCTCCCTCCAAGGAATTCGGAGAATTTCTTCATAACTGACATCCCGATGCCCCATCCATCTTTACCGCGACGGATACCAAGCGAAAGCGGGTCTTTGTGCCATTGCAGCGCATTCATCTCAGCGGTGGACATGCCAGCCCCGGTGTCTCGCACAGAAATCGAAATTCCTTTGTCTCGGAGAGACATCGATATTTTCACGAAGCCATCGGACGTATGTTTAAACGCGTTTTCGATCGCGTTTCGAACCACCACTTTGATTAAATCGTAGTCTGAGTACACCTCAGTAACTCCGATTCTAGGATCATCGACGCAATCCCATATCAGGGCGACATTCGCCGTGCCGGCGAACTGGCCGTTCAACTCATTGCACATTTTCGCCACTGCAAACCAGTCTTTTCTGGACTTGAGAGTCCCGTTCTCCAGAGCCGCCAGAGCGAGAATAGACTTTATGTGATGGTCAAGCGTATCAAAGTCATCAAGACTCATTTGCAGGATACCCCTGGCATCCCCAAGAGCGGCCCCATCGATATAGGCCAATGCCAGATCCGCTTGAGATCGGAGATTTGTGATCGGTGTGCGCAGCTCATGTGCAGCAATGGCCAGCAGATTTTGCTTCATCACAATCGCTTTACCCTGAGCGACATACCGTCCTTTAAGCTGTGAAAGCCAAAACCCGAGCAGAAGATTGCCAACAACAGCGAAGACAAGCGCTGCGACGGTCAGTTCCGAAAGGTACGAATCGAAGGGAAAACTCCGTAGCGAGAGGAGGTACAGCCCGGACAGCAAACTAGCCAGAGCCCACAGAAAAACCATGGTGCCCCTGGAACCTTTCATCGCGCGGGAGCAGGCAATCGCTGCAACGGCTAAGAGGAACAAAAATACCGACAACAACACAGTCGAGGGGATTTCATCCAGGTTCAGTGTACCGTTGTCCGACTCCAGTGGATGCGGGTTTTCAAAAGCGCTCAGTGGTGCTCCCGATAGTGGTGGCCATGGGTGTGTGTGCTTTTGAAACAAATCCGTTTGCTTAGCCAGCAGCAAGGCCAGTAACAGAACGATAAAGATGGCGGGAATAATCCCAGCGATGATGGCGCGGGGTTTGATCATGGTATGTACATCCCTGTCGTCAAAAAAAGCGTGAAAGCTTTTATTCAGCGCCTCCATGGCACCAGCCTGATTCTACTATGTACATGTCGCATGTGGTCAATAAATAATCAGGGAAACATGATTTTGCTCTCAATATTGAATCCGACACTCTTCGAACGACCTCAGGACGTTGCTCCGATACACCAATCGGGGGCAAACTTGCATCTGAATCCTTAAAACTCAATGGCCCGCTCTGGCCATCAACTAAGGAAAGTGCCCCAGAGATCTGGGTCGAGTTCAGGAATGGGATTTCTCTCCGTGAGAGGCTTGTGTGCGAACCCCCGGGTTCACCCACGTCTACCGCCAACCAAATAGGTCTTTGTGCTGTGACCCATTTTTGCCAGGTTGATTGCCGTTTAACGGCAAACTCAATCCGGCTTCAGGATGGTCACTCATGGGTTTCCTTTTCCTCGTCAGACTCTCAGTCCGCCCGGGCCCTGGTTTTCGAAGCAAACCAAGAAAAAGACGTGCAAGGAGAACCCAGTGAAATTGATCAACCTCGGTTTGGCCCTCGGGCTTATCGGCGTACTTGCTGGTTGCGCCGGTGGCGAACACATCTACACCAACGATGGCAGGTGCCTTACCTGCATCAACAATCCTCTTACCGGCAAACCCATCAATCACGATGGATCAGCGCCCGGCAGCACCATTGAGTCCCGAAACTCAGCCTCTATCGCCGAGACTGCTCAGGCGGATGAACCAGCAAAGAAAAGCTCTTCATACATTGAGCAAACAACAACGTTCTCGGCTCCAATCGACGTGGATGTTGCGTTTGTGAAGGTAAAAAAAGAGTACCGATATTATACGGAACAGGAGATTCGCCAGGAGTGGGGCATCGTTGCTGACGACAAGCTCAATCAATTTGACACTGCCTATAGCGCGTCGCCTTCTGCCTACTATCACATGCGTGCACCGAGAGAGCACGGTAATGGTAGATACGTCATCGATCATAAGATCGAAAAGCAGGCTACCGATAAAAGCCAAATCACCATTACCGTTTGGGTTAGAGAAGACTCCCCGATAACACCGGCCGATGTTGCAGGCAGTCTCGCACTCAGAACCAAAGCCGCGTTAACCCGTTAATAACGGCTGGGCGACCAGGGTGGTCGCCCATCAGACAAAGGGAGAAACACCATGTTGAGACTATTTATAGGCTTCGTCCTTGGTGTTGTTACCTCCTACTACTCGATGCCCAGCCTCTTCAAGCTGACAGTCCTACTACCAGAGGTTAATTTCGAGCGCTTTTTCTCAAATGACCAACCGCTTACTTCCAATACGATTAATGCCACACATCCTTCAGAGTTCGAGAATACAGCCGCCCACAATGCCATCAGCGAACGAGTTGAGATAGCCAGGTCACTGGCCGAACTCCATCCTGCCCAGGATCCCGCATCCATAGAAGTAACCGAGGTTTTATTCAACCTTGCCAGGAAAAGCCCTCAGGCCCAGGCTCTCCTTCAGGAAAAGCTGCCCGGAGGTTTGACTAATGAAGAGGCTCTTTCGATTCTCTCAAGCATCGGAACGAGAGGTTAAACCACCATGGGTAGCTCCAATTTCCTGGTTCAACCACAGATTGCCTCTCCATATAGTCCCGACTTTCAGCGGTTGTTGGCAGACGCTATTTCGGAAATCGAGACCACAACGGATCACCTATGACACATCTGAGCGAAGACCGGGTAAAAGATCTATTCAGGGATATTGAAGGGCGCATCAAACGCGG
Organism: Marinobacter sp. L-13; assembly: GCF_056857715.1. NCBI lineage: Bacteria > Pseudomonadati > Pseudomonadota > Gammaproteobacteria > Pseudomonadales > Marinobacteraceae > Marinobacter > Marinobacter sp. L-13. The sequence continues at coordinate 5,541 of NZ_JBSXNQ010000008.1, forward strand.
CAATCCAAATCCAATTCGCTATCTGAAGAATCTGCATCCGTCGAAAGACGAGATCGAAGGCCTGGAATGGAGATATCGGCTTTCAGGCTACCTGGAGGGTTTAGCCGTATCCGATCAAATGGATAACGGTTTCATTGAACCGTTGGTGGCAACACTCTTCTCCAGGGCCGACGTTTCAGACGGAGATCGCCCAGGACGTGCTCGCCCATTCAGCATCGATATTGTTACCGAACAACGCAAGACGTTCAGCTTCGACGTACCGGCAATGAACCCGTTGGACGCCTATGTTCAGCTTACGAAACGGACTGCGTACAAGTCGATTCCTGGAATTGAAGTTATCAAAGTGTTCGAAGGGCTCCTTCCCGACAGGACTTCTGGAGTCCAACCTTTGCGAACCTTCCATACTGGTGAGCTCATTTTCACCTCCTGACTAACAAGGAAACTGATATGCCTCTGGTCCTGCAACGCGCACTGAATGAGTCCATCATCATTGGAGAGGACATCGAAGTGACCGTAACCCTGATCGATACCAACCGAATCAGACTGATGATAGAGGCCCCCTCCCATGTTCCAGTGCATCGTAAAGAGGTGTTTCTGCGATTGAAGCAGGAGGAGTTACAAAAATCGGGGCCGGACTCACTCACATATCGAGGGAAAAATCTTCTGCGTAAAATCGGCTTTTCTAAGTGATCATCCTACCGGTTTTCATCATGCCCAATCTTACTAGGTTGACCGTGACCTTTATCTTTGTTTGATTGTTCTACACTCAGTCGCTGATTGTTGTCCATAAAGATCGAAGGCAGACTCTCTTTTGAGTCTACGTATTTTCTGGCCGACCGGACATCTCGCCAGCCGACCCAATGCATTAATTGGGACCACGACGCGCCCTGATCAATCAACCAATCTGAGACGCCACGACGCATCGAATGCGAACTGAAATGTTCCGGAATGTGCGCTCCATTCTCGCGCGCCTCGTCAAAAACCCTCTTCAAAATTTTATTGATGGAATTCGAGTTAAGGCCATCAGACCAAACCGCCCCCCAGCGGTCGACTTTACTGAACAAGAACTGGTCTTTAATTGTTTCAGAGCCGATATCGAGTCCCCCAAATCTGTCCTCGATCCACTCGGAAATTGCGTAAATAGGGCATAGTTCTGATAAAGCAACAAGCGTTACCTCTCGCCCCGAACTGCTGCGGTCGGCCTTTGAGGTGGGAATCATCACCGTCAATTTTGGCGGATGACTTCTCCAATCAAAAGTCAGGTGGGAAAGCCGTATATTCACCAATTCGCTCCCTCGAAGACCAAACCAAAATGCCGTGAGTAGCATGGCCCTGTCCCGCGAATAACGGCGCCACTCCCGATTAGCCGCACCTTCTTGACGATTTCTTTTATCCGCAAGAAAGCTCACGGTTTCCCTGAGGGTGTCTAAAGGCAGAGCATTCGCCTGTTTCTGGCTGGCATTATGGAATTTCCGAATTCCTCGCATGGTTTCTAGAACGAGTTTGCTCTTGTTCGGGTTAGAGCCGGTCATCTCTTCGTGCCACTTGCCAATCAATGAGCGGCGCTGTTCCAACGTCGCCACTTTCAGTGTCCCGGCATAATGACTCAGATAAAGAGACAGATCATGTGGAGTGCAAGGGAAGGGGCCCTTATAAACTTCTCGATAATGCTTAATCGCGTTAGCGGTGGCGAGCTCGGTGTTGGTGCTCCGCGCAGCTTCTAGGTATTTAGTGAGTTTTGACTGGTCTGGGTGCCCTGGAGAGTGGGACAAACTCTCATCTTCGAGGCCCCGTTTACGCTCATTACCCTGGCTTTCGTAGGATCCATTTCTGGTCATTTCACTGGCTCCCGCTGCGCTTACTTGTCCGCAAGTGAATTTCAATTTGTAACATTCAGAAGGCCCGACACAGGCCGCCACTCTGATGAGGGAGTTGCACCAGATTGGCCCGAAAATCCCAATGTCCGTAACCGGTCCTTGCATCAACGAAAACCTGCCTTTTACGGTCTTCCGGGAGATCCAAGAACAGAGGTTTTGGATCTAGCGTTCCGGCTAAGGTGTGCCAATGATCAGTGTTACGAAGCCGATACCTGGCTGCTGTGTACATGGTCAGAAATAACTCCTCCGCATGTGCAGCCGGAGCGGTCTCAATGAGCAGTTCCGGAAACCCAATTTTATCAAAACCCACCGTATAGCTGAGACCATCTACATGCCGGACGTGTAAACCAAAACGTCTAATGGTCGCGCGAATAGCATTCGCATGCTGTTCCAATCCGTTCTCGAAGCAAGTTAATTCCATCAGCAGCTCTCCATTGACTGTATCAATATCCACCGTACCCCAGTAATCAGAACCGACAAGGTACCCCCGCTGAATGCCATACAGGTTGGCACCAGGCCCAGTCAGTTTCTTCATCGCCATGTAACCAGGTGCCAGGGATATTCGAAATGATCTTCACCTGTCTGCTTCATTTCATCGTGGTTTCGGATGACCCGATCCCAAAAGCCACGACTTAACCGCCCTACTCTCTCAATATATCATCAAGATGCGATAACCTTCTATTATCGAATCTTGATTTTTAACATAAAAAACCCCACTTTTCTTATTTCGTGTTTCTTTTCGTTCGTTTCGTTATACTATTCATAGCAATACCCAAATATGAATACCGGAAATTCGAAGAGCGCCAGGGATCAAACGCTGAAAACTCAATAATTCATTGTTTTTGATCGTTTTATCTGTGTGGAGACTTACTATCATGCCAAGACCAGCCAAAATCACTGAATCAGCCGTCGAATCAGCTGTGGCAGAGCTAAAAAGCACCCACACACCAGTCAACCCTTACCAGGTCCGCAAAATTCTTGGTGAAGGATCCATCGCGAAAATTGGTTACTTCCTGAAAGCTCTGGGACATACGACGGACTACAGCGCCGAAAAAGACGACCCCCTTACACTGAAGCTGGTCAACATGCTCAGGCCGGTTGCCCTTGAGCTGGATGAGCAGTCCAAAGAACGAATTCGACAAGCAACCCAACAGCTCAATACCGAGCTAGAAGAAAAAGCTACTCTGGTAAGCAGTTTGGAGCGCCAGCTCGGGGACAAGCAGTCAGTAATCGACGAGTTTGAAGCAAAGTTAGAAAAAGCTATTGCGGAGAGGGATCTCAGTCGCGATAAGAGTCAAAAACTTGAAGTAGAGCTCGCCAGACTTGAGGAGAAAGTGATCCAACAAGCTGAGCAAATAGAAGCCGCAAAATCTGTGATACAGCAGAAGGAATCTGAAACGGCAGAAGCTAGAAACGAAATGAGAATCATCATTAAAGACAGCGACGTCGCGCGCCAGGCTATGCAGGAAAATCACGAGGCGGAAATCAAGATATACAAAGAAGAGCTGGATAAACGCAGTGAAGATTACAGTGCCCTTTCAGCAGAACTGGAAGCAGCCCGTTCAAGCAGCGAATCTCTACAGGAAAAGATACGTCAGCAAGTAATCGAAAAGGAAGCCGCCAATGGCGAAGTTGAAAGCTTGAAGTCCGAAGTCGTCAATAGGGAGCAGCAGATAGCATCCCTCAGAGAGCAAGTTAAGAAGGTCGAGCAACGTCTCTCTAAAGAACGCGATTCGCACCAGCTCGAAAAACGAGAATGGCAACAAAAGCTCTCTGCAATTAAGGCTCGTAACGTATCGCTGTCCGGCGACAATTCACGACTGGAGAATGAGCGTGCTTTTCTTCGGTCTTTGATTGACAAATTTCAGATTCCCCAAGAACAGACGGGAGGTCTTTCAGAGAGCTGAACCGCAAGGAATCTACACTCACCCAGAGTCGGACCATGTTGGCGTTGAGGCAATTCATTATCCAGCGACATCCGGGAAACAGACGCTCCGGGCTTCAGACATTCGGCGACGATAGCTCTTTGGAGTAACGACGACGTTTTTGGTAGGCCTTGGTTACGCTTATGTTGGTCCTGAATCAGTGACTTTGCAGGCCAATATACCCCGCAAAGCGCCATCGGCGCTAATGTGAGCGAAAACTTGACCAAAAGCAGGTTGATAATGCCTGGAACGTGCAGGCTGAAGTCGACCAGCCACCAGGATTTGGCTGTTTTTTGATCAAACTAGGGTCGCCAGGCAATAGCGGATTGCCCCGGCATGGTTTCCCGGGTGGTTTTAAGATATGGCCGTTGTCGAATTGGCTTATCCGGAGGAGGCGATTCCTTCGTAAAGATCTTGGTAAACGGCAAAGCCCGGACAGTGCCGACCAAAGCGCAGAATCCACTGCCGGCCGCTGTGCACCAGGCGGCAGGCCATGGTCATCAGTTCCTGCATCACCGTTCTCAGGCGGCGGCGCTTGGCCGGATGGCGCACTGGCG
>NZ_JBSXNQ010000009.1:0-11519 GCF_056857715.1 Marinobacter sp. L-13
GCCCGGAATGGTCAATACCACCGTCCGGCCGCGATCGGCGTTGATGTAAGGGGATGAATGGCGGAATGCATGGAGGCAGTCGTTTGATTTCAAACCTTTCTCCTGCTCTCTCGTTATGTTCTAAAGGCAGCTACTTTATCTTGAGGAGGTTGCCGAGTCCTGTCGAGGAGGGTGTCCCAAAACACGCCCGTAAATACGTCCCTGTAGAGCTCGGTCGCGCCATCCCTCGCGCTCCACGCTTTTGCCACACCCTCCCCGCCAGGACTCTCCGCAGGCGTCGGAAGTGCCTGCGCCACACTCAGAGACAGAACTGTCGGATCAGCCCTCGCAGTACTTTAACGGTTGGATCAAGCTGGGACAGCTCTATAAATTCATCGGGCTGGTGCGCCTGATCGATGGATCCGGGACCCATAACAAGAGTCTCCAGGCCAAGCTTCTGGAGCCAGGGCGCTTCCGTGGCGAAAGCAACCGCGTGGGCGGTATGGCCCGTCAGTTTCTCACAGGCTTTGACCAGAGCGGCATCGGCCGGAGTTTCGAACGGTGGCACGCCATCAAAGAGCGGCTCGAATTCCAGGGACAGTTCCCGGCGGTCCGCGATCGGCTGAACCTTGCTCAGGATGGCCTGGCGCAGGGTTTCCATGTTCATGCCCGGCAACGGGCGCAGATCAAAGTGCAGCTCGCACTGGGCACAGATACGGTTTGGATTGTCACCACCGTGGATGCAGCCAAGGTTCAGGGTTGGAAACTGTACCTCGAAGTTCGGGTTCCGGTACTTTTCCTGCCAGCCTGACCGGAGTGCCAGCAACTCGGTGAGCGCTTCGTGCATTCCTTCCATGGCGTTGCGGCCCAAGGCCGGATTGGAGGAATGACCGGACTGGCCCTCGAATTTCAGGCGCTCCATCATGATGCCCTTGTGCATGCGCACCGGTTTCAGGCTGGTTGGCTCGCCGATGACCGCGTAGCGGGCCTTGGGCTTGCCAGCTTCTGCCAGGGCCCGGGCGCCATCCATGGAGCTCTCTTCGTCGGCGGTGGCCAGTATGATCAGGGGCTGCTTGAGATCCTCGTCCACAAAGGCCCTGGCTGCTTCAATGGCCAACGGGAAAAAGCCTTTCATGTCGCAGGTACCCAGCCCGTACCAGCGATTGTCCCGCTCGGTCAGGGTAAAGGGGTCGCTCTGCCAGCGTTTGTCATCAAAGGGCACTGTATCGGTATGGCCGGACAACACAAGACCGCCCGGGCCGCTGCCAAGGGTTCCGATCAGGTTGAATTTTCCGGGCATGCCCGGCACTTCCAGGATTTCCACGGAAAACCCGAGGGCTTCGAGCCATTCTGCCAGGGTTCGCACCACAGGCTCGTTACTATGATCCCATTTTGCCGACGCGCTGCTGATTGAGGGCAGAGATATCAGACGGGCAAGCATGTCACGAATGCCCGGCACCACTGCGGATTTGCTATCGGACTGCGACATAGTTTCCTCTCAGATTCCCATTGGAATCATTGTGCACGGCCACGCCGCCAGACTTCAAAGTTGGTAATCGCCCGGATCAACATCGGGTAGGCAACTTCACCGCCAGCGATAACCCGGGCCACTTCCAGCTCGCGTTCGCTGACGCTCACCAGACGCCCTTCCACCACGTTCTCGTTGGAAAGCGTTACCCGGACCTGCCGGTCAACCCATTGTTCGGCGGTTTCAAGACTCGCCGGATACCAGGTTTCGGTCTCAGGATCCTCCCGTGGCACCACCGGCTCGACGGCCACCTCTGGTGTTTCCTGAACAACCGGCTCGGCCTCGGCCAGATAGACGTCCGGCACGCCTGCACCGTTGTAACGAACTGGCCAGCTCATGCCCGCACCCTCGTTTTCAGCCGTTCTTACAGGCACTCCGAGCAGAGGCTGGGCCGGCTGCACATCTACCGTGAGCTCACCGCCCTCCAGCAGCCACTGCCGGTACAACGCTTTCAGCTGGTCACTGGCGGCCAGGCCCCGGGCCTCAAGCCCGGCAGACAGCGCCTGCACTGCGCGCCCGGCCCATTCTCCGGTTTCGATACCGGCTTCGCGGGCGCAATAGGCGGCGATGCGACGCATCAGGCCACCATCACGCAAGGTCAGCGTCATCGGCTCGGCGCCACCGGAAACGGTCAGCTCGGCATCCTGGATCCGGATTCGGGCATCACGCCAGTCCAGCTCCAGACTGCCGGTGCTGACGGTATTCAACTCAGCATGGAGATTGCCCGGAGTCTGTCGCACAAAGCCATCCCCGGCGAGTGCTGTGATGCCCATGCGGATCAGGTCACCACTACCCAGCTGTTGGCGCGGATCTGGCGCGCAGGAAAGCGCAAACAAGGCCGGATCGCCCTCGCTGTTGGCGCCTTCTGCAGTAACCCAGTTACGAAGCATTGTCGGGTCGAGGGTCAGGCCAAGGCCGTCGAGTCGCAAGGTCCATTGTTCCGGCATGCCAGCCGGGTCGAACAGGACAGAGAGCAAGCTGACAGGTGAGCCGGTATCAAGCTCCACCCTCGCCATGTCCAGAGGCTGGGTGAGCTCGAAATCCTGCCAGCTGGCGTCGTTGAGAACCAACCGGCCCTCGACGCCGGAACTGATGCTGCCCCTGTGCAGAACACCGTGGGGCTCCAGCGCCTGTCTCGCCTCGGCCATGCGCTGATCCGCCAGCCACCAGACCCCCGCCTTGAATGCGGCAAAGCCGACCAGAACCAGTATTACCAGCGTCGCAAGCAGGCGCTTCATCCGGAGACTCCTTGTCGGGTGCCGTCAGTTACGGGAAATCAGGGTGCCGACACCCTCATCAGTGAAGATCTCCAACAGACACGCATGAGCGACCCTGCCGTCGATAATATGGGACGTGCGCACGCCATTTTCGACGGCACTCAGTGCACAACGGATCTTGGGGAGCATGCCACCATGAATGGTGCCGTCCTCGATGAGATCATTGACCTGCTTGGCCGTGAGCCCGGTAAGCACCTTGTCTTCCTTGCTCTTGAGACCGGAGACGTTGGTCAGCAGCATCAGCTTCTCGGCCTTCATGGCCTCGGCCACCTTACCCGCCACCAGATCCGCATTGATGTTGTAGGAGGCGCCATCCGGTCCCACGCCAATCGGTGCAATCACGGGAATCAGGTTGCTGCGGGTAAGCATCTCAATCACATCCACGTTGACACTGGCGACCTCGCCCACATGGCCGATGTCGATAATCTCCGGGCGTTCCAGTTCGGGAGAGCGGTCGACCACCTCCAGCTTGCGGGCTCGTATCAGATTGGCGTCTTTCCCCGTGAGCCCAACGGCCATGCCACCGTGAGAATTAATCAGGGACACGATTTCCTTGTTCACCTGACCACCAAGCACCATCTCCACCACATCCATGGTTTCGGAATCGGTTACCCGCATGCCGTTGACGAATCGGGACTGGATGTTCAAACGCTCCAGCAGCTCGCCGATCTGCGGGCCACCGCCATGGACAACGATCGGGTTGATGCCTACAAGTTTCATCAGCACCACATCGCGGGCAAAACTGCTCTTCAGGTCTTCGTTTTCCATGGCGTTACCGCCGTACTTGATGACCACGGTCTTGCCGGTAAATCTCTGAATATAAGGCAGGCCCCGGCTAAGTACCGAAGCTACCTGCATTGCTGTTTCACGATCCAGCGCCATGTTTTTGCCTTGTTGATCCTGTATTGAAACTTGCCTGTGAAACTCGGTGACTGCGAATCAGAAATCCGCCACCAGATCCGGCGCTGCCTTCTGCAGCTGGTCACGGAACACAGACTTGATACGCTCCAGCGCCTCGTCGGTCTCCGCTTCAAAGCGTAAGACCAGCACCGGCGTGGTGTTTGATGCCCGGCACAGCCCCCAGCCGTCGGCGTAGTCCACCCGGATGCCGTCGATGGTGCTGATATTGCCGTCACCGAAATCCCCGGACTCGCCGAGGCGTTTGATAATGTCGAACTTGGAACTTTCCGTCACTTCGACATTCAGCTCTGGCGTACTGATGTCATCCGGGAAATCCTCGAAAACTTCATCGCTGTGACGATCCTCAATGCCCAGAATTTCCAGCAGGCGGGCCGCAGAATACAGACCGTCATCAAACCCGTACCAGCGCTCGCCAAAGAAAATATGACCACTCATTTCCCCGGCCAGCAAAGCGCCAGTCTCTTTCATTTTTGCCTTCATCAGGGAATGACCGGTTTTCCACATGATCGGTCGGCCCCCGGCTTCTGAAATCACCCCGGCCAGCCTGCGGCTGCACTTCACATCGTAAAGGACATCAGCCCCCGGATTACGTGAAACCACATCCCGGGCGAACAGCATCATCAGCCGGTCCGGCCAGATAATCTTGCCGGAATTGGTTACTACACCGAGACGGTCACCATCGCCGTCGAAGGCCAAACCGATATCGGCCCCTTCCGATTCAACCCGGGCAATCAGATCCGCCAGATTCGCTGGCTTACCTGGGTCGGGATGGTGATTCGGGAAGTCACCGTCCACCTCGCAGTAGAGCGGAATCACTTCGCAGCCCAGCTCCTCGATCAGCATGGGTGCCAGCTCCCCGGCAATGCCATTGCCGGCATCGACGACCACCTTGAGCGGTGCCGCTACCGCAATATCGCCAACAATCCTGTCCAGGTAAGCACGGCGCACATCCTCGGTGCTCTGGCTGCCCCGACCGCTGGCAAAATCTCCGGTCTGGATGCGCTGATACAGTTTCTGGATGGCCTCACCTGAAAGGGTTTCGCCACCCAACATGATTTTCAGGCCGTTATAGTTGGCCGGGTTGTGACTGCCGGTCACCATAACGCCAGAGCCAGTCTGGAGTTCGTGGGTGGCAAAATAGAGGACCGGTGTGGGCACGGCACCCACGTGAATAACGTTGCACCCGGCTGCCATGACACCGCGTGCCAGGGCATCGGCCAAATCCGGGCTGGAATGGCGGCCGTCATAACCAATGCAAAGGCTGTCGACACCGCGCTCCCGGGCCTCCGAACCGATGGCCCGACCGATGACTTCAACGCCCTCGGCGGTCAGGGTTTCGCCGACAATACCCCGAATGTCATAGGCCCGGAAAATATCCTGGGAAAGCTCCACTTGAGGCAGGGCCACCTCTTCCACGTCCGGAGTGTCGCCGGAACCAAAGACGGTATCATCGCCGCTGCCGAAGCCCAGAACGTCCTCATCGCCATCAAGCATGTCGATATCGGGCATGTCCTTGTCCTGGAACAAAGGCTCATCGCCGCCCTTGGCGGCACCACCGCCAGACTTTCCGGAACCGGCCGGCCTGGGTTTGGCGGTTTCTACAGCCTTGGCGACCCGTTTATCAACCACCTGTGACAAACGGTAGAGCACCTCACCGGTTGAGGCGACCATATCCCAACGGAAGGTCGGCAGCTTTACCCGCTCTCCGCCGAACACCTTGTGCGCCCACTGGATCAGGGCCGTCACATCCTGACGCAAGCCCTTCTGGGCCCCGCCCAGCAGTACCCAGACGATGATGGCAGCGATCAACGCGGGCACGCCGACCAGAAGCGCGATCATTACCGTATCAACCGGCGCTGCGGACGATTTTGCAGGGGTGTAGGCTACGGTCCAGTCCGGATTGGAAAGCCGGCGGGATTCCGCGTTTCCGGAGCCGCTGGCGTTACTGACCACGGTGCGGGATGAACCGGACACGGTCTGCACCAGCGCGAGCTGACCACCGAGGCTGGAGTTGACCACTTGCAGCAACGGCTGGATCTGGCCGGAGTCGAAGATAATCAGCAGGCTGCCGATGACCGCATTGCTGGTCGGATTGCGAACCGGGGCTGCCATCTGGACAAACCACCGGTTATCCCGTGGAAACGCGTCGGGAAACAGTCGCTGGCCGGTTTCAGCGCGCCGGGCCAGCTCAAGCCCGGAGAAGCCCAGCAGGCCCTCACTGCTGGAGGTGCGTGGAATGTCACGGTAGGGAAACAGATGCACCGCCTCGATGCCGGGCAGTGAATCCGCCAGCTGCACCTCGGTCGCCGGAATCTCGTTCCGGCTGCTCAGGGCCTGAACGACATGGGGCTGCGTCGCCAGACCATTGACGCTTTTCTGGACCTGGTCAAAATACTGGTTCAGTCGAAGGGCGGCGGCATCCGCTTCCAGAACTTTCAATGACTCGAAGCGTTCCTTTGCAGACGGCTGAACCACCAGAAAATGAAGCAAGGCAACGGCAATCACCCCCGCAAGGACCACGACCAGCGACTGGCTCACCGCCACGGAATTGAGTCTCTTCAGTTTGGGTCCCGAAGAACTGGTTTTTTCCTTCTTCACCGCCTTCTTCGCCGGCTTTTCATCAACGGACGCGTCGGCATCTTTCTTTTTACCCAGCTTCATAGTCCATCCTGCAGTTGTAATTTTATCGTCCTGGACAAGCAGTTATCCGCAAAGTATAGACGCCGGCACAATGTTCTGCGTGGCCGGCTTCCCGGTCACCTTGTGCCGGTGGAGCCAAAGCCGCCTTCACCGCGGGCGCTGGCGTCGAATTCCGAAACCACCTCAAAATCAGCCTGCACAACGGGTACCAGCACCAACTGTGCCAGACGCTCCCCCACATCCACGGTAAAGCTGGTGCGCCCCCGGTTCCAGCAGGACACCATTAACTCGCCCTGGTAATCCGAATCAATCAAGCCCACCAGGTTGCCAAGCACTATACCGTGCTTGTGGCCGAGCCCGCTTCGGGGCAGGATCATGGCCGCCAGCGATGGATCGGCAATGTGGATCGACAACCCTGTCCTGATCAGTTGGGTATCGCCCGGCTCGAGGGTCAGCGGCTCGTCCAGACAGGCCCGAAGATCAAGGCCTGCGGAGCCTTCGGTGGCATACTCGGGAAAGGGAATCTGGCTGCCAATGCGATCATCCAGAATACGTACCTGAAGATTTTTCCTGCTCATGAGGGGTCCTGTCGATTGTAGTGCAGGTGCGCTTCGCTGAGTCAGCGGGCGGCCTGACCAAGATGTTCACCTATCATCGCCACAAGCTGTCGGGCAATGTTCGTTTTGCTGTCGGGACCGATCGACGTCTGGCCACCCGGCCAGAATACGGTCACCGCATTGTTGTCGCTGTTAAAGCCCAGCCCGGGCGTAGACACATCGTTGGCCACGATCATGTTCAGTTTCTTGCGTTGCATTTTGTCGGTGGCGTAGCTCGCCACATCGGTGGTTTCGGCCGCGAAACCTACGCTAAAAGGCGCATCGTCGCGGCCGGCTATGGTAGCCAGGGTGTCGGGATTGCGCACCAGCGAGAGCGCCATGGCGTCACTGGACTTCTTGATCTTGTCTCCGGCACAGGTTTCCGGACGGTAATCGGCGACCGCAGCTGTCGCAATAAACAGGTCACAGCCCTCATCCACGGCGTTTGAGGCTTCCTGCAACATGTCCTCGGCCGTTAACACCGGACGAACCTCGACACCGTTAGGCGCGGAAAGCGCTACCGGACCACTGACCAGAATCACCCGGGCACCTGCCTTCTGCGCCTCGCTGGCCAGGGCATAACCCATTTTCCCGGAGCTGTGATTGCTTATATAGCGCACCGGGTCGATAGGCTCTCGGGTCGGGCCTGCAGTAATCACGACCGTCTTGCCAGCGAGCACGCCTGTGCGACCGTGATCGACAAGCGCAACAATGTCCTCCGGCTCCAACATTCTCCCTGGCCCGGTATCACCACAGGCCTGCGCTCCCTGAGCCGGCCCCCATAATTCGATCTGGGGATCCTCTTCAAGCAGCCGGATATTTCTCTGGGTACGGCCATTGCTCCACATTGCCTGATTCATCGCAGGCACCACGGCAATGGGCGCCTCGGTTGCACAACAAACGGTGGTTAACAGATCGTCGGCCATCCCCTGGGCAAGGCGGGCGATAAAATCGGCCGACGCCGGCGCAACGACCAACTGATCAGCCCACTTGGCCAGTTCAATATGCCCCATACCAGCTTCCGCCTCAGGGTCCAGCAAGGACGTCCTCACGGGCTCGCCACTGAGGGCCTGAAAGGTCAGTGGTGCCACGAACGCTTCCGCCCCGCGGGTCATAACAACCCTCACCTCATGGCCCGCTTTCTTTAACTGGCGAACCAGCTCGGCACTTTTATAGGCAGCGATACCACCGGTTACTCCCAGGAGGATTCGTCTGGCGGCCATAGGGGCTCCGTTTCCGCATAAAATGAAAGGCTTATAAGATAGCATGCTCAGGCCGCAGCGACAGCCTGCCAGACCCGGCATACGTTTACCGATTGTTAGTTTTTAAAGTAACCTTTGTAACCCTGAGATGCCCGTCGCGGTGCAGGAAGCACCAGGGCAGGAGACAACCAATGCAAGGAAGCCACGATGTCAGACCCCGCCTGGCCCACGGACGAACGTCCACGGGAACGCCTGCTCGCCCACGGACCGCAAACCCTCTCCGACGCCGAACTGCTCGCCCTGTTTTTACGCACCGGCACCACCGGCATGCCGGTCATGGCATTGGCTCGCCACCTGATTGAGGAGTTTTCCGGGCTTCGGGGGTTGCTGACGGCTTCCCGTCGCCAGTTCTGCGATGTCAAAGGTCTGGGAACCGCCAAATACGCCCAGGTTCAGGCGGCCATGGAAATGGCGCGCCGGGTCATGGATGAACCATTGCGCCAGGGTGATCCCCTGCGCTCTCCCGAAGATACCCGCCGCTTTCTTACCAGTCGGCTCGGCACCTACCCGCACGAGGTTTTCGCAGGCCTGTTTCTGGACAATCGCCATCGCGTTATTCAATACCGTGAGTTGTTCCGGGGCACCATCGATGGCGCGGCCGTCTATCCGCGGGAAGTGGTGCGACAGGCTCTGGAGGACAATGCAGCAGCGGTGATTTTCGCTCACAACCACCCGTCGGGCGTCGCCGAACCGAGCCAGGCCGACATTTCCCTCACCCGCCGCTTGAAAGAGGCCCTCGGACTGGTGGATATCAGGGTTCTTGACCATATGGTTGTTGGCCATGGTGAGGTAGTATCTCTCGCTGAACGGGGTCTGCTGTAAAGCCCGATGGTTAACCGTGCACGTCAATGCCGGAAAACTGGCCAAATTCCCAACAATTTTTTGCGTTGGGGGGTGAGTTCTGGTATAAAAGCGTCCCTTTCTGGCGGCGTCTGGCGAGCAGCGTTCAGTTTAGAGGCGCGAATGGGGGCGTAATAGCTCCTTAGCAACCAGAGACGCATTAAAAACGAATTCGTATTATTGAGACCATTGCTCAGGTCGGAGGCAAGTATGTCCAGAGTTTGTCAGGTTACCGGTAAGCGTCCGGTATCCGGTAACAACGTTTCCCACGCGATGAACCACACTCGTCGTCGTTTTCTGCCGAATCTGCAGAACCATCGTTTCTGGGTTGAGTCCGAGAAGCGTTTCGTGAAGCTGCGCGTATCCACCAAGGGCATGCGCATCATCGACAAAAAAGGCATTGACGCTGTGCTGGCCGATCTTCGTGCCCGCGGCGAGAAATTTTAAGGAGCCGCATCATGCGCGAGAAAATCAAGCTGGTTTCATCAGCAGGTACTGGTCACTTCTACACGACCAAGAAGAACAAGCGTAACACTCCGGAAAAAATCGAGATCAAAAAGTACGATCCGGTTGTCCGCAAGCACGTTGCGTACAAGGAAGCCAAGATCAAGTAATTCCTGATCCGGCATCCAAAAAAGCCCGGCCAATGCGCCGGGCTTTTTTTTGACTTGATGCTACTCAGAACTTCTCCAGGTAGCCCTCCGGCAACGCCACATCCATGGCGATGGGCAGGTGATCCGACATCGGATAACTCACCACCTCGGACCGGCGGATCTCGAGTGAAGGACTTACCAGGATATGATCCAAAGCTTTCTCCGGCCGCCAGCTGGGGAAGCTATGGGCGGTATCCGGTAGCGGCACCAGATCGGTTTCCCTGAGGGGCGTCTGAGTCAGTAGCTGTTCGGCATGGGCGTTCATATCTCCCATCAGAACCACATGCCGGTAGTCGGCAATCAGCTCCCGGATGTAACCCAGCTGGCGTTGCTGAGCCGTCTTGCTAAGGGAAAGGTGCATCAGCACCAGCACCAGTGGATCATGCTCGGTTCCGTATCGGGCGATGATGGCGCCCCGGCCCGGAATCAGGCCCGGCAACTTGTGTTCGGTAACGTCAAGGGGCCGATACCGGCTCAGCAGGCCATTGCTGTGCTGGGCGATCTGACCAAGATTCCGGTTCAATTGCTGGTACCAGTAGGGAATGCCGGCCGCTTCGGCCAGATATTGCACCTGGTTGATATAGCCGCTGCGCAGACTGCCCCCATCGCACTCCTGCAAAGCGACCACGTCGTACCCGCGCAGCAGGGAGGCAATCCGATCCAGATTTTCGATACGGTTACGGTGAGGCAGTATGTGCTGCCAGCTTCGTGTGAGGTAATGACGGTAGGACGAGGTGTTGATCCCCACCTGAATATTGAAGGTGAGCAGGCGAATATGTCGTTGCGGCTCGAACTCGGGCACATGCTCGGTCCCGGAGCAGGCACCCCTTGGCCCGCCGGCCGGCTTCAGGATGCCATTCAACTGTTTTCGGATATGCTTGTACATAATGGGCGGTCTCGACCCGGCCGGCGGCTTGTCTTACTCGGCTCTTGCGTCCCTGGCCGGGCTCCTTACTCCACGTCGCCCCGCTCTTTGGCAACCAGGTAGTCCACCACGTCAAGAACGGCCTCATGGCTGCCGGCCATAGATGCACTAACGGTGTACTTGCCATTAACCAGCATAGTCGGAGTTCCGGTAATCCGCGCACCGCGGATTTTCGACTGGGCTTTTTGCATGCGGGCGTTCACACCAAAGCTTTTATAGGTGCTCACAAACTCATCCGGATCAACCCCATACTCCGCGACGAAATCCGCAAGGGCTTCCGGTGTATTCAACGGACGACGCTCGCCGGCAAGCGCATCAAACAGGGCATCATGCACCTTGTCCAGCTCCCCCATCGCTTCAAGCGCATAGAAGGCGTAAGCATGGGGTTCCCAGTTTCTCCCCAGGGCAGCGGGAATCTTCACGTAATTGACGTAGTCAGGCGCGCTGGCCGCCCATTCTTCAACCAGAGGCTTGAACCGGTAGCAGTGGGGGCAGCCATACCAGAAGACTTCCGCTACCTCGACTCCGGAATCGCTGTCGGTACGTACCGGGTTGTCCAACCGGTTGTAATGAACCCCTTCTTTCCACTCTGCGGCGTTGGCCAGGCCGGTGACAGACAGCGCCAAAAGAAGCAGGAAGGCCGTTCTGAAGGATCGAAACATGAAAAATCTCCGGTTATCTCTATGTCGTTTTGGGAGGATTATGACCCAGCGTACCCGAAAAGTTCCACCGGTCGGCAGTTACAGAAACGAAAGACAAATCGGGATAGGGGGGAGCCATGAGGCTCCACCCCTCCCACACCACCCGGCATGCGGGTCCGCACCGGGCGGTTCGAGACGTTGAGGGTTCACGAGAGTCTCGGCACTCCCAACCGGTCGAAGTAGGCAATCGTCAGGAC
>NZ_JBSXNQ010000010.1:0-9500 GCF_056857715.1 Marinobacter sp. L-13
CTCACGGTTTACGCTCCACGCTTCCTCCCCACGGTCGGTCACCCTTCCGCAGTTGCGCTTCACTTCGTTCGCTGTGGCCAGCTCACGGGAGGACTTGCACCTCCAGGAGTGCGCCCGTGCCGGGCGCACCAAAAAAGCCGCCGGTTCCAGGCGGCGGCGGCTTTTTTTCGGGATCCCGGTTACCGGACAAGATCGCTCTTGATGATCTTGGGCGTTATGAAAATTAACAGCTCACTGCGCTCATCAATTTTCTCGGTACGCTTGAAAAGACGACCCAGGTAGGGAATATCCCCAAGGAACGGGGTCTTCGTAGTTTGGGTCGCAACTTGCGACTGGAAGATACCACCCAGCACCACCGTCTCACCGTTGCCAACCAGAACCTGGGTGGTCACCTGGTTGGTATTGATCGAAGGAATACCGGCGGTAACTTCACCACGGGAGTCCTGGTTGACCACCAGATCCATAATAATCTTGTCATCCGGGGTGATTTGCGGCGTCACCTCGAGAGAAAGCACGGCTTCCTTGAACGAGACCGCTGTCGCACCGCTGGAAGACGCTCGCTGATAAGGAATTTCCTCACCGGATTTGATAGACGCTGTCTGGCGATCCGCGGTCACAACACGAGGCTGTGAAACCACTTCGGCCTGGCCGTCGCTCTCCAGCGCAGACAGCTCCAGGTCAACCAGGAAGTCATCGCTGCCCCAGCCAATGGCAAACGAGGAAGTGCCTTCACCGCTCACACCGAGATCGACCGCAAGGGCGCCTGGGAAGGTAATGGTGTTGCTGTTGCCAGCCGCAGCATCACGGGCTTCCTGCAGAGATTGCTGCGAACCGCCTACGGTGAACACATTATCTCCACTCACATCGTAAGCAGCGCCACCCCAGCGAACACCGAGATTTTCTGCCACGTTGGTCTGGGCGCGAACAATCCGAGCTTCGATAGAGACCTGACGCACCGGCACATCCCATGTCGATACCAGACGGCGAATTTCATCAAGCTTCTCGGCAGTTTCACGAACACTGATCGTGTTGGTACGAACATCAGAGGAGACGAATCCGCGGTCAGAGATCAGCTCTTCGTCCAACTGAATAAGATCAACGATATCTTTGGCTTTAGCATAATTGACCTGAATGATGTCCAGACGAACCGGGGCCAGTTCGGCAATCTGCTTGTTGGTTTCGAGCTCAAGCTTCTCACGCGCTGCGATTTCGTCTGCAGGCGCTACCAGCAATACGTTGCCGATCTGACGCTTATCGAGGCCTTTGGTCTTGAGAATCAGATCCAGCGCCTGATCCCAGGGAACGTTCTGCAGACGCAGAGTAATGCTGCCGCCTACCGTATCACTGGCAACCAGGTTCAGGCCGGTGAAGTCAGCAATCAGCTGCAGGACCGAGCGCACTTCAATATCCTGGAAGTTCAGGGACAGCTTGTCACCGGTATACGGGAACTTCTCTTCCCTGCGGGACTCCGCCTCCTCTTGGCTCAGCTCTTCAACACTGACTGTAAACTGGCTGCCGGACTGGTAGGCAATGTAGTCGTAATTCCCCTCGGGGGTGATCTCGACCACGGCATTTCCATCTTCCACAAAGGTGTCAATACGGGTAACCGGGGTGGCGAAATCTGTCACATCGAGTCGGCGCCGCAGGTCCGAGGGTACTTCAATACCGTCCATCGTCAGGCGAATCTTACCGGCGCGCTCTGTCAGGTCCACCGGCGTGCTGGAGCTACCCAGATCAACAAGAACGCGACCTTCACCGTCCTTGCCCCGACGGAAATCCACACCGGCCAGAGCGTTGGCAGACATGGAGCCCGATGTTGAGCTGCTTTGAGACGCGGGAGCAGAGGAACTCGCGACAGCGCCATCGGCCTGGCCGCCAATTGTCATGACCAGGGAGTTGCCCGAACGAACTGTGTCATAGGGCACCAGCTCGACCAGGTTGAATATCAGCCGGGTGCGGTCCTTGGTTTCCACCACGGTCATGCTCTGGGCGTTGCCTGATCCCAGAGGCACACTGCGACTTTCAAGACCACTGGTCGTATCCCGAAGATCCACCGCGATCCGAGCGGGGCGCTCAATGGTGTAACCGGAGGGTTCCGGTGGCGCCCCATCAAATTGCAGTGTCACCTCAAGCCGCTCGCCCGGTAGCGACGAAAACGACACGTCTTCCAGCGTGACCGCGTTGGCCAGGCCGGATAACAACCCAAAAGCAATCACGCTGACGTATACATTGAGTTTTCTGAACATCGCTAGCCTCGACCCTAAACTTTTTTGTACGTGCATGTTTCTTTCAACTTTCATCCAGCCGCTCCTTAGCCTGCGCCCTCTTCCAGGGTCAGGGAGCGAGGACGCTCTACCCAGCCACCCCGGCCATTGGGAACGATTTCAATGAGCTCGATACGGGTTTCACTAACGCCCACAATGCGACCGTAGTTCTGCCCCATGTAATTTCCCGTGCGGACTCGATGGATCCCGCCGGTATCGTCTTCAATCAGAGCAAACAGATTACCCGATGCACCCTGAAGCGTGCCGACCATCCGAAGCGCCTTGAGATCAAAGTTCTCAAGCACCTCTCTTGGCCGGTCCAGATCCGGCTCAACATCACTGACCGGCTTCTCATCCACCATGGTCAGTTGAACGTCGATCGGCGGCTCAAACGGTGCCCGTCTGTCTGCGGCTGAGTAACTGAAGGCTTCATAGGCCTTGAACTCGGGCAGAGGCTCCACGTATCCCCGCGGCTTCGCCCTCGTTTCGGCCATGAACTTGTCAAGATCTGAAAATCCGCTGCCCTGGGAACAGGCTGTCAGGAGAGACACCAGACACACACCCAGCCAGGCTTTTACCGCATGCTTTCCTGTCATGCTCATTCTCCAGCCCGGTAGCGGTAAGTACGAGCCAAAACCTGCATATCAAGCCGGTCCGCATCTCCGCCAGTTGGTTTTATCGTCAAGTCGTGTAGCGTTACGATCCGTGGAAGGCTGGCAACGCTGCTGACAAATGATGCCAGCTCATGGTAGGAACCGGACACCCGGATATTGATCGGCAATTCGGAATAGAAGTCCCGGCGCTGCTCCGGCTGCAGCTTCACTTCCTGGAGTGCCAGACCGCTACCCAAAGCCGTGTTCGTAATGTCTTCAAGCAATCCTGGCACTTCGGTCTCACTTGGCAGCTGTCTTACCAGGGCGCCAAAGGTTTCTTCCATTTCCGCCATCTGGGCCTTGAAAACCTCAAGGTTTGCAACCTGATAGGCTTTCTCTTCATAAGTTTTCCGGAGTTCCTGCTCGGTGCGCTCTACACGCTCAAGTTGAGCATACTGATCCTTGATAAAGAACCAGTAACCACCTCCGGCAATCAGCCCGAAGATAATCAGAACTACGATAAACTTGATTGGAGCAGGCCAGATACCCGCGTTATTGACATCAAGGTCGTTGATATCAAATTCATTGAGACTTTTCAGAGAGTCCGCGAGGCTCATTACTTATCCTCCCCTTCGGGCTCGGGCGTTTTCTGTTTAACCGACAGATTGAACTGGCTGTAACCGGCCCGGCGACTATCAGCTGCGGAGACATTCGAGAGGTTGGGATCCGTGAACCATTCGGAGTCCTCGAACTGGCGCATAAGCGTGGAAACCCGACTGTTAGACTCCGCCATCCCTACGATATCAACGCGCTCGCCGGTTCGCTTGAGATCGGTGTAGAACAAGCCATCGGGCAATGTCCGCACCAGTTCGTCGAAGACGCGCACGATCACGGGTCGCTTGCCCTGGAGATCCTGAATAACCTGCATTCTGGCAAGGAGCTCATCCCGCTTGCGCTTGAGGTTTTCGATCTCCTTGATCTGCTGATCCAGCTTTTTGGTGGCGGTCTCGATGTAGGCGTTGCGGGATTGCTGGTAGGCAATCCGGCTATCCATATCGGTTTTCCAGAGGAATACCAGGCCACCGGCAATGATCGCCGCACCAAGAATCATCACGACGAACTGTTTCTGCTTTTCGGCACGAAGTTCTTCGCGCCATGGTCGTAGGTTAATCTTTGCCATCAGTCGAAGCTCCTCATTGCCAGGCCGCAGGCAATCATCAGGGAAGGCGCATCATTACTCAGTGCCGACGCGTTCACCTTCGAACCTACCGCCATATCTGCAAAAGGATTCGCGACCATGGTCGGCGTTCCCGTTTTTTCTTCGACCATTTCAGTGAGCCCCTGAATCGAGGCCGTGCCTCCGGCCAGAACCACGTAATCGACGGCATTGTATTGACTGGCACCAAAGAAGAACTGAAGCGCGCGGGCAACCTGCTGCACGACAGCCTCGCGGAACGGCGTAAGCACTTCTGACTCGTAATCGTCAGGCAGTCCGCCCTGCTTTTTCGCAAGACCGGCTTCCTCGAGCGACAAACCGTATCGGCGCTGGATTTCCTCGGTCAGCTGTTTGCCACCGAAAATCTGCTCTCGCGTGTAAACGGTCTTGCCACCGGCCAGAACACTCAGCGTGGTCATGGTCGCGCCAATGTCCACGATCGCTACCACCAGCTCCTCTCCCTGAGAGTCCAGCTGAGGCTCGATCAGTGCATAGGCACGCTCAAGGGCATAGGCTTCAACGTCAACCACCTTGGTAGTCAGTGAAGCTATCTCGAGTGCATCCTCGCGAATGTCGACGTTTTCCTTCCGGCAAGCAGCCAGAAGCACATCCAACTGGTCGGGGTTGTTCTCGGAAGGTCCCTGAACCTCGAAGTCGATCGCCACTTCATCCAGCGGGTATGGAATATATTGATCGGCCTCAAGGGCAATCTGATCTTCCATCTCGAATTCGTTCAGGCCGCCATCCATCTGGATAAGCTTGGTAATAACCGCAGAACCAGAGACTGCAACAGCCACCTGTTTGACACCAGAACGGGACTTGGAAGCTACGCGCTTCATTACCTCGCCCACAGCTTCTACGTCCGTAATGTTCTTTTCCACCACGGCATTGGCCGGCAAAGGCTCCACCGCGTAGCTTTCGACCTTATAACGGTCGCCCTGCTTCGATAGCTCCAGAAGTTTGACCGAGCTGGAGCTTATATCCACGCCCAGCACTGCACTGGATTTCTTTCCTAATCCAAACACGCGCTCACCCTATACCTGGTTAGATGCACCCGGTTACGTAACTTATGTGTTTTTTATTTAAGAGAATTTCTTCACCATTCCGTCTACAATGCGTGTTCTTCTTTAGTTGAGAACTATTGCAGCGGTGAAGCACCTCTTCCATCCTAAAGCAATTTCTCAAATGATAGACCTATATCCAACAGTTGTCAGAAAAAAATGTCTCATTTGTTGCGCACATCTCGCCTTTTTGCCTGGGTGTTTCTTACCGGACTGAGTGTCGCCGTTATCGTAACCTCAGGCTTTTATCTCTATCTTCGCCCCGGGCTTCCACCGGTTGCTCAACTGCTGGAAATAAAACTCCAGACACCGCTGCGGGTATATAGCAAAGACAAGAGATTAATAGCAGAATTCGGTGAAAAGAGAAGGGCACCGATCACAATCGAACAGATCCCAACAATTCAGTTACAAGCCTTTATGGCAGCTGAAGACTCGCGTTTTTACGAGCACTTCGGGGTCGACATCAAAGGCCTGGCGCGGGCTGCCATCGAACTGGTCTCTACCGGCGAGATCCAGTCCGGGGGCAGTACCATCACAATGCAGGTTGCAAAAAATTACTTTTTGTCACGGGACAGAACCTTTATCCGGAAGTTCAACGAGATACTTCTGGCTCTTCAGATCGAACGTGAACTGGATAAAAACCGCATTCTCGAGCTCTATCTGAACAAGATCTATCTGGGCAATCGGGCCTACGGAATTGCCGCCGCTGCACAGGTTTATTACAACAAGCCGGTCTCGGAACTGTCCCTGGCCCAAATGGCCATGCTCGCCGGCTTGCCAAAAGCGCCCTCGGCATTCAACCCCCTGGCCAATCCGGACCGTGCGATGATCCGGCGCAACTGGATTCTCGGACGAATGCGCGACCTGGGATACATCACTCCGGATGCCCACGAACTTGCTGTTTCCGCCCCCATTACTGCCAGCTACAACAGCACGGAGACTGAAGTCGACGCCGACTATGTTGCCGAAATGGCGAGATCCGAGATGGTTCGGCGGTTCGGCGAGGACGCCTACACCGATGGCTACACCGTCACCCTCACAGTTGACGGCAAGAAACAGCAGGTTGCCACAGAGGCATTAAGAGACGGCCTTGAAGCCTATGATCGGCGCCACGGCTTCAGGGGCCCCATTGGGGAGATTGATCAGGAAACCCTCGCCGAGAGTGAGCCATCAGATCTGATCCTGAACTACCCTCGCGTGGAGTCCCTGCTTCCCGCAATCGTCACAGAGGTTGACGACGAATCCGGCAAAGTGGCGGTGCACGCGCGCCGCATCGGCCCCGCCACCATGGCTTTCGAAACCATGACCTGGGCGAGGCGCTACAAAACTGAAAATCTCACAGGCCCTGAGCCTGAGAAGCCCTCCGATGTTGTGGCTCCCGGCGACGTTATCTATGTGCGCGCCCAGAACCCGGAATCGGCCTCGCTAGAGCCAGAAGCCAACGGGAACGAATCCCCGAATGAGCAGTCGGAGCAGCTCGCTGAAGCCTCTGTTGCGCTTGCTCAAATCCCGAGGGTTGAAGGCGCGCTCATTTCACTGAAAGCCAAAACCGGCGCCATTGAGGCACTGAGCGGAGGCTACAGTTTTGGTCAGAGCAAATATAACCGTGCCATACAGGCAAGACGACAGCCTGGCTCCACCTTCAAGCCCTTTCTTTATCTGAGCGCCCTGGAAAGCGGCATGACACCGGCGACCATCTACAACGATGCGCCGATTGTCTTCGATGACTCGGAACTGGAGACTGCCTGGCGCCCCCAGAACTCCTCCGGACAGTTCTATGGCCCAACCCGCCTGCGGGAAGCACTCTATCGCTCACGCAACCTGGTCTCAATCCGACTGCTGCGCGACCTAGGCATCCGGAACACGCTGGATTACCTGGCACAACTGGAAATCCCGGTAGAAAACATGCCGGACGATCTGTCACTCTCCCTGGGCAGCGGGCAGCTTACTCCCATGGAACTTGCCCGAGGCATGGCCGTGATTGCCAACGGAGGCTACGACGTTGAACCCTACCTCATCGAGACTATCACTGACTTTAGCGGTGAGACCATTTACCAGGCGCCGAAAACCGTTCTGTGCGACAAAGACTGCAACGACGGTACAGGACAGGAACCATCGGGCGAGCAAGAAGGCTCGCCAAACACCGTCGCCAATGTCTCTGAAACAAGTGAGGACTCGCCCGAGGTTCGGGTTATGCCCAGACTGGCGGACGAACGCTCGGTCTTTATTCTGCATTCAATGATGCAGGACGTCATTCGTCGCGGTACCGGCAGACGGGCGCTGGCACTTGGCCGGGATGACATCGCCGGTAAAACCGGCACCACCAACGAACAGAAAGACACCTGGTTTGCCGGCTTTAATCACGAAGTGGCCACAACCACCTGGGTCGGATTCGACCAACCGGCACCTTTGGGCAGACGCGAGTTTGGCGCCAGCACCGCGCTCCCCATCTGGCTGGACTATATGGAAGTAGCGCTCGAAGGGGCACCCTCTTCCTTCATGCCTCGACCCAATGGCATCGTCAATATCCGGATCAACCCCGAAACCGGACAGCGCGCAAGACCGGGCGAGGATGGCATTTTCGAGGTCTTCCGGGAAGAGGATGCGCCACCGCCCCTGACATCCGAAACCGAGAACGACCGCAATGGAGGCTCCGAGGAAGACGACCTGTCAAGGCGAATCTTCTGACATCAGGAGCAGGCACAAAAAAACCGGCGGGATCACCGCCGGTTTTTTTATACCCTGGATGACAGATCAGATAATGTCGTCCATTGACTTCAGCGGGTAGTGCGCAGGGTATGGATTACGTGCAACGCCGGAATCCACGGCAGCGCGAGCAACGGCGGCCGGCACAACTTCCAGCAAGCGGACGTCCATCGGCTTGGGAATGATGTACTCTTTCCCGAACTCGAAACTCTCCACACCGTATGCCTCGCAAATTTCCTGAGGCACAGGCTCCTTGGCCAGCTCACGGATTGCATTGACGGCCGCCACCTTCATTTCCTCGTTGATCGCGGTGGCACGAACGTCCAGCGCTCCACGGAAAATGAACGGGAAACCCAACACATTGTTAACCTGGTTCGGATAATCAGAGCGACCGGTGGCCATGATCAGATCATCGCGGGTTGCCAGGGCAATTTCCGGGCTAATCTCCGGATCCGGGTTGGAGCAGGCGAAAACGATCGGCTTGGGAGCCATTTTCTTGAGCTGTTCAGCAGTCAGGAGATCCGGACCGGACAGCCCCAGGAATACGTCAGCACCATCAATCGCGTCGTCCAGAGTGCGCTTGTCCGTGTCGTTGGCGAACATTGCCTTGTACTGATTCAAATCATCACGACCAGAGTGGATCACACCCTTGCGGTCAAGCATGAAGATGTTCTCAGAACGAATACCGCAGCTGATCAGAATCTTCATGCAGGCAATGGCGGCAGCACCGGCACCCAGGCAGACCACCCTCGCCTCTTCAATCTTTTTGCCCTGCAGCTCGAGGGCATTGATCATGCCGGCTGCAGTTACGATGGCAGTACCATGCTGGTCATCGTGGAAGATGGGCACGTTGCACTTTTCGATCAGCGCGCGCTCAATTTCAAAGCACTCGGGCGCTTTGATGTCTTCCAGATTGATACCACCGAAGGTATCTGCAATACGCTCAACTGTTTCGATAAACGCCTGCGGGCTCTCGGAATTGACTTCAATATCGAAGACATCAATTCCGGCAAAGCGCTTGAACAGTACGCCCTTGCCTTCCATAACCGGCTTGCTTGCCAGCGGACCCAGGTTACCCAGACCAAGAATCGCAGAACCATCAGAGATGACAGCCACCAGGTTGCCCTTGGCAGTGTACTTGTATGCGTTCTCCGGGTCCTTTGCGATCTCGCGGACCGGTTCGGCAACCCCGGGGCTATACGCCAGGGAAAGGTCGCGGGAGGTCTTGGTTGGCTTGGTGATTTCGACACTCAGCTTACCAGGCCGCGGCTTGGCGTGATATTCAAGGGCTGCTTCTTTCAGATCTTGAGACATTGCCACTGTTCCGTTTGTCACGTTTAAAGGTAGTGAACCGCCGAAGCCAGAGAGCCTCAGATCAACTCCGAATCGAAGGCCCCTACTCGGCGGAGCGCGCCATTATGGCCCGCCAGCCCGGAAACGACAAGTGCCTCATGAACATTTTGTGAACAGTCAATAGGGCTAATTGCGTATGTATCTTATAGATACACTCTGACAACCGAGCAATCGGGATAGGGGGGAGCCATGAGGCTCCACCCCTCCCACACCACCCGGCATGCGGGTCCGCACCGGGCGGTTCGAGACGTTGAGGGTTCACGAGAGTCTCGGCACTCCCAACCGGTCGAAGTAGGCAATCGTCAGG
>NZ_JBSXNQ010000011.1:0-15518 GCF_056857715.1 Marinobacter sp. L-13
TGGATCTGATGTACCTGATTGACCAGCAGCATCTGGAAACGCCGTACTATGGCTCTCGTAAAATGCGTGTCCACCTGGAACGCAAAGGCCACCGGATAAACCGCAAGCGGGTGCAGCGCCTGATGCGCACCATGGGCATCCCCACCCCTCACGAGGCAGGTAGCACTGTGGCAGAGTGCCAGACTTCCCAGGGTAAGACGCGTGACCTTCACACTTATACCCACCGCATCTACGTCCACACCTTCCGTGCAAGTACTGGGCTTTGGCGATAATGGCCGCCTTACCCGGTGTGGCCGCCTCTTATGCGATTCCTGTTCGTCGGGCCAGTGCTTTGCCTGCGGCTTCCTTCAGATTCCACCTCGCGGTGGACACCCTTGCCGTCCGGCTAGTGGTTCCCCTTGCCGGGCCCACAGGGGACTTGCACCCCCAAGTCATCCGGCCAGCACCACCTGGACCGGAACAGCGCCCCTCAGGGCGCTACGCGCCATGCCTGGCGCACCACGAAAAAAGGCCCGAGATTAACGGGCCAAAAGAGAGCGATAATAAGTAAGTGACTTATAAAACCATAACACTCTTCATCGCCCCAGCTTTTTAGCCGACTGCCCGGCAATACCAAAGTGCTGC
Organism: Marinobacter sp. L-13; assembly: GCF_056857715.1. Classification (NCBI taxonomy): domain Bacteria; kingdom Pseudomonadati; phylum Pseudomonadota; class Gammaproteobacteria; order Pseudomonadales; family Marinobacteraceae; genus Marinobacter; species Marinobacter sp. L-13. Next base: position 625 of record NZ_JBSXNQ010000011.1, read on the forward strand.
TTGGGCATTTCGTTGAGGATAATGCGCACACTCTCCACCGGTGCACCTAACGAACGCACCATTGCATCCGTTACTTCACGGATCAGCATTTCCTTTTGCTCGTCAGTGCGACCTTCCATAATATTGATTTGTGCAATCGGCATAACGCCTCCTTATTCGAACCGGGCGGTTACGGTGCCCAGCCCCTGGTAACGAACACTGATGTTGTCACCGGCCTCCACTGCGATCGCAGCAGTGATACCGCCAGTCATGATGAAGGTGCCCGCCGGGATGTGCTCACCGCGCTCCGCCAGCAGGTTGGCCAGCATGGCGACGCTGGAAGCCGGGTGGCCCAAGACCGCAGCACCGGCACCTACGTCTACGATTTCTCCGTTCTTCTCAACCACAACACCCAGGGTTTTCAGGTCCAGGTCGGCAATATTCGACATGGTGCCGCCGGTGATAAAACGGCTGGAGGAGGCGTTATCAGCCACCACGCTCACCAGGTCGAACTTGAAGTTCTCGTAGCGGGAGTCGATCACTTCCACCGCCGGGATCACGAAGTCGGTGGCGGCCAGGACGTCACCGATATGGCAACCGGGGCCATGCAGGGGCGCCTTGGTCACGAAGGCGATTTCGGCTTCGATTTTCGGATGAATCAGTTCCTTTGTATTGACCACACCGCCGTCCGGCACGCTGAAGTAATCTGCAAGGAAGCCATAGATCGGGGTTTCCACGCCCATCTGGGCCATCTTGGCCCAGGAGGTCAGGCCCATTTTCATGCCCACAACCTTGTTTCCACGCTCTTCCTTTCGACGACGGATTTCCCACTGCACGTCGTAGGCGTCTTCAAAGGTCATGTCCGGATAATCGTTGGTGACCTTGGTGATATCGCGGGCGTTCAGTTCGGCGTTTTCTACGTGCTCGGCCAGGGCCAGCATCTGTTCGTTGCTCAGGGTCTTGCTCATGCTTTTTGCTCCTCTTGCGCCTTCAGCAGATCCAGCGCCACGTCCACGATCATGTCTTCCTGGCCACCCACCATCCGGCGTTTGCCCAGTTCAACGAGAATATCCACAGTCTTCAGGCCATACTTCTGTGCCGCCACTTCGGAGTGGCGCAGGAAGCTTGAGTACACGCCGGCATAGCCCAGCGCCAGGGTTTCACGGTCCACACGCACCGGGCGGTCCTGCAACGGACGTACGATGTCGTCAGCCGCGTCCATCAGGGCGTACACGTCGGTGCCGTGGTCCCAGCCCATTTTGTCGAAGGCGGCAATGCACACTTCCAGTGGGGCGTTGCCGGCACCGGCACCCATGCCGGAGAGGCTGGCGTCGATGCGGTCACAGCCTTCTTCCACTGCGACGATGGAGTTGGCCACGCCCAGCGCCAGGTTGTGGTGGGCATGGATACCGGTTTTGGTTTCCGGCTTGAGAACGTCTTTCAGGGCGCGGAAGCGGTCCCGGATGTCGTTCATGTTCATGGCACCGCCGGAGTCCACCACGTACAGGCAGGTGGCGCCGTAGTCTTCCATCATCTTGGCTTGTTCTGCGAGGCCCTGCGGGGTCTGCATGTGGCTCATCATCAGGAAGCCCACGGTGTCCATGCCCAGCTTTCTTGCGTGCTCGATGTGCTGTTTGGAGACATCGGCTTCGGTGCAGTGGGTGGCCACACGTACAATGCGGGCACCGGCTTTGTAGGCGTTGTCCAGGTCGTGGACGGTACCAATACCGGGCAGCAGCAAGGTGGCAATCTGGGCGTGTTCCACCACTTCGGCCACGGCTTCAATCCACTCCAGGTCGGTGTGGGCGCCAAAGCCGTAGTTAAAGCTGGAGCCTTGCAGGCCGTCGCCGTGGGCGACTTCAATGCTGTCGACTTTCGCCTTGTCCAGGGCCCGTGCGATGTCTTGCACGTTCTTGATGGAGTACTGGTGACGAATGGCGTGGCTGCCGTCTCGCAGGGTCACGTCGGAGATGTAGAGTTTTTTACCGGGATTAAAGGTCATGGTTCGGTCCTCCTCAGTTGACCAGCGATTCGGCGATGCGCTCGGCAGTACCGAGGGCGGCGGAGGTCATGATGTCCAGGTTGCCGGCGTAGGCGGGCAGGTAATGGGCCGCACCTTCCACTTCCAGGAAGATGGAGGTTTTCAGGCCACTGAAGCGGCCCAGGCCCGGGACGTTCATGGGCTGGTCTTCAGGAATGACGTCGAACTGGACTTTCTGCTTGAGGCGGTAGCCCGGCACATAGGACGACACGGCTTGCACCATTTCTTCGACGGAGGCTTCCACTTCCGCCTGGTCAGCGGCATCCGACAGCACGTACACGGTGTCGCGCATCAGCAAGGGCGGCTCAGCCGGGTTCAGGATGATGATGGCCTTGCCCTTTTGGGCACCACCGACCACTTCGATGGCCTTGGAGGTGGTTTCGGTGAACTCGTCGATGTTGGCGCGGGTGCCGGGGCCAGCAGACTTCGAAGAGATGGAGGCTACGATTTCGGCGTAGTGCACCTTCGCCACGCGAGACACGGCTGCCACCATCGGAATCGTGGCCTGGCCACCGCAGGTAACCATGTTCACGTTACCTTCGTTCAGGTTTTGCTCCAGGTTCACTACCGGTACGCAGTAGGGGCCGATGGCCGCCGGCGTCAGGTCCACAATCTTGATGTTTTCTTTGTGGCCACGCAGGAACACTTCGTTGTGCATGTGCGCGCCAGCAGAAGTGGCATCAAACACGATGTCGATGTCGGCAAATTCCGGCATTTTCACCAGGCCGTCCACGCCTTCGTGGGTGGTGGCCACGCCCATACGGCTGGCACGGGCCAGGCCGTCGGATTCCGGGTCGATACCGACCATGGCGCCCATTTCGATATTCTTGCCGTTACGCAGGATCTTGATCATCAGGTCGGTGCCGATGTTGCCCGAGCCGATGATGGCGGCTTTGATTTTCTTGCTCATAATCTTGTCCTCGTTTGGTCCGGATCAGACAAAGCGCACAGATGCGCTGCCAATCCCGCCAATGTCCACACGCATGGTGTCACCGGCTTTCACCGGCTCCAGCGGTACCAGGGAGCCCGACAGGATGACTTCACCTGCCTTCAGGGAAATACCAAACTCACCCAGGGTGTTGGCCAGCCAGGCCACGCAGTTCACTGGAGAGCTCAACGCGGCTGCGCCGGCGCCGGTGCTGATGATAGAACCGTTCTTCTCCACCACCATGCCGCAGGTCACCAGGTCGATATCCCGGGGGGAAACCGCGTTGTCGCCCAACACGAACAGACCACAGGATGCGTTGTCGGCAATGGTGTCCTGAATGGCGATCTTCCAGTCCTGGATGCGGGAATCGACAATCTCGAAACAGGGCATCACGCATTCGGTCGCTGCCAGCACATCTGCGTTGGTAATACCCGGGCCGTTCAGATCCTTTTTCAGGATGAAGGCAATTTCGCCTTCGGCACGGGGGGCAATCAGGCGGTCGCTGATGGGCACCGCTTCACCGCTGTTGAACACCATGTCGTCGGTCAGGTAACCGAAATCGGGCTGGTGTACATTCAGCATGTTCATCACCGCTTTGCTGGTGACACCGATCTTCTTGCCGATGACCCGGGCACCGGCTTGCTGCCGGCGCTCAAGCATGCACAGGGAGATGTGATAGGCATCGTCAATGCTGATGTCTTCACCACGGCTGGTCAGCGGGGAAACCGCTTCCCGCTTGACCATGGCTTCGTAGAGTTCGTCGCCGAACTGCTGGATTTTTTGCTGGTCCATTGGATTTACCCCGGCTCGTTAGAGCTTGATGCACACGTTCTTCATTTCGGTGTAGAACTCCAGGGAGTGCACACCGCCCTCACGGCCAATACCGGACTGCTTGCTGCCGCCAAAGGGCGTGCGCAGATCCCGCAGGAACCAGCTGTTCACCCAGATGATGCCGGCTTCAACCTTACCCGCTACACGATGGGCGCGGCTCACGTTCTCGGTCCAGATGGCGGAGGCCAGGCCGTATGGCAGGCTGTTGGCCAGCTCGATCGCTTCTTCCTCGGTATCGAACGGGCGGATATGACAGCAAGGGCCGAAGATCTCGTCGGTTACCACGGCGGAATCGTCCGGCAGGCCTGTCCAGATCGTGGGCTGTACCCAGGCTCCCCCTGCATACTCTTGCGGCATCTCGGGCACGCCACCGCCAGTAATCACCGTGGCACCGTCTTCCACCGCTTTCTGGTAGTAGGACAGCACTTTCTCGCGGTGCTTGAGACTGACCAGCGGGCCGAAGTTGGCCTTCTCGTCATCGGGCGGGCCAATGCGCAGTTTTTCCGCTTCTTCTTTCAGACGGGAAACAAACTCGTCGAAAATGGAGCGTTCAACGTAAACACGCTCGGTACCCAGGCACACCTGACCACAGTTGACGAAAGCGGAACGCATAGTGCCTTCGATAGCCTTGTCCATGTCGCAGTCGGCGAATACCAGGCCGGCGTTCTTGCCACCCAGCTCCAGGGAGATGTCCCGAATGCCTTTGGCAGCAGACTTCATGATGGTCTCGCCGGTGGTGGTTTCGCCGGTAAAGGTGAAACCATCTACATCCTGGTGCTCCGTCAGGAACTGACCAGCAGAATCCCCACCAAAACCGTGCACCACGTTGTAAACACCATCAGGCACGCCGGCGTCTTTCATCACCTCACCCAGCAACGCGGTAGTGGTCGGGGTTTCTTCGGAGGGTTTCACCACAACGGTGTTACCACAGGCCAGTGCCGGACCGACTTTCCAGGTCATCAACAACAATGGCAGGTTCCAGGGGCTGATCACACCGATCACGCCTTTGGGGCGACGCACGGCGTAGTTCAGGGCGCCGGTGCCATCCGGAGTCGCCATTTCAAAGGATTCCGCCGCCACGTTCTTGACCATGTCTGCGAACACTTTGAAGTTGGCCGCACCCCGGGGGATATCGATGTGGCTGGCCATGGACTTGGGCTTACCGGTGTCCAAACACTCTGCTTCCAGAAACTCGTCAAAGCGGTCGTTAATGCCATCGGCCACCTTGTGCAGGATGCGGGTACGCTCATCCAGGGTCATTTTGCCCCAAGGACCATTCAGCGCTGCCCGGGCAGCCTTCACGGCTGAGTCCACTTCTTCACGACCGGCTTCATGGACCTTGGCAAACACCTGGCCGGTCACCGGGTTTACGTTATCGAACAGTTTTCCGTTGGCTGAGCCTACGTATTCGCCGTTGATGTAGTGTTTGATCTCTTTCATCGCTCACCTTTGTTGTTAGCTGCGCGTAAATACAGCTGTAGTGTTTTGGTTTTTTTGAGCGGCCTGGAGATTCTCAAAAATTTTCTCTCCAAGGCCTGCATCGTTGCTCCAGTATATCTTTGCAAAAGCGGGATAAAACAAACAAAAACGGGCAGTTCAAATCCCATAAACGAGAACTACAGGAAAAGCAGGAGGTAAATGGCAGGCTCAGGTAGCGGCTGGTCCTTTACCTACCTTTTCCATAACAAACTCAATAAAAGCGCGGGTTTTAACCGGTAAACTATCCCGGTGCGGATACAGCATATGCATCGTACGACTCTCCATTGTCCAGTCGGGCAAAAGCTGTAACAGAACCCCGCTGTTCAGCTCTTCCTCTACCATGTAGCGCGGTAGACAGCAGGCCCCAAGGCCCCGCTTTACGGCATCCAAAGCAAACTGGACTTCATCTGTTCGTATGTGTGCATGGGGGGTAAAGGTCTCCGTCTCGCCGTCATCCCGCTGAAATCGCCAGAACGCCGATCGTTTGAGTACCACCAATGGCAAAGCCGCAAGACCAGCAGGCTGCTTCGGCTGAGCATAACGGCTTAGCATCTCTGGCGTGGCCACTACCAGCATTTCGGTTTGCAGAAGCGGTCGCGATATCCAGTCATTGAGGGTCACCGCGCCAAGGCGGAAGGCAATATCAATGCTGTTCTTTACCAGGTCTACATTTTGGTTGCTGAGGAACATTTCCACGCTTACGCGTGGGTTAATTTCCATAAACTCAAATACCCACTCCTTCACGTTATGGTGTCCTAATGCGAGCGGAGCAGTGATTTTTATATCTCCTGAAAGTGATGAAAGCTCACTATTTACATCTTCTGAGCGCATCTCAAGCTCACTCATTACTGGAGAAAGGCTGCTGTAAAACCGTTGGCCAGACTCCGTAAGGCCTAACTTCTTTGAGCTTCGATGAACCAGCTTATAACCAAGTTGTTGCTCAAATGCCTGCAAACGACGCGATAGAGTCGATGTGGGAATATCCAGATAGCGAGCCGCCGCAACCAAACTTCCCTTCTCAACAACCTTGGTGAAGTAAAACAAATCCTGATAGTTCATATCACTATTCTCAAATATGAGATCACGCATTCCCACGGATCAGGTAGACAAAAATCGCCATCAAACTATATTTACCACCCAGAAAGCGCGTGCGTTGCGAACGCTGAACCCAGCCTATAATTTCAGGTAACCCCATGGCTTTGAAACTAACCGTCGTTGATCAGTCTCCCGTACAGGGCATACCCAACAACGTCTCACCTGTAGCATTAACAGTCGACTTGGCCCGCCACTGTGATCGCCTTGGCTACCATCGTTACTGGCTGGCTGAGCACCACAACAGTGTCAATTTCGCCGGCCCATGCCCCGAGATCCTGATCAGCCACATCGCCAGCGTAACTGAACGCATCCGGGTTGGCAGTGGCGGGGTTATGCTGAGTCATTACAGCCCCTACAAAGTCGCTGAGCAATTCAGCATGCTGGAAACTCTCTTTCCAGGGCGCATCGACCTTGGCATCGGTCGTGCGCCGGGCGGCGATGCAATGGCCTCTCGCGCCCTTGCATATCCGGCCCCACCCGGGCTGGAAAACTATGCTGAACAGGCCCAGCTTTTACAAGGTTTACTGAATAACACACTACCAGACAATCACACCTACAAAGCTCTGCAGGTGATGCCGGGCCAGCCAGCTATCCCACAAACCTGGATGCTCGCCTCTGGCAGCGGAAGCACCGGGCTGGCTGGACAGCTAGGCATGAAAATGACACTCGCTTTGTTTATCAGCCCAGATCCGGCTCCAGCCAGCGTAATTGCCGAGTACAAACAGGCCTGGCGTGACGCCGGTCATGCAGGCAATCCCGAGGCGAGCATCGCGATCGCGGCTCTTTGCGCGGATAGCCGCGAAGAAGCGGAATACCACGCTGCCCCCGCTGTATACTGGAAAGTGAAAGCCTTCAGCCAAGGCGTCCGTGAAGTGGTGAAAGCACCCGCTGAAGCTCTGCGTCTGAAAGATCAGCTAAGCCCGACTGAGCAGGACTTCTTCGATGCAATCCTGAACTCAATGGTTTTAGGCACGGCCGATGAGTGCGCCGAAAAAATTCAATGCCTTGCCGATCAATACCAGACGGATGAGGTAGGCGTTGTAACGGTAACTCATGACTATCAGTACCGCCTGCGCAGTTATGAGCGACTGGCTGAGGCATTGATTTAAGGGCTTGGCAGCATTACTCAAGCCCGACTATGAGCTTGAGGCACTTTACAAATAATGGCTGAAGCTCTTTAGGAAGCCGGTCTAACAGCCGCTGCTCTATATCTGCATCACGGGGTAAAACCCGTCCAAGAAGCTCTGCACCTGCTTCGCTGATATATAACTTATAGGCGCGCTGATCATCGCTGGCCCGATACCGGGTCAGCAGTGCGTTTGCACACAACCGCTTCACAATATCCCCCACCGTATTCCTATCCATCGCAAGATGAGTTGCCAGCGCATTCTGAGTTAAGCCAGGGTGCTGGGCGACCACAACAAGCGATGCCTTTTGCCGCGGGGTAAGCGATTCTTCAAAAAACTCCTGGTGAAACATGTCCTCCGCCTGAAAGTGCGCCCGCCTAAGCAGGTGAGAGGCAACATTTTCAAGGCGGAAATTGTCTACTAACCCCTGAACCTCTGGTGGCAATAGTGCCGCTTCGGAGGGGGGGCATGCTTTATGATTTTTGGGCATTCTGCGGGTCCGCTTGTTAATTAACAGCTATAGAACATAAATCATTTCATGTACGTTGTCACACTAAGATTACAACGTCTTATTAAGATCACCCATTATCCGCTTCGAAGCTAATACAACACTATCTACCTGATATTCAATGGATTAATTGACCGAGAAAGAAGGTCTTGACAAGGCCAAGACATCTTCTACAAGCTCAATAATAATACGTGCACACACAAAAACAAAGAGGGAAAGATGACTTCGTCAAGCAATGCACTTAGGACACCCCTGGTGGCCAACTCGCTACCTTCTCCTCACTTTTCGTATAGCCCCGTCGTTAAGTCTGGTGCATTTATCCATGTCTCTGGGCTTGTAGGTCTGAGTCCCGAAACTGGCGAATTAATCTCGGGTGGAATGGCTGCTGAGACCACACAGATCCTGAACAATGTCAGCAACCTCTGTAAAGAGCTGAGCCTGCCTCTTGAAAATCTCATGCTTGGCGGACGGGACACTAGATATTACCAATGTGTCTGGTCTTCCGGTGTATGGGGGGCTCTGGGTAACGCGGCCGTGGGAAAAGGTCCGCTTCGTGGTCAATTTGAATGTCCGCTTTGCGACCATACCGAGTACCAATAGCTTGTTCCGATCTCATCCAAAGGGGGCTCATCGAACGGTCACTCTTTTGCGGAACAAATACGTTGTTCCGTTGAGTGGGCGAGGGGTCGTGAAATCAGTCGCTGGTTTTTTGCGGACAGGGTGCGATTTTCTGCCAACCAGTTAAACCTTCCGCACCCGCCGGGGCCAGGCTTAATCGATGTAATGATTCGTATCCCAATGTTTCACCTTGCGAAGTGCGTTCCAGGATAGCGGTTGGGCAGCTATACAGACTTGCTCATAGCATATGAGCGGTTTCTTCTGTGATCACACTTTTTGTAATTGTTCTACAATACGGCGTTTCAGTGGATTAAGCCCCGTTGACATTGGGATAGCTTTAGCCGATAGTTAATGTACGGTTATTTTCCGTACATTATGGCTTCTAGGTTTAAGCCAGTAGTGCAGCATAATGGAAAACACCAAAACAGAGGTTCTGGCCGATTGGCCAGCCAGTTGAAAGAGGAACACCGCATGTCAAAGACAAGCGCGCGGCTGGATTTACGAATTGATCCGGCTATTAAAGAATTGGCGGCGCGCGCTTCAGCTCTGACCGGGAGTCACAGTCTCTCAGAGTTTGTCATCCAGGCAATCCGGGAGAAGTCGGTTCGCGTGATCGAGGAGGCTGAGGTGTATCGCCTGAACAGCCAGTCGTTTGATGCTTTTGTAGCAGCCTGCGAAGCAGCTCCAGCACCGAACGAGGCATTGCTGAGGGCGAAACGTCGCCGGAGTAAAAGGATGGAAAACGGTGACCTTGAGGTCAGAGCCATTAGATAAGAAGTCGCATGACCGGAAATCGTTTGATTGTGGGCTGGAACGGGTAAATGAGTTCCTTAGGCGAGAAGCTCGCAAGCAGATGGACAAGAAAATCAATCGCACCTGGGTGCTGGTGGATGATGAACCTACAAATGTGTTGCCAGCTCAGGTCCTGGGGTATTTCACCCTGACCAGCGCAACCGTGGTGCGTGATGAGTTGCCAGATCAGGAGACCCGTAGTCGATATCCGGCCTATCCCATTCCAGTGATCAAGCTTGCGTGGCTGGGTGTGGATAGCAAACTACACGGCTCCGGACACCGATACGGTGAAACGCTGCTTCTTGAGGCCTTGGAGGAGGCGTACCGGATTGTTCAATACAGTGGCATGGGAATAGCGGTTGTAACGGACCCTCTTACCCAGATCAGTGATCGCTTTTTTAAGCGCTACGGTTTCCTGCCTATGGGAAGGCAATTTGGAGATCTGCAGTCGCTTTACTTGCCGATGGGTACAATTGGTCAGCTGATTGATCTTCCATCTTGAGGATGATCGCAACCAGGAATTGCCGCCCGAACGAGCGTTCAAAGCTTTGAATAACGGGCTGTAGTGAGATTTTGGTTCCGTTCAGAAAATGAATACTCTCGCTGCCAGTCCGTCTCAGCATAAGGGGTATGAAGCCTGGCGCTGCTCTCAGGCAGGGCTGGAGCTCCTTTCCACATACCAAACCGACGAGTCCACGATCTCTGGCGGATGAGTCAAGCCGCAAGAGAGCTGCAGGTGGCATTCTACCTAACCTTTATACAGTGCTGCCGCCCCTCTTAGCGCTGCCAATACCAGTTGCTCGTCGTCACAAACGGACTGCTTCTTAAGTTGTGCAAGAGCAAGTGCGCCAAGCCGAAAACTTTGTGAAATGGGCAGGGGTAGGGCGTATCCGGTACCTGATCCTTGGCTGGCAGCCAGGTAAATCCTGCCGGGCTGGCGCTCAATCGTTATCCCCTTTGTTGGCCTCTTAAACTCGGCCTTGGGTAAATAGCCCAGACACACACAACAAAGAAGTGGTAGGTCGTCCTCGCCCAATTGGAGAACAATCTTCCTCTTCCATTCAATGCGTTCACCTTGGCGTGGTGCGACTTCCAAATTCAGTGCAGCCAGCGGCACGCCACCCTCTTGGGTAATGTAGGTCGCCTCTGCAGTGAAAGCCGCCTTTGAACCGAAACAGCGTACCTTTGCCTGGAGAGCAGGGTGTTCAGGCTTGACCGTCGACATAGCGATGAATGCTCAATGCTTGAATGACAGGTTCTGGCTCTATCTTGGATTCGCGCTGGAGTCGAACTGGAACCTCATTACGAAATGCTGGATTTTCACGCCAAGCCAACCTCGGGAGAGTCTCCTGCTGTGCAATAACTACTCCCGAAATCGGGCAACTCTTCCGGAGGACCTTGCCCGCCTCGCGATAGGCGTAGTTTGCTCGCAATTGATTCGGCAGAGTGATTCGGCGGACCAAAGGCTGATCGGGTGAACATTTTCGCCTCAGGACATCTATGGCGGTGTCTGCCAACTCCCCATCACGATCCCTGAGCCCTTCGGCCAGCGCCATGGCCTCATCAAAGCTGAGTTTCTGGATCCGGGCGTGACTGGTTGCCCAGGTCCAGGAGATTGAATCTAAATTACGAGGCATGATCCGGATCTGTCGGTAACACTCCCGCAGATCAAGCGTCTGAATTCCTGCACTTTTCAGAGCGTTCTTCAGCACCGTTTCCCGTGATACCCCGCGCTTCTCAAGGGAAAGGTTCCGGATTTTCAGAACAGTTTCCTTGAAGTGACTTTTAGCTGCATTTAGCTGCTCGACCGCCGACACTGTCGCATCTGAAGCACAAATAATGCCCGCTTCGTATTTCCTGTTGTGAGTATCGTCAATGGTCAGCCCAACCGCATCTATAATCGCAGCTCTGCGCGCATCCGCGGTATAGCGCTGTTTTTCAGTGGCGCCAAAAGTTGGGATATACACTTCAAAATTTCTGGCATGATCCGCTTCTGATAGCTTCTTTAGCCCCTCACAATGATCGACGAGGGATTGATAAGCAGTCGAAAGCTCCTCGATCAAGTCACGCGGGACAGGGACATCGCCAACATCAGAGTTCAACATGTTTTGGATCTCCCAATATCAGAGTACGGCACGGACACTGTGTGAACACAAACAAAATCAAAGACCTGATTTATTATACCATATATTTCTGCAGACGAATCTCTTCATTAGCCAATACCAGACTCTGACGGTATCTTGGTTGCACCTAAGCAAAAGATCCTTGAGATTGCCTGAACTCACGAATTGGACACCATGACGAAACTTGCGATCCCACTAAGCCTTGAGACGTTACAAGAGCTGGATAAAGACCGGACAAGACTCTCCGGCTTAACCAATGCTGAGCTGGCGGGTTTGTTTACCCTGTTTAAACTGGCCAACTCATCAAAACCCTTTAATGGCCCTGCGAGTGAACGTCTCCTTGCGGAAAGCCTCCTGCTGATTGGTGATTCTCAAGAGGCCAGATCAGAAATTGAGGACCTGGTACAGGATCGAGTAGAGCACTTTTCTGACCTGGCTCCGGGCAACAGCGACATGTTCTTTCTCATGTCAGTCTCGGACGTTGCCAACAAAAGTTACCTGGAACAAAAAAACCGATGGCGTTACGGTTGCTCGAAAGAGTTCAACCAGGTGTTCATCAAACGTAACATCCTGGGTCTGCAGCGGAATGTGTCACTATCGACTGAGCATGACCGCTTGATTCGAGCCATCGAGGCCGAGCCGGACGAACCCATGGCCATTCAAGGCTTTGCCGGCGTGGGTAAGACCTACCTCATCACAACGCTTGCGGCATCCTTGGGCGCCAAAGGTCTCTCTGTTGTAGCTCTGGCTCACACCCGTCAGCAACTCACAGCGCTCATGGAACGCACGCAAGCCGTTCGGGGATTGACGTTAGCGGAATTGATGAAAGAGCTGGTCTATCCTGGAGAGCCTGCACCCAGGCCCTCCAGGGGCTCGCGTTACCGGATGGGGCAGCGCTTCAACCGCACCTATGAGCAAATGGCACATATTCTGGGGATCCAACCGCTTCAGCGAGCGAAGCCTCCCGAGGTTGCCAAAATTGCGTGGAAGACGGTAACGTCGTTTTGCCGCAACTCCGGTCATGAGATCACGACTGAACATCTACCCGCTACGATAAAATCTCACTGGTCCGCCTCAGACAAAGTCATTCTGGTAGAAGTTGCTCGCAGGATGTGGGAAGTCATTGTGAATCCGCCAAATCAGGAATCTGAACTGCCAATGCGGATCTATCACCAAATCAAGCATGCTGATGTTGAAGGCAAGGTGCTTCCTCCTACGATCCGTATCGCCCTGGTCGATGAAGCCCACGATCTGCCCCTGCCCATTATTAATATTCTTGAGCGAACGCCGCCACCACAGGCGACATTTACCTTTGGTGATCGATACCAACACCTTTTCGGGGCCGGAGGAACTCAGCGACCAGGGCGATCACGAGGTCGAGAACTAGGCGTATCAGTCAGGGCTGGTGAGAGCACAACGGAGCTTTTTAACCAGGTTCTTGCGGCACACCCCATTACTCCGGAGTTGGAGTTTGTCGGCATCAGACCAGAAAACACCCGGGTTGTGTCCTACCAGACCCTGCCGGCGCCGAGCGGAAACTGCGCCATCATTTTTCGCTCATACTGGGCCTTGTTTGAGCAGTTCCAGCGATGTGCCCATGAAAAAGCCGCTTTCACGTTGATGCCAGGATCGGAGAAAGCCCTGCAGTGGTTCATGGGCGACGTAATCGAGCTGTTCAATCACGGTACGCGCCCAAGCTTCCCAAGCTTATTCCGGTACGGAACCTTCGACGAACTGGTAAAGCGAGAATCGCAGCACGCCGATATCAGTCGTATTGTCGACCTGCTTTCCCGCGGCTATCAGCTCAAACACCTCGATGAATCATTGTCTCGGCAGGCGAGGGGCTACGCCAATGTTCTGTGGCTAGGGATGCCAGAGCACACCAAGAACATGGAATTTGAAAAAGTTGTTATTGCGGACGATTTTTTCAGTCAGACCAACATGGTCTCAAAAGATGCTCTCGTGTCCAGCGTGTACACCGCGATCTCGCGAGTTAAAGCGGAGCTGCACCTACCTGCCGAATTTGATAATTGGGTAAGGGGGCTCTCAAGCTGACCAGGGAAACGTCGGTCCACGGTTCAGCGCGATGCGTTATGCCCCTGCGGTTTTCGGATGATCCGAGGATTACCTTCATCTTAATCTTTAGGGTATACGGATTTAATGGTTGATGGGGCACCTTCACCCCATCAATCTGATACCACCCTCAGATGGTTGATAGATCGACTCCGTAGTTGAGTTCCTCTGCGAAGTCCGGCAGTCCGTAACCGATGGTTTTCTTGTAGAAAGGAGAGACCTTCGCAGTCGGTGCCTTCTTCTTGTGCTTCGTGGTGTAGAGCATTCGTGCCCGCATCACCTCGAAGGAGTAACCGCGCCCTTCACGGTTCTTGTCCTTGGCCAGTCGGTTGATGGACTCCGTGTAAGCGTTGGTGACGGGCATGTCCGTCTCGAAGTAGGTCATGGTCTCTTCGCGCCAGTTTCCCACTGCCCTGACCAGATCGCTCCAGACTTCCTTTTGGCCCTTCGGGATGGTGGCTATCCACTCGTCCAGGGCGGCTTCTGCCTGGAGCCGTGTGGTGGCGTCCCAAGAGCTTTTTGCCAATAATGAGCATTATTTAACCCTTCAACGCCAAAATGCGTCTGGCACCGTTAAGTACAATGCCCCCCGCGATGGTGCCGATAATCAGATCCGGATAATTGGAACCGGTCCACGCGACCAGGGCGCCGGCGGTGATGACCCCCAGGTTGATCACCACGTCGTTGGCCGAGAATATCCAGCTTGCCTTCATGTGCGCCCCGCCTTCCCGATGTTTGGATATGAGCAGCAGACAACTGGTATTGGCAATCAATGCGACGAATGCGATAGCCATCATCACCAGCGATTCAGGCTCACTACCGAATACAAAGCGCCTCACGACCTCTACGAGTACGCCAACAGCCAAAACCAGTTGGACCACACCAGCAACGTGCGCAACACGGACCTGCCTTTTCACGCTATGTCCAACCGCATAAAGGGCAAGCCCGTACACCGCCGCATCGGCAAAATTGTCCAGGGATTCTCCAATCAGGCCGGTGGACTGGGCGATCAGACCGGCAGTCATTTCCACCACGAACAGAAGTGCATTGATGCCGAGCAACCAGCGCAGGGTCCCGGATTCTTGCTTAGCAGAAGCTGCCGAAAACTCGGCGGCCTTGATGGTCTCCGGATTTGCAGCGACGGTTTCCTGAAGCGAGGCGCCTAGGAGTCTGCGCGGCAGAAGCTACATTCTGGCACAATAGATCAAAATTCTTCAGCAACAGGATGACTGATGGGAACCACTTTCCGCCCGTATTCGCCTGGCCAGGAACTGCTTCTTCCCCCGAGCCTGAACGAGTG
>NZ_JBSXNQ010000012.1:0-12600 GCF_056857715.1 Marinobacter sp. L-13
ACCATGTGCTGGAACGAATTGCTAAGGCCGACACGCTGGAGAAGCTTGAAGCCTTGCTGCCCTGGAATGCCGAGTTGTTGGCTTTGAAAAAAGTGGCTCAATACGATTAGGGCAAGTGGGTCGATTTAACGGCGCTTACGATGCACTCGTACCCGAGAAGATCTCCTTTGGTTCCTTCTCCCCCACACTGACCGGCAGGGCATGGAGGTGCTTCGTAGCCGCCTGTCAGAATTATCTGAGCTCTATAAGCCCCAGCAGTCTGACTGGCAGACTGAAATTCGTTTGGCCGGATACACGTTGCCAGAAGATCTTTTGACGCAAGAAGACGGTGACCTTCTGATGGCCCGGCTGACAGGAGAGGTCAGTTAATGTGGGACGGGATTGCTTTTCAGCTGTCAGAACTATTGTCTGGTATGGGCAATCTAGAAGGACTCACGCGGGTCCTTCTTATATTATTCCCGTTCTTCCTGCTGATAGAGCTGCCAGTCAACCTGCTGGTTCTGACTGGTATATTCCGATGGTATCTTCGGCGACTAAGCGTTACCCCTAGTCAGAGCCGGTATACGCCTAAAGTGTCCTGTATTATCACTTGCTACAGTGAGGGGCGGGATGTCGAGCAGACCCTGCAAACGCTCTGCGAACAGCTTTATCCCGGGCATATCGAGCTGATTCCGGTGATTGACGGTGCGGCGGCCAATCAGGCGACGATGCGGGCTGTGCGCAACTTCCGCATTGACCCGACACTTTATCCACGGCGTCAGCTGAAGCCAATCGCAAAATGGCAACGGGGCGGACGGGTGTCTTCTCTCAACGTGGGCCTCCAGCAGGCGAATGGGGAGATCGTATTTGCTTTGGACGGCGATACATCTTTCGATAACACCATGGTACGAAACACGGTTAAGCACTTCGAGGATCCGAATGTGCCTGCAGTGTCCGGCAGTCTGCGGGTTCGCAACGTTTGGGCAAGTCTGGTCACTATGATGCAGTCACTGGAATACTTCCTGTCGATACACACCTCGAAGGTGGGCCTGTCCGAATGGAACACCGTGAACAATGTGTCGGGTGCGTTTGGAGCCTTCCGGCGCGAATTCCTGCTTCACATCGGCGGCTGGGACACTCATACCGCGGAGGACTTGGACCTCACCCTTCGGATCAAAAACTATTTTGGACGTCGTCCATTTCGCATCCCATTTGAGCCTGCAGCGATCGGATATACGGACGTGCCTGATACGTTTCGATCGTTTTTTATGCAACGCCTTCGGTGGGACGGTGACCTCTACTTCCTGTACATCCGAAAGCATGCCGACAGCATGACCCCCCGTTTGATGGGCTGGCCCAACTTTTTGATGACGCTTCTCAGCGGCTTGTTCTTTCAACTTGTTTTACCGTTTCTGATCGTGGGCTACACGATGGTGGGCCTGGTAGTACTTCCATTGGAAGCCACGCTGATGCTCTTTGCTGTGATCTATCTGGTGTACTTCGCGACGACAGTCATGTTTTACCTGACTGGCCTGATCCTGGTATCGGAGCGCCCAAAAGAAGAGCTTAAAATGTTGCCGCTTTTACCAATCTTCCCCCTGTTCATGTTCCTGCTTCGTTGCTGGGGCGTCGTCTGCACACTTAACGAAATGTTTCGGCGAGGCCACGAAGAGAGCGGCATGGCACCTTGGTGGGTCCTCCGAAAAGGCAAGCGTTTCTGATGCAACAAAGCCTGTTTTTTCTCTTTACTATATTCTTCGCCGTCTTCTCCGGAGCCTCCCAAGCCGTCACTCTGGACGCGCTGCTAGCCGGGATGACAGACAGTGCCGATGTGCTTGCTCTTGACGCCGAACGGAAAAGGCTGGCGATAGAAAACGAGTACCGAATAGAGGAACGCGGCTGGTCCGTTTTTGGTGGTGCCGATATGGGCTACATCAACGAAATTCAGCCCGGAGGTGATCTGGACAGCTATGGTGGCTATGGAGTCAGAGTCGGATTGCGGTATCCGCTGATGGGCACTCTGGATAAACGAAATGAGGCTGTTACGGACTCTGAGCTAGCTCTCATCCGACAGAAGCACGAAACTCTCGACCAGCGTTCCACTCAGCGTTTTTTTCTTAGGCAGAGCTATATCGATTGGTGGCACGCTTCAGCCATCAGCGGCCAGTGCGAACAATGGCGAGCGGTTGCTGCAAACGAACTGGCAAGCGCGCGGGAGCGAGCCGGTCAGCATTCACTCAGAACATCGGAGCTGCAGTGGCTGGAGCAGCGATGGGACCGCGTTATGCGATCCTGCGAAAGCAGTGAGAGACACCGCCTGTTGTTGCGCGAGCGCACGGGCCGTCTCTCGGGAGCCGCTCTAACCCAGAGTGCGGAGCCAGAGCGCCCTTCGCTCGCTGACCGTCCAGCGCCTTTGATCCACTGGTGGCATGCCATCAACAAACACCCGACCGTCGAAGCCCGCAAACGGGCACTGGAAACCATCGCTAATGACCGCGAGGATCACTGGTCAGACCGCATTGATTCTAACTTCACTATTTCCCAGCAGTTAAACCAGCGGCTGGATACCGCCGGTACCGGCAGTGGGCTAGTTGCTGCCGTCACCTTTGAAGTTCCACTTGCGGCGCTTGCGGGCAATCATCATGAATCACCTGGCAAGGCCCAGTACCGTGCGACCCGTGAACGCCTGACCGCCGAAAGAGACCAATGGCGACTCTACCTGGAAGACAACCTGATCCGCTATCACGATTCACTGGATGACGTGTCTGAAGCTATCGAGCAGCTTTCCCTGGCCAGCCGGCTTCTTCAGGAGCGCCAACAACGACTAGCACTGGATTCCGAGTCCGGTTATATGGCGCTGCGGACCGCCAGATTGGAGGAAATCGAGGCCCACCTGAACCTTTATCGAGCTTGGCGCGGCGCATTAAAAGAGCTCGCGGGTCTGATGAGAGTGGCAGAACACGGCGACAAAACCAGTGAGTTGCTTGGAGACGAGGTTATCGAATGGCCCGGGGACGACGCAGCGCCCTTGAGCAATCAAGAGCCCGTTCGGGCGGTTTATCTTTGGGAAAGCCAACCGCTGCTGGGCTCCTCAGTGCAAAGGCAAGGCCATTTGCAGGCATTGACCAAAGCGGGTTTCAACCAAATTTACCTGGGCCTGAACAGTCGCCAGGTCCGTCAGCCTAAGAGTCTTCAGAGCTCAATAGCTGCCCTTGTGCGCGAAGCCCGTGATTTCGAAATCCGTGTAGACCTGCTCCTCGGCGACCCTCTCTGGTTAACTGAGGAGCATCGTGAAGATCTGTCTCACTTGATCAGGCAATTGTCTGATCTTCCCTTTGCCGGTTTGCACCTGGACCTTGAGGTAGAGCAGCTGGGGTGGCCAGTGCCAGAGCGCCGTCTTCGTCAATGGATCAAAACCGTGAATGTTGCTGTTGATGCCAGCCCCTGGCCGGTCACCCTGGTCAGCCACCACCGCTGGTTTACCGGTCAAAATAAAAACAACACGTGTGTTCCCTGCCGACTTTCAGAAATCGGAATCCGAGAGGTTTCTCTCATGATCTACACCACTCGCACAGAAAGGGCGGTAGAGCTGATGGATGTCGCGAGACAGCAGTGGCCGCAGCTTTCTTTTCGGTTAGCACAGAGTGTTGAATCGACTCTGCCGGACTCCCAGAGCTGGCATAGTCTTACGCTTGAGGAGCTGGTCGGGATCGAAGAGTCGTTCGGGCACAAAGACATTTTCAGTATCGAGTGGCAGGACTGGCGCAACCACCCTGCGTATCCCGAACAACCAGAGGCTTCTCATCCCAGGAGCAACCCATGAAGGTACGTTTTTCCAGTCAGAAAGAGCAGGACCCAACCCGAGAAGAGGGCATGAAAGTGCTCTATGCGCCGGGCAAAAGGGCCGCCTTCCGCCTTCGCTGGTATCTGATTCTTTTGCTAGTGGCGAGCCCTTTTATCTGGTTTGTTGGCAGTCTGATTATGGAGGTAGCTCTGACAGAGGCGCCGGCCCGTACTAACCTGCCAACGGCCGATGTGCGGGCCATGCTCACTGGCTCTTTGGATAAGTTGCATGTTCAGCCGGGTAGCCGTGTCCGAGAAGGCGAGATGCTCGCATCCATGCGTAACGAATCACTGTTGACACAGAAGGCGACACTGGAGGCGTCGCTATTAGGCAGGCAGGCTGCTTCTGACAATGAGCTTCAGCGAAGCAGTCTGAATAGACGCGTGGAGCGGGCTAGAACCCGGGTTCGGGAGCTTGATCAGCTGGTTGCCGTGGGAGCTGCAACAAGGGGCGAGTTATTGGCCGCCCGGGACCAACTGGATAGTCGCCTGTCAGAACTTTCAAGCTTCAGGCAAAGCTTGCAGCCACAGGCTGCGGAGCAGCAAGCCCGTTCACGCGATCGCTTGCTTTTGGAACAGGTCCGCCAGCAACTGAACCTGTTAACGGTGACTGCGCCAATGAACGGTATCGTTTCTGAAATAGCGGTGGTGGAAGGGGAAACTGTCGGTGCAGGAACACGGCTTATGGGGATCAGGTTGCAAAAAGAACCCACCGTTGAGGTGTACCTGAAGCCGGAGCTCGTTGACCTGGCACAGCCCGGACAGCCCTTGTCGCTCCGGTTCCCTGACGGCACCTGGATGAAAGCGCAGGTCGTGGGCGTGCCCCAGGAATCCAGGAGGCTGCCGCCGGACCTGCGTACACCATTCAGTGATCACGAATTAGGCCTTGTCGTGATTGCCGAACCAGAGTCAAAGCTACCCAAAAAATGGCGATTAGATAACATACCGCTGAGAGCGCGTTTTCCCAATCCTTGGCTTAGGTGGTGGAATTTCCATCGTTCCTAGGCTCGGTCTGATAACAGTTATCTCGGGTTGGAAGATCTTAATTTGGACCCGCCTTAACTGGAGCGCACGGAATAGCTTGTTGCTTAGCCACGGCAACTGAATAAATATTCGCTTTTGTTTAAGCTGAGGTACGTGAATAGCCTTGGTCGCAAAGCGGACGTTCAGATCCGAGTCAAAAAGCCCCCGTTTGAGGCTCGGGTGTGTCATGCATACCGTGGTAAGTCCAAAATCCAAAGAAGGCTGTACGCCGTTTTAAAACAGACCATGGGAGAGCGGCAGACCCATGTAAAATTAGTGCGGTTTACTTTTCATCGTATGCTACTCTTCAGAAGAGATCATTGCGGCAGTCTTTATCGCTGAGAAAAAACGGTTGGATCAGCATTTTTCCCAGGCCAAAATCATTCTCGGTGCGAAAATTCTCAATTCCAATCCTCATGCCCAGTTGGCCTTTTTCCGGCTGATCGATGCACGTTCGAAACCAGCGATCCCACCACGAAACACAGAACCCAAAGTTGCTATCCGTTTCTCGCTTGAGAATGGAGTGATGCACCCGATGCATGTCCGGCGTCACTAATATGAATCTCAACCAACGATCGAGCTTATGGGGCAGACGGACATTGCCATGATTGAATAGCGAGGAAGTGCTGAGAAGTATTTCAAAAACCAAGACCGCCAATGCTGGTGCACCAATGAGCAGAACAATCAGCATTTTGATAGCCATGGACAACAAAACTTCGATGGGGTGGAAACGGAGTCCGGTACTGACATCAAATTCCAAATCAGCGTGATGCATACGATGCAGGCGCCACAACAAGGGTAGCGCATGAAACATCCGATGCTGGAAATAGATGGCCATGTCCAGCACAAGAACCGAAAGAAGGATCGTGATATCGAACGGCATTTCGACTTGGTTCAACAGGCCCCAACCACGATCTGAAGCCATTAAAGCAAGACCGGCAGCGGTCAAAGGAAATCCCACTCGCACCGTAATCGCACCCAGCACAACAACGACAAAGTTACCCGGCCAGCGGGATGATCGGGGAATACGCTGTAGTCGGCGAGCCGCTAAAACCTCCCAGATCAGCATCGCTGAAAGTACGAGAAGAAAAACGCCCGCTCGGAGGGCAGGCTCGTAAGCCAACACTGCATCGCTCATCATTTCTCTCGAACACCGAAACTGGAAGCCCGAGAAGCAACATTCCCCGGAAACCTCGTCCCGGACACAGGACCAGAGGGTAAACCGCACCCATTGACTGGGTGACGGTCAACAATCAAAACGATGCGCCCAGAGTCAACCAAAGCTTGTTCGTGTCCACTTTGCCTGCAGCGGTATCACCAGCAGAGTACATTGCATACTTGACGCCGGCGCTGTAGTTTCCAGCAAAACTACGGTTGTATGCCACGCCCCATTCATCGCCCAGATCATCCACTCCAGGGCCAGGTTCATCGGCACTGTAGTCATGATAAACAACGGCCCATTTACCGCCTGCAAGGCCCCCTTTTACCGTTACCGACATATCTTCCAGACCATTAACCGGTGTAGAAAGGAACTGATCAGACCAGCCGTTAAAGAGGTGCAATGTCGCGAGTGGTGTGGAGAATCCATAATTACCAGCGTCCGAGCCCAAAACTTCATATCCCAGTGCAATGGTAATTCCTTTAATGCCCACGCCTGCAGTCATGCTGAAGTAGTCAGCGTCGAAATCACTGGCACCTGCTTCAGCTTTCTGAGTGGCGTATTCGGCTGTGTACATCAGGTCTATTGATTCCAGTTCCTGATTGCCAGCATAACGTAGGCCAAAAGTATCTAACGCATTATCTGGCCCGTCATCCTCTTCCAAAAGATAAGCATACGCAGAGAGTTTTCCGAAGCCGGTATCGTACCCAAGATTCAAAAGATGATCTTTGGCAGCTACATCTCGGGCCTCAGCAAAGATACGATTGCGCTGATTAAGGAAAGCGTAGCCCAGAGACAGCGAATCGCTGGGAGAATAGCTCAGGCGCAACGCATCAAACGTCTGTCTGTCCTGGCGCCAGCCCACGGGGCCAACATAACGTTGATTGTCATAAGTGATGACCTGGCGTCCGAGGCGGGCCATCAGCTTGTCAACGCTGTATTGCAAGTACGCCTGATCGACTTCCGTGGTTTCTGGGTCTGGGATAACCGAGTAGTTGGTGTTCTTACCCAAGGCATTGTTGTAGTCGTCGAGCCCCAATACGTTGCGTGAATCCTCGAACTCCAGGACACCGGAAACACCATGATAACTGGCCGTCGAATAGCCCAGACGAGTCCAAATGGTCAGCGCATCTGCATCCTTTAGGGCGTTGTCCTGGTCGACCGACTCGTAGCGAAGCCGCACATTCCCGGAGACCTCGCCCTTGCTCACTGCATCATGCAGACTGTGCTCTGACGCCAGAGCGGGTGTACCAACTATAAGAGCACTAAGAATACAGGCCGACTGTCGTTTCCATCGGTTGTTCATGGTTATGTCCTTTAGATCAGTGAAGAATCTTGTGTTGGGAGGATGGTGCAAGGAAACCCTATTGGGCTTCCTGTGCCTCGGTCATGCGGCCCGGCTTTGCGCGGACGACCCCACGCTCAGATGAGAGATCAATTTTTCACCTAGGTATTGCTCCATAACCAGCTCTTCAGGTGTATCGCGGATGGTTCTCCAAACACCTTTAGCCGAAGGCTGACCGTGCAACACCACTGGCATAGCACGAGTTTTAAGCCTGATAACGGGATCGGTATGGTCATAGTTCACGGGATCTAGGCCGAGTAACGCGTGAGCAATGGTGTGCGCCTGGTGCTTTATCGGTTCAATAAATCGACAGGACATCCCGTCAATGCTGATGCAATCCCCCAGGGCGTATATGTGTGGGTCACTGGTGCACAGCGTTTGGGAATGCACCGCAAGCCCCCTGTCAAAATCGAGACCAGCCTCAAGCGCGAGTCGATTGTCAGTCGCCAATCCAATAGCAGCCACCACATGATCGACCTCCACGGACTGTCCGACCTCAAGCTTGATACTCCGCCTTCCGTTTTCAAGTTCAGCAACATCGGCAACATCAACGCCGCCACGATAGGCGACACCAAGATCATTGAGACTGGCCACCAATCTGGAGGCAGCCTCCTCTGGAAGTAATCCGGACAGTGGAGATCCGTTGCGATCAAGTAACGTGACCTTGTGCCCGGCGCGAGCGAAATCTTCTGCCAGCTCACACCCGATCATTCCGGCTCCGACAATAGCTACAGATTGCTTGCCCTTCGCTAACTCCTCTTGCAGTCCGGACCATACCGAGAGGTCATTGACCCGCCAGCACTGGGAGGGTGGAAGCTGAGCAGGAAGAACCGGCTTTGCGCCCTGAGCCAGGACCAGCTTGGTGTAGTTCAGCGAGCCCCGCGTCGTTCGCAACTGTCGTAATGATGGGCTCAGGCCAACCGCGAAGGTTTCAGCCACCAGCTGAACCCCAAGGCGTTTCGCAGCCTCGTGTCCGTTCTCCCGAACCAGCGCCGCTTTATCAGCACCGCGGCTGATCGCTACCGATAGCTCGGGCTTGTGGTACACATCGCCGTTGCAGGCAGTGACCAGGGTGATAGGCACCGTCGTATCCAGGGTGCGAATTGCTTCTACTGCGGACCAGCCGGCAATACCCGCACCGACAACAACGATGCCCGGCTCACGATTAAACTGGACAGGCTGATCGGATACCGTAATCTCTGGCCTTTCAAATAGTTCAAAATCTGTTTTAGTGACACCACACAGAGGGCATTCCCAGTCATCAGGGATATCCTCGAACCGTGTGCCGGGGGCAAGACCGCTATCAGGATCCCCCTCTTCTTCGTCATAAATCAGCCCGCAAGCGCGGCAAATGTATTGCCTCCAGGGCATCGTCTGATCAGTGTTTTGTTCACTCATGCTGGCACCTCTTCTCGCATTTGTTTGGCCATCTCCCACCGCAGGTGCTTAAGCGCTGGCGTGACAATAGCCACGAAATGCGCCTCGCGTATTCGGCGTTGCGGAGCTGAGGTCATCAAGTAGCCTCTGGCACCCTGATGCAGAAGTGCAGACTGCGATGCCTTCAATGCGAGCTCTGAACCCCTGGCACGTAAATCAAGCACGTCAACGAGGAAATCTTTACTACCATCGAATGGCGTTTCCAAAAGCCTGTCGGCCTGTGCTTTGACGTCCTCGAACTCCGCCTGCAGTTCGTCTGGGCGGTTATGCAGGTATTGGTTCACGTGACCAAGTGATGCCTCAACCTCGCGGGCAGAATCAATTGAGCCCTGAATAACGCCAGTAGCCATACCAACCTGCAATAAAATAAACGCGGCACGAACCCTTTGGATAAAGGGCCGGACGGGATCCGCGATCATCTGGTCCTCGCTGACAAAATAATCAACAAGCGGGACTGCCCAGGTGCTGGTTCCCTCCATTCCGGAGAATTCGGGGCATTTCCGGAGCTGCACGCGCTCATCAAGATCCAGCAGAAACATGATCTCGTGGGAGCGACTGCCATCATCCCGATCTACTGCGGCAATGACGCCACAGTACTGGCCCGGAGCAATGTGGCTCACCCAAGGCAGCGTACCTGTGACGCTGTACCCGCCGGGCACCTTTTTTGCCTTCAGAGCCATCTTTTCAATGCCAGTGAATGCTTTCATTGGATTCGAGAGGGCCGTTCCGCCGAAAGTGCGTCCTGCGGCATGGTCGGGCAAGCGGGCGAGTAGCGCAGGGTTGCCCGACTGTTCCATGTAAAGCCCGCACACGTCGTGGCACCAGGTCATAAACCCTGTGGAACCGCAGTGTCGGCTGATCTCATGCATGGAGCCCACCGCCAAACCATAGCGGGAGCCGTATTGGTCAAGGTGACCCGCAAAGGCTCCTGCCCCTCCGAGTTGCGCCATGATATCGATCGGGTAATACCCCTCGTGATCAATACGGTAGGCAGCGGGCGCGAGTTGATCCCGGGCTATATCGCTCACGTCAGCCAGCACCTTGGCGTTATCGGCCCAGGGGATTGCACTTGAAGTTGGTACAGCGGCGCTGTTCATGGCTTGGCTCCTCGGTTGATAGGCGGGTTTAGTCCATCAGGCTGATGCTGAACGGGATGGGATTGCGCATGGTATTCGCTACCGGAGAAAAGAAATTAGCGTGCCGGACAATTTCATCGAGCTCTTCCCGACTGGCATCGCCATCGACCAACACTTTGACCCGGATTTCCTGGAACCCCATATCCTCGGGTTTCATTTCAGCTCCACCAGCGCCCCAGGCGGCAGGGTTGCCGATGTCGCCCTCAAGAAATATTTCCAGCTTGCTCAGTTTTACCTGCTTCCAGGTGGCAACGGCCGTGATCCCAACGGCAAGGCATCCACCAAGACCGGAGAGAACAATTTCGCCTGGCGCGGGCGCTGTATCCTGGCCGAAAAGGTGCAACGGCTCATCTACAACGACTTCATGCTGGTTAACGTGACTGACAGTGCGGTACTGTCCTTCAGTGACCGTGTGGACCTTGTTGGTACCGCGAATTGCTGGATTGTTACGCCCTTTTTCTGCAAATGCGAGGAGGCCATCACGATCGATAGGACGCAGATGGGAGGTTACAGTTTCAGGCTGATTGGCAGTTGCTGTTGTCATGAAGTGCTCCAGTATGTTTTTTCAGATTTACCCGCAGTGTCACAGGACATCTCGCGAACTTATCTTTACCGGAGCAGCTTGTGTGCCACCTTACAAAACTTTCGTTTTACCCCTTTTAAAACAAAAACTTAAATGACTATGAAAAATATCCTCAACTGATAAAAGCAAGACTTTGTCATGTGCATAATCTGACAATGTCAGACATTGCGAAACCCTCAAGTATCACCCTTGCCAGTATCCGTTATGTCGAGTTTTTCCATCCGATAACGGAACTGTCTCGGGGTCATGCCTAGCATTGCTGCCGCGCGGGTTTTGTTTCCCCCTGAGCGCTGCAGGGCATCGGTCAGCTCACTCGCTTCATCGTTTCGCACCCAGCTGTATGGACGACCCGAACCCCAATTTTTCGATTCATGTGAGTAGGATTCGATACCCCGATTCATTTGCTCGCCTGCTGGAACATTTCTCGATTTCGGGGAGGCGGCACCCTGCCCCGCCTCCAGATGCTGACTGATCATCGACTCCTGCCGTAAAATCGATTCGATATCCAATACGCGTACCGTTCCGTCCTCCGCCATCAGGACTGCTCGTTTGACCACATTTTCTAACTGGCGAATATTACCGGGCCAGTTATAACTCTCCAGCCTCTCAATGACCCCGCTTCCGAGTAGCGTGTAACGTCCGTACTCCCGATTGGCACTTAGCAAAAAGTGCCTTGCCAGAATTCGAACATCGCCATCCCGGTCTCTTAGCGGCGGCAGGTGAATGGGGAACACATTCAAGCGGTAGAACAGATCCAGACGGAATTGACCCTGGTTGACAGCTTCCTGCAAGTTTTTGTGGGTAGCGGTCACAATCCGAACATCGACAGGAATATCCTTATTTCCGCCTACTCGCTGTAGCATTTGCCCCTCAAGCACTCGAAGCAATTTGGACTGCAACTCCAGATTCAGATCACCAATCTCATCGAGAAACAGGGTCCCACCGTTAGCCAGCTCGATCTTGCCCGGTTTGGTCGCGGAAGCGCCTGTAAAGGCTCCGCGTTCGTGCCCGAACAACTCGGATTCAAGCAATTGATCCGGGATGGCTGCGCAGTTAATAGCCAAAAATGGCTGTTCCTTACGCGTGCTATACAGGTGCAAGATCTGGGCGAAGCGCTCCTTACCGGTGCCTGATTCCCCGGTGAGCAGCACTGTCACCTCAGTTTTTGCCACTCGGGTTACCTGAAGCAAAGCATCTTTTATTACGGGGCTTTGTCCGAGTATCCCGTGGCTGCTTTGTTGGTTCTGGAGGGCATTTTTGAGTTCTTGGTTTTCTTCCTTGAGATGGCTTGTACGCTCATCGATAAGTGAATTGATCTTGATAATCTGGGCAATAAATGTGGCTAAAATCCTCAAAATCACCAGATCTGCACTGAAGGACCGTGGCCGCATTCGAAGTCTGTGAACAGCCAATACGCCAACCGGGCTATTTTCATCCAGAATGGGAATGGCGATGTAAGCAACTACGCCTTCTGGCAAGGTCATCCTGTCTACAGCACGAAACAGATAGTCTGGCTCCTCGTCTATGTTCTGAACGACGGCCAGCTGCCCTTGTCGCATGACGCGCCCAGTGATTCCTTCTTCAAAGCTATAAACGCCTCGCTCGCGCTCTTCCTCGGTCAAGCCGTAACTGTATTGAATCTGCAAAGCCCTTTGATCCTGGCTGCACAACAGCACCCTGCCACGGTTAAGGCCAAGCATCTCGGACATCAGCCGGAGTATGCCATTGATGGCAGAGTCCGGAGAGCCGGAATGGCCGATCAATTTGGCGGCCTCTTGAACCACCGTGAGGTCGGTTTCAGCCTTAATAACATCGCTTTCGAACTGGGGAGTAAGATTATCCAAAGGAGACCTGCCATTCAGGAACATTGTCAGAGTTTTATGGAGCAAACTCCGTGCCTGATTGTCTTCTCAGTGGACATTGTCACTTCTGGAGGATTTTGTTCGACAATAGTAATCGAGTAGGAGGGGGAGTTACCTCCCCCGTCCTCTCACACCACCGGGCATACGGTTCCGTACCACGGCGGTTCATGGTCGGCTCTGAAGCCGAGTCATCGTATCCAGCAAGCTTACCAGAGACAGACGGTCGAATACCC
>NZ_JBSXNQ010000013.1:0-14701 GCF_056857715.1 Marinobacter sp. L-13
GAAGCGGATCAAGGGGTTTAACCAACTGAAGCTGGTCGTGAATAACGTTCAGTTTCGGGATGGAGAACGGGTGGATGATCAATCCGGCAGAGACGCCGCCTGATGCTCATACACCAGATTTGACAATAACTCAGCGAGAACGGTTCAATACCAAAATCGTTGCCTGCCAATTTTAACCGCAGGTCCTGCAAATCCATGTAAACATCCCTGTTTTAGTTGCACTGCTGATTAGAGTTTTCCATCCGTTGGCGTTTCGCCAGACATTCCAATGGCGTCAAGTCTTCAATGAATCGGAGGGGGAGGAAACGGGGTCACGCGGCCCATGAAACGGTCCGCTTTGTGGTCGATCTGAGTGTTCGCTTTGCGACCCCTTCGGCCATTTCATGGTGTCAATCTCCGGCCACAATATGGTGGCATGACCAAGTGGTTTGAGCTGTGATCGCGAGTTATCCACAGAAATCGATGGATAAGTTGGCAAAAAAATACGGAAATCGTCGTTACAGCAAGGAGTTACAGGGATGGTTAATTTATGATCAAACCAAGTTCAAAAGTACAACTCAAGGCAGCGACTAAAGGAGACTATTGGCTGTTCAGGATTGGCCTGTGTGTAGGATCGACAGCTCTGGTGCTTTCGCTGGTCAGCCAGTCTTTATTTGCTCCGATATTTCTGATGTTGGGTACAGGTTTGTGCCTCTACGGAAAGAGGCACGGTGTAGTTTCGTTGGTCAATCATATGGGCGAGAAGTATGGAGAGTTCGCTGGTTACCGAATTCTCAGGTGGATACTCCGAGCCGTGTTGTACTGTGCCGCCTTGATTATTGGCGCTATTTTTGGGCTCATTACAGCGGAAACGAGAGCTAACCGCCGCCACTCTGGAATGGCCGACATGGTTGAACCGAATTTAGATGCAATTTGGGAGAGCGATCCCGCCAGGTATTATGAAAAGCAGGCACCGGGTCCCTTTGACCGATAAACCGTGATCAGTGGCATCCATGCCTTATTAATCGTTATTCCCTTGTTTTTTGAGTTTGATAACCGATTTAGCCCGGTTTCTAACCGAGGTCTGTTAACACATGGATGTCTTGAGTCTTGAGTCTCGCAGTCCAAAGACGAATACACAGAGGTACGGTTCCAGGTAGGTCAGGACGCTGGTCATGACCCCCCTTCTTCCACTTGTAAGGACGGGAGCCACTATTCAGCAGCTCCTTTAACCAATTTACGGTCGGCCGCTCCGGCCTCCCATTTTACCGGCCACCCTACCCGCACCCCGTGCAGCAGCCATACCTCCAGCAGCTGCTCCACCGACTCCGCGAGAGAAGCCCGTTGCACCTGCCGCCGTGCCACCAGCAACGCCACCACCAGATATTCCTCTTAACATGCCTGCCCCTGCGTAGGCCATGACGGACAACCAGACCATCGGTAGTAGCAGGATCGATGACGTAGCAACGGTGGAAATCAGCAACGAATTGGTTGCTTCATCAAACCATCCCGCCTGGGAGCCATACATATCGAGGATTCGGTTATCAAACCAGTAGGCAGCTGCCCAGATCGCATTGATGAACTCAAGGCTGAAATAGGTCAGGGCCAGCCCGAAAAATGAAACAAGACCGTAGTTACCAAACAGCATGACAAAAGGGGCCGCCAGGATAATCACCATCTGCAGCATCACCAAGATCATCGGACCCGCAATCTTGAACATCTGGCGAATGGAGTTTGCCTGCAGAAACTCGTTTGCAGAGGTACCGACATTGGCGATATCGAAGATCTTGTCGAGAACCGAACGCCACCGTGACTGTTCAGCCTCGAAATTATTGCTCATATCGACGTCTGTGCTGGACTTCAGGTTCGCAGCGTTATTCTGCAGCACCAGCTTCAGGATCATGTCTTCTTTAAGCTCTTCGGTCACATTGGTCGTGGTGAAGACGTTGAAGCCCCACGTTTTCCAGTCACCAAGAATATCGCCGGCTTCATCCATAGGTATGTCATTGAGAAGTTTATGTCTTAGCCCCAGGCTCGCATTAACGCCCCCCCCAAGACTTTCTTCACCCAGCCAGACTTCTTTACAGGAGGGGTTAGCACCGAATTCATTGACCTGATCGCTTTGGCGCATCACAGTTTGTCGAGTAAAGCCTTTATCCTCCATCCGGTGCATGTAAGCCGAGGGATGTTCGTAGTATTCGTCCAGGTAGCCCAGCAGGATGTGGCTCCCCATCCAATCAATGTTCGCCCAGGGTGTCACGTTGGCCGGCAGCTCCGGCGTCGGTGGATTTTCCCGGAAACGCGCTATGGCCTTCTGGTAACACACCTCGTTGAATTGCTGTACCTCTTCCCGAAGCCGTTCGGATTGGATGCTGACGTTTGCAACCCGCATCAACATGTATTCGTAGTTATTCACGCACGTCATGCTCTTGATGGTAGTGTGCGTGATCGCTGTCGACAGGAACTCCACAAAGCTCCAGGCCACCGGCTTGTGAACCTGCCAGCCGGAAAGGTCACTGAACGTGGAGTTGTAGGCCGGAGACACGTTGTTGCCCGTCCCGGAGATATTGGACGGGGCGTTGCAGTCCGGTACGCCGAGTTCATAGCGCACCGTCGACAACTGTGTTGAGAAACCTTTATAAGGCAGCACACACAACATCAGAACCAGGATCATTCCCAGCAATGTGGTTTCCATGCTTCTGATGGTTTGAGCGGCTTCGCCCGTCGAGTAGTTATCCTTGAAGTTAGAGATGATGGCGACGATGAACGGGACCAACGCCAGTCCGGAACCGACCAGCACGTCCCAGATCGCCTCATACATGTTCCACCCGAACATCAGGGTGTAAATTTCCAGCAGCGTATTGGCAACCATCCCTGTCAGCCCCCCAGACCCAATTGTTGAATCAAAACCAGTTCAATGAAGATCAGCAACAAAACAATCTTCCACCACTGCGAGCACATGTGCAGATAGTCCGCGTGGCGTTTCTCCAGGATATCCTCTGACTCGGAGCCGTTTGCACCTTGCCCTGCGCGAGTTGCCCAACGGGAAATGAAAGGCCAGCAGCCCACTAAAGCTGCGTACATGGCCATCCGATACCATTTCCATTCAGAAATCAGGTTCAGCGTGGATAACTCTTCAGCCGAGGTTTCGGTAAAGACGGAAATAACCATGCCAACCAGCATTAAAGCGATCAAACCGCCGACACTTATCAGTAAGAACTTCCGTGTCCTGTTCATTCAAGGCTGCCCCAGCGAGTTCAGGCCGGTTGGCTTTGCCCTCGAAGGCGCCCGTGTATTCTGGATTTCACGCTCTTCAGCACCAACGATGCGTTGAATGGTCAGTTTCGCAATGGCCTGACGGGTTTTGATTTCATTATCGAGTTGGTCGAGTTCAACCTGCAGATGATCAATTGCATCATTGACCACAGCTTTGGCCGACTGCAGATTGGACACATTGGGCTCTTTAACACCCGAACGAAGCATTTGTGTCAGTAACCTGCCCTGCTCGACCAGGCGGGTGTAAGCAATTTCACCGGCTAACTTCCGAATCATGGTTGGCTGGCTATCCAGCGGTCGCTTTCGGATCGCCGCAATCACCGTGTCGTCAATCAACACCCCCGGTGGTGCAGACACTCTGTTCAGGTTCTGCCAGGTCATTGGCGTCACTCCGTTCACGAGGTCTTCCAGGTCGTTGTAGATACTGTCCGACATATCCCGGTGCTTGTAGGTCAGACCTTTACCCGGCGTGGTTTCCAGTTTTTTACAGGTCTCACACGTTCGGATTTCGGTGTCACCCACCACTTCCATGGCCCATGTGGCGGCGGCGACCGGACCACTCCAGTACTCCCAGAGCGGTGTCCCCTGACCGGCAGCCGGAGGAATACTGGCCGTGGTGCAGGGGTTACTCTGATCGAACAGCACGTTGTACCCGACAATCACGACATCTCGCAGCGCATTGATGGGCGGCATTGCTACGCCCCCTTTCTTGACGCCGCAGATCCACTCCGCCCCTTCGTTACCCGCTTCCAGCCTATCAACTTCATCCTTGGTGGCTTTAGCATCACCACCTTTAGCCCCAATTTGGTAAGCCCACTCGGAAACCTGGGCATTCACTTTGAATTTCTCAAACGGAAAGCCCTGGTCGCCCATCATGACCGACGCCATTTCCTGACAGGAGGTCTCGGCCCACTCAAAGTCCATTTTTCCCTGCAAAATGCCCTGCTGAAGAAGGTCATACAGTGCCGGGTCCGCTCGCTGGATTGCCAACGCGGGTAAGGATGCTACCGCTCCGGTGGCCGACTGGATGATGTTGTTCATCATGTTCTTGAAGCCATCGGTGATGCCGTTCAACTGATTTGACACCGTAATCTTCGGATCAAACTTTCCGCACTCCATACCGAGATCCCAGCCTGAGCCGAAACTGAGCACCGGAACGGTATGAACGGCCGTTGGGGGCCCGGACAGCATTCCGCCTCCGATTCGGTAATCAAACGCATTTTTCAATCGCGGTGAGCTGGTATCCAGCGCAAACGCTGGTGCCACCAGTGACACTGCCAGCGCAAAGCAAACCAAACGTTCTTTTGGGTTTTTCATACACCTATCCTTGTCGTAAACAGCTTACCGGGTGGCGGTCATCAACCACTGTGCCAAACGAGGGTCTGTCCAACCCGCTGGCAGCACTTGTAGGCTTTCCAGAAGTTCCAAACGTACGAACCATCCGAGCTGCGCTTACTAGGGCCAGGCATTGCGGACATGGGGAACTGGGCGCAGGAGCTCTCGTTGTCCGGATAAAGCATCTGAAACACACCCGTGTCCTTGTCGTTCTGATCCAAGGGGCCGGCGGGCCAGTAGCCATCTTCACTGGGCTGGCCAATTGAGAAATACAGGTGAGGTTCAAACGTACGCGTAATGAAATGCATCGCCCGGAAGGACGTCAGAACCGCACTCTTCAACCCATCGGCCTGTGTCAGAAACCCCATTCTCGGGAAGATCGAGCCGTAGTTATTCGTCATCGTGCCGAGATTGTAGGCAGGCACGCCAACAGCCCAGGACTGCGGGTAGAAGAGTTCTGGCAGATTCCAGCGCCAGGCAATGGAGTCCAGGTTTGAAATGTAATACGGAAAAAAGGGAAACGACCGGCCAGAGCAGACCATACCAAACAGGCCGGTCGCCATCGCATTGTAGGCAACCAACGCGGGGTTTCCGTAGGCGTCGACGAGTTTAAAGTCCAGGTTAACGTGGTCATTTTTGACCGCTTCGTTCGATTGTCCGCCTCGGACCTCAGTGACATTGTAATTCTCGACCCAGGAAATCATCGTCGTCACCCAGCTGCTATCCGACGTTCCCTGGCTGACTTGATTGATGTCCTGGCTTTCTGTCCAGGGCTCACCATTTGCCCTGTCATAACTCTGAACCACCAGATCGGGGACAAAGTTTTTGACCTTGATGCTGGTGGTAAAAGTACAGATCGGCGGAACCACACAGCTCATCCAAACACAGGCGCCCCGTAACTCCCAGTCCATACAGGACATGGCCGCGGCCATTGTCTGCTGCGTAATATCGATCGTATTGATGACCCCGCTATACTGGTCGTTGGTTTCGCCGTGGCAAGCGATGCACTCAACCGTGCCGCGCTGTTCAAGCAGCTGTTGAGTGCTGCCAATCGTAGTGTCCCGAACAGCGTCCGTGGAGGACGGGTTATAGTTGGTCCAATCTGACGGGTATCCAACGGCCCATCCGGACGCCAGCAACAACCAGACTGAAGCAAGTAATTTCAGACACGGGTTCACCGCCTACCCTCCTTGTTGTAAACCTCCAGAGCGGCCTTGAGCGAGCGCTGGCCGTAGACAACTTTTTGGTCGTTAAACACCACTGCAGGTATTTTTTTGATCTGTAACCTAACTGCGGCTTCGATCGCCCGGCTACCCACTTCAATTTGCTGATAGACGCCCCCCCAATCAGGACTGTTCAACAAGTCGCTGAAGGCGCGCCGGTGGGCATCTTCGTAGGTCTGGAGATTGAGACCCTCTTGCAAGCGGGATCGAACCTGCCGGTTAAGCTCCTCTGTCGCTCGTTGGCTCGCATCCAGCTCATAAACCTCGACCGGTAGCCCGGGAGGCAATGAAACGTCATCCAGCACAAACGTTTCCTGGGTCTGAAATATCCGAAGACTGTGGATGGGCTCCAGCGCCTGGGCATTTCCCGTGATCAGGCTGACCAGAAGTAACAAGGCAACCGTGGTTTTTCTCACAAGGCTGTCTCCTTCTCAGCGGCCACATCAGCACGCAGCGTTTCCAATACTTCCTTGGCAACCGCGTCCTGGCCCTGATCAGCGTGTATTTTCTCCAGCCGCTCAAGCGTTGCCTCTGCCGCGGTTTTTCTTTTGCGGTTCGGAACGGGATCCGCCGGCTTTTCCGCAATACCCCGGTAGTAGTCGATCATTTTCCCGACGTATTCAGCGGCCTCTACCTCAGTGATTCCGAACTGTTTCATGTATCGGGCACGTTCCGTTTTCTCATCTTTCTCTGTACCTGCAAGACTCAGGTACAACGACGGAGGCACGTTTCGGAACAAAGCCTCCATGTTTTCCGACAGAACGACCCCTTCCGTGTACTTCTTGGGTTCTTTGCGGGCCGACAGCATCAGTTGCTTCTGCTCGTCTGTCAGGTTCTTGAAGCGGGCGATATCCTCAATCTCGTCCTGTGGCATCACCAGACAAATCCACCACTCAATCATGTTGAGCATCTTTTTCGCAGAACTCGGAAAGTCGGCCATATTTTGAGTCGCCACCCACCACCAGGCACCCAGCTTTCGCCACATTTTCACGACTTTGACGACAAACGGCGCCAGCAAAGGGTTGGTTGTTATGATGTGGCCTTCATCGGTGAGCATGACGATGGGCCGTTCGTCGTGCTGGTGTTTCTCGGCAAGGTTGTTGATTCGCATCATGATCGATGTGTAGGCAATGGCCAGCTGGGCGTTGTAGCCTTCCCGGGCAAACGTCGCGAGATCCACGATGGTCACATCGGTATCGGGCCAGGCTTCACCGTCTGTATTAAAAACCTCACCCTCGAACCCATCACAGAACATCCGAAGGGATTCGCCCATCTCGAAGGCCCGCATTCTCCGGTGCTCCGGATAGTCCTTGTCTTCGTTGATCATCCGAAAGCCGTCAGCCACATCTGAGGTCATGGTTCTCCGACCGGCTTGCTCTGCTTTTCGGGCACCATTGAAAATGGCATCCCTGATCATTCGGCGGTCTGCGCGGGACAGCTTTTTCGCCTCTTCTTCTTCTCCTCCGGTGATCATGAGCGTGGCGATAATTTCCATCTCACCCATGATGTCGCGCTGGTCATCACCATCGTCATCGGCGGCTGTGTCCTCGGCCATCATCATCTCTGCCAGAACATCCATTGCCGCTTTGGCCCGCACCTGCTTCTGCTCGGCTTCGTTCAGCTCGTGAAACGATTTCATCACACCATCGCTTCGGATCTTTTCCGGAATATGAGCCGCCAGGTCCTCCTCGCCGACTAATGAGCTATCGCTGACGATCCGAGACCCTAGAAGATCCTCTTTATTGGTCTGGAGAAGTTTGTCAGCGTCCACGAACGGAGGCAGGCATACCCCCGAGCCAGGCTTGAGCTGAACTTTGTTTACAGACAGGCCTTTGCTGGCGAAATAGTCACCCAAAAGCCCGAAGGAGTTACCCGCCTCGACAATGAAAAGCCGTGGCCGAAGCAAGGCCATGATCTGGCCTGCCATGTTCGTGATGTGCGCGGATTTGCCCGCACCGGTTGGGCCCAGGATCAGCCCATGAGCGTTTTTCTTTCGGTCTGCCCCATTGAAAGGATCGAAGGATACCGGCTCCCCACCCCGGTTGTACTGGGTTTGTCCCGGATTGCCTGTGCCTCTGTGGCGACCAAAAACGGAAGAGAGATTTGCCAGGTGCTGAGACCAAACCGGACGCGTGGCTTTAAAGTTAGCGTCCATGCCGGGCTCATAAACCATGGGCAGGTTGTAAACATAGGCATCGAGTCCAAGAGATTCGTCTTCCTCTCGCACCGGTGATAGCTGGTTGGTCAGAAGGATCGTACTTACTGCGTTGGACTTCTTGCGAAGATCGCGAAGATTCTCACCGCGAATATAGACGCACATCATCGCCCGATAGAGCTTGTGCTTGTTGCCCATTAAAGCCTTGGCGGTCTCACAGTCACCCCGGGCCATCGTCGCATCAACTGACTCGCCCTTGGATTTATCCTGGATCCTGTTGATATGGTTCTGAACTTCATCCTGAGGCGTGATGATGATGGTCGTCGCCATGACTGTGCCCGGCGGCATTTTATCCATCATGCAGGACGCTTTACCGGTGGTGAGACCGTCCGGCGTTACCGCGCTGACCTCCCCTGCGATCTGGCCGATTTTCGGTGTTCGACGGATCTTATGAACACGAATGCACCGATGGGGCAAGCCATCAAACCACCAGGTTTGCGAATCGGCATCCGACCTGGGCATGCTGAAAAACAGGGATTCCGCAAAGTCATCGCCGTAAGGCAACGCCTCTTCTCCGGGATAACTGGCTAATTCAACAAATTTCCGGCGGTTGCCACCGGTCAGCTCCGGGCGCGGATTGAACCATTTGAGCAGCCACTCATAATAGGTTTTGCCGTCATTACGCACCAACGTGATGCCCGCATCGCGGAAAGAGGCTTCAAGCTTTTCAATCGTATCGTTCAGTTCTTCTTCTGGTGTCATCCCCGCGTACGATTTCCACTTTGCCGGCAGTCTGCGATAGACCACCATTTTGATGCGGCGAATTTTCCCACTCCAGGGGGCATCCAGAACTTCTTTGTCCTCGAACAGGCCACCTTCTTTACAAATCCCTCGCAGGTGGGCTTCCATCTTTTCGAGCCAGTCCTGGGTGAACTCTGAGCCTTGACAGTAATGCTTGGGATACGCCCTCAACGCTGCGATGTAGGACTCCATGTCGTCATCGTCGTAGGTGTACTGCTGTATAATCCAGGGACCGCTGGTCAGCTCCTCAAAACAGTCCTGCAACGCATCCTGAATCATGTCCCGCCGGTTCTGGAGCCAGTTGTAGGATCGGCCCTCAGTCGCGATCGGCATGATGTCAAAGACAGCGCCTACGCTCTTACCGTCATCGAGCAGGACGGTTTTCGAGTCGGTCTGGAATTCGTACCAAGGCAACTTCTGAACGAACGACGAAGGCCGCCCGTACATGCGCTTGGCCTCCAGCGTGCTAAGCGGTTTGGCTTTCGATTTATGTTCAACTTGCGCGGGAGATTCAGCCCTTCCCTCTCTCTGGCGGGCATTCCCTGAGGGGGAGAAAACATCTTTAAGTGCCTTGGCGAAATCCATATCGTTACTCTCCGAATTCGTTCCGCATATCACTGAGCTCGCCCGGCATCGCGTAGTGGTCTTTCTCCCACATACGGAACTCGGTCAAATAACCGGGTATAGGGACCTGGTCACTGGTGGCCAAGTGCGGAGCGACAAACATGTACATCGTCGGATTGGGAAGCAGTTTGAATCGTTTCTGCAGCTGATTTTTTTCGGAACGCACGTAATCGCTGAGCCGAACGTCTCCCTCGACCATTGGACGGCGAACCAGAGCGCGGGTATCCAGCAACTGTCCATCACCAACGCCGCTCATGTGATTTGCATAAACGGCTTTCATGTCCTGACTGGGCTGAGGAATAAAGTTG
This sequence comes from Marinobacter sp. L-13, assembly GCF_056857715.1. Lineage (NCBI taxonomy): Bacteria > Pseudomonadati > Pseudomonadota > Gammaproteobacteria > Pseudomonadales > Marinobacteraceae > Marinobacter > Marinobacter sp. L-13. The sequence continues at coordinate 9,702 of NZ_JBSXNQ010000013.1, forward strand.
TCCTTACTCGCGCAACCAGTCAGCGCAACGCTAATCAAGGAAATACTCAGAGCGGCGATTGACATTCGCATAGTGGTTTACCTTTCTACCTTCGGGATCGTAATCAATGGCCAGTTGTTCCGAGATGTGAATCACCAGCTCCGTTCCTGGCTCAACGTAAATGGCGTCAAACGAATTGCTTTGGCGGGCATCAAGCCAGTCCGTCACCTCATCGAGGCTACTGGAAATGGCATCGTTCTTTGCGACCACCATGGGATCGCCAGTCAGGCCTTTGGTCTGTCCACCAAGGGCATTGGTTGAGGTGGTAAATTCGGAGTCCGCTTTGGCTTTGGAATAAGAACTGGCCCCCGTCAGGAGAACTTTCTGAGCGAGATAACTTGGCGCGTTTGTAATCCGCTGGCCTGTCACGCAAGGAATACCGTATTTGTCCGAAAACCACGCAATGGCATCTATAGCCTTTTCGCCTGGCTCGGGATAGCTCACTATTGTTCCGTCCTGGAACGTGAACGTCATCGAGTCGATCTGTCCGCTGACACAGCTCAGAGTCCAATCACCCTTGGCAATCCCGGACATCTTGATGCCAGTAAGACCGGGAATTTTGATGCCATTTGAAGACAGGTTCTCAGGTCCAACGATCAGCTTGAACGGATACGGGTCAACCACCTGCCCCCCGATTGGAATGCGCCCCAACAGGGCTGTCATCGAGACTGAACCGAGTAACGTAGCGTTATCGGGAATGGTGTACGCTTTCACCAGCCGCTCTTCTTTAGACTTTTGCTTTTGTTGTGGCATCTCCAGGCCGGTGACCGAGGAAACACTGCTGGCGCCCAGATCAAAATCAGGCAGCGAAATCTTTGATGGGTCCCGGGGGTCTACCTCGGCTTCCAGAGGATTTGTCCAAATCACTTGATCAAAGTCGACGGGCGAGCCGCTGTCGTCATAACCAAGGCCCGTAGGGATTCCGGCTGAGTTAATGTCGTAGCCGTTGGCCGTGGTCTGGCTTTTTTCGTTCGAGCCCTGAAGTTCCTCCAGCCGGCTTTCCAATTGAGCAATCAGGCCTCGCGTGCGATCCTGAGTGTTTTCAAGCTGTCGCTTCTGCACCGCTGCATCTCGCTCGGCGTTCTCGAATCGATTGGCAATCCGCTTATTGAGGCTCTCCTCCATCTTCAGGAGACTGTCGATCCTCGCCTTCAGGCGTTCGTTTTCCTCCTGCAGCTTGATACTGTCCTCGCGAACCGCACGTGTCTCATTGGTCAACGTCCGCATCGTTTCAACGGGAGTATCAACGTCTACGCCGAACTCTTCCTGAAGGTAATCCGCTTCCAGGGGATCTATCCCAAGACCGTTATCGATCTGGCCGGGACCGCTCTCAATAGCTGAGAGACCCGAAGTCTCGATCGAGCCGGGATCAGATTGGGCCTGAGAGTCATTGGAACGGCCGCCTTTCATGATGATGACGAAGAGAACCGCAACCACGACGACGGCCAGTGCTTTGACAACAATGTTGGCTTTCATCAGGCTCTCCTTTAGCTGTCCGCTACAGACGCTTGGGTTTCACGCTTCAGGTCCTGGTAGTAAGTCCAGGGATAGAGTGTCTCTTTGAGGGACCGCTCAGAGATCAGGTACAACACCGTGCTATCGCCGGGCGTTCCCTGTGGCTCAAGACTGTGGTGCTGTAACGTGGCATGTGAAAACGGCAGGTTGAGGTCCAGATAATCCAGTTGAACCGTTTCGTCAGAAACATTCCGGATGTACAGGGCAGCAAGGTAATACCCGCCGCCCTGGTAGGCCACAACAGGCTTTGAAAGGGTTTTGTAACGGGCCGGGCCTTTGAAAATTCGTACCGCGCCTTTGACCGCAAGCGGCGTTTCCGAAATCCCGGCTTGATCGTGGTGCAGTCGGGTGGGGCCGTAGAGCCTTTGCGCCGCGTAGCGAGTCAGGTCAATGGGCGTAATCAGCTCAACCTTTTCAGGCATAGATGCGGCAGCGTCGTCCGAAGAAACCACATTGTCCGATGCCAGCACGATCCGGACGTCCTCAAGTGATTTTTCTCCATCTGCTTTGTCGGTTGCGATGAGATCGAGAAGGATCACTTTACCGTCGTCCATGAGTCGGATTTGAACGCGCTGTTTATCAAATGCTTCGTAAGGGAGGAAATGAACGGCCCCCTGCGCGGACTGGGCCCGGAAGAGTTTCTTAACCTGCTGTCCTTTGGTGATGCCAACCTGAACATGGGAACCGAACTGAATGGATCGTTCCTCGCCATTATGCAGCTCAATGGTCACCGGCAGATTGTCATAATGAATAATCTGTTCCGCCCAACTTGATGTGGCGACACACAGGAAGGCGACTGATGTGATAATGAATTTCCGCATGTTTATTCACCGATTTCCGAAGAGGTGTTCTGAACGTCATCCTGCTCCCGGCTGCTGCCTTCCAGTCGCCTCGGTTTTTTATAAAAACCGTCAAGCGCCAGGCCCCACAGATTGCACTCGGGATCCACATCCCAGCGCACGACTCGAAGGGGGTATCGAACAAAAATGTCTTTGACGATCTCGGAACGGAACGTCTCTTTTACGTTGACGTCGTAGAACGCCACCCAACTGTCTCCAGATTCCACATAGACTCGTTTGGCCGTGTACGGGCGATCCGGCATTTCCTGAAGTGCGCGAGAACGGGTGAGCTCGTGGTTTAGAAGGCGCTGCTGATAATCCCGCTCCAGTTCACCCTTAAATCGTGGAGTGATGTAGCAGCTCAGGCGCTCGATCTGTTGTTTATAGTTATCGGTACCTTCGACTGGCCAATTGTTCATCTGTTGCCAGATGTAGTAGCCAAACGCATAAATATTGAATGGATGCCGTTCGTCGATTCCACGGGTAGAGCCAGAACGAAGATCGGGCGGTATATCCACTTTGATGTGCTCGGGTGCATCCCTCCATCCCATGATCGTAAGAATCAGTGCGACACTTAAAAGTCCGAGCAGTATTCGTAGGGTCAGAATGTGCGAATCGCGACCATCGAGAGCTTTTTTTGTACGCCCCATTGTCACTCCTCCGTCTCCATGTGAATTCGAACAACGGGCTTCTCGCGCCGTATATCCCAGCCTTGGGACGTCTCGATGTAGTTGAAATTGATGAAACTGAATTTTTTCTGGGCAAGTTTCTTCAGATAGACAATATGCAAACCGTCAGGTCTGCGGCGCTTCAGCTCCTGAAGGTATTTCCCTATGACCAGCAAACTGGCGATGGCCATACCCACTCCGATCCCAACGCCAAACAACCCCCACCCGAACGGCAGTAGCACCAGAACTGAGACAGGAATCCAAAAAACTAGGCCAACGCTGATGAGAACAACGACTTCCGTATCCGTTAGCCCCCGGAAAACAACCGGCTCTTCAATGAGCCGGTCGGGGATGAAGTCGATTTCTCGACCCTTCATTCCTGGTTGATTCATCAGAAGATAACGGTTGAGGCTTCGGTAAGCAGGAAGACAACAAAGACGAGCAGCAGAACGCCCATACCACCGTGCATCCCCATATCGCCCCAGGTTTTCTTGCCGTCCCCAATTTCGTTGTAGGTCGAAATCATGTTCCGAGCGACGGCCAGAAACGCGATGGGAGTTATGGTGATTTCTGGTGTATGGAAGCAGGCTGAAAGGATGGCGTATCCTGTTGGTTGATCACCACCAAGATCACAACCAACAGAGGATGGATACGCCATGTCCAAGTCTAACCTGCATGCTCTTTCACAACCAGAGGCGACCACGAACGATCCCTTGCACGATCTGATCCGACAGGGTGCCCGTGACCTGATTGCGCGGGCTGTCGAGTCTGAGCTTCAGGGGCTACTGGATCAGTATGCCGATGTATTGACACCCGATGGTCGCAAGGCGGTAGTCCGAAACGGTCATTTACCAAAGCGAACCATTCAGACAGGCGTTGGAGATGTTGACGTTCAGGTGCCCAAGGTCCGGGACCGCAGCGGCTCCGGCATTCGCTTCAACAGTCAGCTCCTGCCACCGTATTTGAAGCGGGCCCAGAGTCTGGATGAACTCATCCCCTGGCTCTACCTGCGCGGTGTCTCCTCTGGCAATTTCCAGGAGGCCCTGAGTGCCTTGGTCGGCGAGCAGGCCAAGGGCCTGTCCGCCAACACGGTGTCACGGCTCAAGGCACGGTGGCTGAAGGAGCACGAGGATTGGCGTCGCCGTGACCTGGGCCAGAAGCGCTACGTCTACTGGTGGGCAGACGGTGTCTACAGCAATGTTCGTCTGGATGATCGACTTTGCCTGCTGGTGATTATCGGGGTCACAGAGCATGGCCACAAGGAGCTGGTCGCGGTGGAAGATGGCCACCGCGAGTCCGAAGCCAGCTGGCGAGAGCTGCTCACCGGCTTGCGTGAACGTGGCCTGGACAATGCGCCCAAGCTGGCCGTAGGCGACGGGGCTTTGGGCTTCTGGAAAGCGCTGAGCAAGGTGTTTCCGGATACCCGGCACCAGAGGTGCTGGGTTCACAAGACTGCCAACGTGCTGGACAAGCTGCCCAAGTCCGTACAGCCGAAGGTGAAGTCAGACCTGCATGAGATCTATCTGGCGGAGACCCGTGATGGCGCTCACAAAGCCTTTGACAGCACGTTAAGGCGATTCCGGGACAAGTACCCGAAGGCCATGGAAAACCTCGAAAAAGACCGGGATGAACTGCTGGCCTTTTACGATTTCCCGGCAGCGCACTGGATTCACTTGAGGACCACGAATCCCATTGAGTCCACCTTCGCCACAGTCAGGCTGAGGACCAAGCGAAGCCGGTCCTGTGGCAACCGCGACACTACGTTATCGATGGTATTTAAATTGCTCCAATCCGCCCAGAAACGCTGGAAGCGGATCAAGGGGTTTAACCAACTGAAGCTGGTCGTGAATAACGTTCAGTTTCGGGATGGAGAACGGGTGGATGATCAATCCGGCAGAGACGCCGCCTGATGCTCATACACCAGATTTGACAATAACTC
>NZ_JBSXNQ010000014.1:0-8226 GCF_056857715.1 Marinobacter sp. L-13
TTCCTGGCTGGCCAACTCGGCAACAGTCAGACTGTGAGGTGGGGCCATCTTCTGGAGAATGGCTTCTTTACGTTCCGGTGAATAATGGGGCATGGTTGTCCTCTGAAATATTCAGGCGACAACTACGCTGACACATAGGGGGTGTAAGTGGGCATGGGAAACTCCTGCCATGGGTTGTACGTTTGCACTGGATCTCGCCACTATTGGAGTGAGGCGGGTTTGTTTCACTATAGCAACGCTTATCTGCCGGGCCCCGGCGATTTACGCTGCCGATCACGGTTGGACGGTTGCAGGTACGTGAAGACAGTGTGGTTGGTGAGATTATTGAACTGGCGGTTTGATCAGATGGGGGAGCCGTGACATGCTCCGGTTTCTGCAGGTTTCAAATTCGACTCTCACCTAAGTCGATATACCGCCGAGTTAAATAGGGAGAAGCCTTTAAGGGCCCCGCCTGCCGTATTCGCAACCTTCGGTACGACAATTAACGGAAAACCGGGACAGATTTATTTTTGACTAGGTGACAGGACAGTCACAAGATAATTAAGAGGAAACACAATGCAAAAAAGGAACGCAGTAGCCCTTTCGGCTGTTCCGGATCTGGTTTTCCATCCGGTTGTTGTCGATGGGCACTGCGCCATCGTCCAGGTAGCGCGTGATGCAGTGTATCGGCAAGCGGTTTGGCTCTGGTTTGTCGGATTTTCTAGCGCTTATCCGGTGGCAGGTCTTTGGTTTCCCGCTCGATTTCGTAGAGGGGTTCTACCCCGTTACTGCGGACACTTCTAAAAAGAGGCACAATATGCCAAAGGACTGTTAACGTCCTCCGGGCTGCACGCAGCATGCCCAGAGAACGGATCGTCCATCGAATTTACAAACCTAAAAATGCGCTGGTTTCGGCTTCGGTTCCCTGTGGAGTTGCGACCACAGAATAGGTATATTCACACACAGACTCGCTACCATCGATAGACCAAGACAACGTAATGGTTTCCGCGAGTTCTCCAATAAATGCACCTTGCTCTGAATCCCAAGTGTATGACTCGCTGATATCAAAGACATTTTCAAAGATGTCACCCGGTTCGCCCGTTGGATCAGCTTCCGTTTCTTGATAGGTCTTACCAACCGTCAGAGTCGACTGAGTGAAATCCAGAAGCCAGAATGATCCGGGCTCAGAGGCGTCACTGGTTACGGTAACCTCTGTCCCGTCTCGAGACCACGTCTGGGTTTCGGTTCCTACTTCACCCACGGTTGGGCCCCCGCCCGAATCACACTGCATGGTCGCAGACTCGGTTTCAAAAAGATCACCCTGAGAGTACGCAGTCAGCTCGGCTTCCCAGCTTACCGTAAGCTCTGGATTAGCATTTTGCTCAGCGACATAGGCCTCAGCATCACTTTTATTTAGAAAATTTAGAAATTGCTCCGAAGCGGGGCACTCTAAAGCTGCCAGTTCCGTGTCCGCGGAGCACGCGTAAAATGCCTGCCGGTCAGAATCAAAAGATTTGCGAGCGATGTATTCTCCAAAACCTGGCCAGAAGATAACCCCAGAAGACAGCACTTCATAACTTCCGGTTTCGATATCCGTTCCGGTCCCGCAAAGATCCAGTGTGTAGCTGGTGCCATCGAAAGACGTTTCTTCCACTAACCAGTCAGGCCCGCAGTCCTCAGGTTCCTGTAGAGCGGCGTACCAGGTTAAGTTTTGAAGTTCGCTCTCAGTAAAGGCAAGCGCCCTCGGTTGTGTCGCCGGATCTTTCAGGAAGGTGGTTGGTTCTTCGCTATTAGGATTGAACACAATTGACGTGTCAGATATCGATGCGCTGATCGTGCTTGGAGATCCCACGCCATTGACAGGTCCGGTATCGCCGTTGTTGTCGAATAAACCGGTAAAAGTGATCGCGTCCGAACCCGGTGAAACAGAGTAAGTGCCCCATTCCATGCCTGACGTTTCTGGCTGCTCATCGAACGGTGCCTGCTCGTCGATTTCCATGTGCACGTAGGTGCCATCAGCGAAAAAGATGAGCGCGAGGGTATCGTTGAAGTCGGCAACATTAGCAACTTTCCAGATCCCGACAAGCTCGTCCATGGTCTCTGAGGCTGAGCGGGAAAAGACTGTGGACTCACCGTCATCGATACTTGAATTCCCGTTTTCGTCGATTTCAAAGGTGAGTTGATCACCAGATACTCTGGCGAAAATATCGAGACCGCCATTCACACTGCTCGTGAGGCCAGTGTCGAGGTTCCGATCGAAATCGATGTCGACGGTCAGAGCTCTCGTCTCTGGATCGAGCGAATATGTTCCCCATTCCATACCTGATGTCTCAGGTTGCTCGTCCAAAGGCAGCTCTTCATCCACTTCAAGGTGGACGTATGTGCCATCTCTGAAGAAGACGAAGGCCAACAGTTCATTGTCGGTATTTTCATTCACCCATATACCGTTAATGCCAAGGTTCGCAACAAATTCGACGCCTTCGCCCACCAAAATGCCCTCGAAATGCTCAAGAGCCTCGCTGGTGCTGATGAGACTGGTAGTCGGAGAGCCAGAGTTTTCGACTAGGACCTTAACTGCCGTCAAGTTTTGAAACTCACTTTCACTGATAAAGAAATCAACTGGGGTCGCGTTGTCTTTAGCCAACTGATTGATGGTGATTCCAGTACTTGTAATGCCGTCGTCATCTAAGCTTTGGAGCAGGCGAATGATATTGATGACAGTGGGGTCGGAGGTGTCGGTAGAGCCCGCGAGGTCCAAAGGAGTGACTTTTTCAGTGGCGGGCGCAGGCGGAAATTCAAGGTCGCCGATGAAGAAAGTAACGGTCTCGCCCTCAAGGTACTTGAACTGACCATTAGCATTGGTCACGCCATCGGGAATAGATTCTGTGCGGTATCCGATGTTAGCGACTGGGCTGTCGATAAACCGGCCGGTCGAAGTGGAGGGCTCTGATACAGGAGGTGAGCCATCTGATGACGAGCCTCCGCCACCACAGGCAGTAAGTAAAAACTGGCCCAGGACAAGAGCTCCCATCCCTGACAATCCTTTCATGGGTTTTCCTCTCTTTAATTGTCGAATTCGCTCAATAATTCGTGCCGCCTGATCTCGTCCGCCGAACCAAGTGCTTGGACGTACAGTTTTTAGACACAAACCAATTAAAAATGACAGATTTTGTGATGCATTTAACATCCACACAGGGCGCCAGGCGTATTAATAAACTGGCATGCACTGGTGACGGCGAAACTCTGCGCCATCCAACAGACTCGTGGAGTAAAGCGACGTTCACGCGGTTCACCTGTGGCTTCAAATTAACCAAAACTCAGGCTATCCACATACATCAAATGGAGTATGCGCACTCATTGCCAAGGAGACAGACCAAGCATGATGGATAAAAGCTCAGTGCTAGATCTGGTCGGGGAGATCTATGAAGCTGCCTATCGACCAGAACACTGGGTAAGCGTGATTCAGCAATTATGCGCAGCGCTAAACGCAAAATCTGCCGGCATTTTTTGCGAAGACTATGTCGAGAAACGTCGCACTCTGTTGGCAGCGCACGGGTTACCGGCGTTGAGCAGCTACTCTTATCGACTCGGACTTGGTCGGTATGACCACGCCTATCGAGTAATGCTGGAAAAAGCGGAGGGTGCAAGCTCAACGATTATTGATCATCAAAAAGTTAAAGAAGATCATCCTATGTACTATCGGCTACTGCTAAAGCCGAATGACGTAGGCTATGTTGCAGGTTTGAATATTTTCAAGAATGCCGAGTGGCACGTGGGTCTGGGGATACATCGATCATTTGAGGCAAACCCATTCAGTGAAGAAGACCTCCATCTCATCCAGCTTCTACACCCTCACTTCCAAAGGGCACTCAAAATCCAGCGCGCCTTCCAAGCTATCAAGAGCCACAATCAGAGCATGAAAGCGGCTTTATCTCACTTGGCAATGGGTGTGGCTCTGGTCAAAAAAGATTTAACCATAGTGTTTCTGAACGAATCAGCCAAAACCATTCTCGACTATCACCCTGCCCTTGGAGTAAAAGATGGGCAATTGAAGGCGTGGAAGAACGAGCACCAACTTGAGCTGAGCGAGGCGATTGAACATTCTATACAGTCCGAGTCCAACGAGACGAAATACAATGCACGAGCAATTAGCCTCCATCATTCGGAGGCTTTGGCACCTTTGTCCTTAATCTGCGGCGAAAAATCAGAGGCACCTGGCGAGGTTTCGCTTGTAAGTATGCAAGACGTCGCGCTCCTTTTTATAAGCGATCCTGAGACCAATATCCGCGTCTCCGCCGATGTCTTAAAACAACTTTACGAGCTCACCCCTGCAGAAACCAAATTGGCGATCGGACTTCTCAATGGCTTGAACCTGGGAGAAATCGCTGAGCTAAACGGTAATAGCGTAACAACGCTTAGAGTTCAGTTAAGAAGTATCTTTGATAAAACGGGAGTGAAAAGACAACAGGAGTTGGTAAGACTTCTTGTCATGCTATCTGTTAACCGATCCGATTAAACGGCGATCACCAGACCCACATCGGCGATTTGTAGTGGTCAGCTAATCCAGGAAAACCGGGACAGATTAGGGAAACCGGGACAGATTTATTTTCGGGTGAGGATAACGGATCTGGTCGCGCGGCTTGACTGAGGGTGGGAGCGTTGAAAACCGCAACAGACCTATCATTGCGGTTATTTGGGTAAACTGGCCCGCTCTTCCGAAGACATCCCCTTTTCCCACTCAACTTCCTCCCCCGGTGCTGGCAAAAACCGCCCAAACTCGATCATCTGGGTGGCCGGAATGTCCTGCAGATAGATCCAGACTTTCTCAGCTGTGATGTTGATGATTTGGGCGATTTCTTCAAGCATCTGGCTCATCAGGGCCTGTTTGATTTCGGTGCTTCTGCCCTCCCGCACCAGGCCGTGCACATACACCTGAGGCGCGGCGTTCACTCTGCCACCCACAAAGTGATCGCCCCCACTGGCCGCAGAAAACAGAACCTGGGCAAAGAACCGGGGCGCGCCGGTTTGGGCGTTGTGGGCCGCTGTGATGGCCTCGGCGATCTGTGATTTCTGCTGCGGCGACAGAGACAGATTCGCGACCGTGACGGTGTAAGTGGGCATGGGAAACTCCTGCCATGGGTTGTGCGTTTGCACTGGATCTCGCCACTATGGGAGTGAGGCGGGCTTGTTTCACTATAGCAACGCTTATCTGCCTGGCCCCGGCGATTTACGCTGCCGATCACGGTGGGGCGGTTGCAGGTGAGTGAAGACAGTGTGGTTGGTGAGATTATTGAACTGCCGGTTTGATCCGGAAGCAATGAGCTATCCTGAGACTCTCGACCTTCAAGCATGCGAGCCAAACAATGATCGAAACGCCCCTGGAATTTCAGAGCGATGGTACAACCTGTCGCGGTGTTCTCTATACGCCGGATGCCGGCAGTAAAGGTTTACCGTGTGTCGTCATGGCCCATGGTTTTGGGCTGACTCATGCCAGTGGTCTTGCACCGTTCAAAGAAGCTTTCTGCAATGCGGGTTATGCAGTGTTTGCCTTTGACTACCGCCATTTCGGCGACAGTGATGGCCAGCCACGCCAGACGCTGAGCCCCCGGAAGGAAGTGGCGGATTGGCTGGCGGCACTGAATTTTGCGCGGCAGCTGGATCGTGTCGATGGCAGCCGCATCTGCCTGTGGGGAACGTCGTTTTCCGGCGGGCTGGTGATTGCGGCCGCGGCAAAGGATGGAAGCGTGCAATGCACCATCTCCCAATGCCCGATGATGGATGGTTTGGCGTCGTTGCTGGGGGTTGTCGGTTATGCCGGCTTCATGCAGGCGATGCGCCTGACCTGGCACGGAACAGTCGACTGGTTTCGTCGTGGGCTGGGGATGTCTCCCCGGTATATTGCTTCGGCCGGCCGCCCCGGCGAGTTGGGCATGATGACGGCTGAGGACTGCCAGGAGGGCTATGTTCTCTTGCTGGCGGATAACGCGTCGAATTACGTCGCCGCGGGCGTGAGTTATGCCATTCCTCTTTTCCGGCCCATCCGGTTGGCCAGCAAAGTCGCCTGCCCGGCACTGGTGTTGATTTGCGACCACGATACCGTCGCTCCGGCGAGCTCTGCGGTCAAAGCGGCCCAGAGGATGCCGAACGCGGAAGTGAAGCACTATCCGGTCGGTCATTTTGATGTCTATCGGGGCGAAGCTCTGGATCGGTCCATCGAAGATCAGCTGGATTTCTTGGCCCGGTTTTTCAAACAAATCGGAGCCCGAAGTGATTAAGCCCAGTTGTTACAGTTGCCGAATAAGGTTTGAGCCGTCTGAGCTTCGGGTCTCTTACTCGAAAAACTACTGTGAGCGCTGTGGTGTTGGGCTGTTTGGTGACGATTATTTCGGTTTCACCGCTAAGCCTGCCCCAACTGTCCGCAAGAACCTGGCGGTCCATTTTGCAGTGCTTCTTCTCGGGAGTGCTGGCTTGCTGTTATGGCTTTTGGCGGGCCGGTCGTGACCGCTCAGAATCGGAAACGGCCTATTTGCAGAGAACCGGGACAGGTTTGTTTTATGTGGTTTACTAAATTTTTCGTCTCCCGAGTGGGAAGTTTCCCAAGGGTTGGACTAGTGTGTAGTAATAAGAAACGGATAAACGCCGCTGTTAAGGATGACAGATGGACTACGCCCCGGCATTACTGCCCCTCTTCGATTATATCTGGTACCTGATACCGCTTTTCATTCTTGCGGCGGTTATCAAATCCCCCTGTTTCAAAGGCAAAGCCGGGGAAGCAGTGGTTAATTTCTCCGCCAAACTCTCTCTAGGTAAAACCCGTTGCCACCTGATCAAGAACGTTGCCCTGCCCACCGAAGCCGGCACCACCCAGATTGACCACATCATTGTTTCCCAGCACGAGATCTTTGTCGGGGATTCCACATTCAAAACACCCATGCCGGAGAGCGTGGCCCACGGTGGTGGGCATGTCGGCTTTATCAAGGCTAAAATCGAGCAGCGGTTGTCGACTGTTGAAGTTCAGAAGGTGATGGAAGCCATTGATTGCAATAACGAAGCGCGCTACCTAGTGTCCCGTCTGGGTAATCCGTTTATTTATTATCAATAACACTCAGCTTTGCTCGCGTCACTGAAGTCATAATCGATTCTGCACTCTTGTGCCAGCGGAACGGCTTTGCCAGTTTCTCATTATGAGTTTGGATAAAGCGACGAATCGCCTTCTTAAGTTCGCCGACACTGGTAAAAATGCCACGGTACAAAGCGCGGCGTTCCAGTTGACCAAACCAGCCCTCCACGGCATTCAGCCAAGAGGCGCTGGTTGGTGTGAAGTGAAGCTTGAACCGGGGATGCTTTTCCAGCCAGGCCTTCACTTCTGGTGTTTTGTGAGTCGAGCTGTTGTCCAGAATCAGATGAAGGTCCTGCTCTTTCGGTGTTTCTCGATCAATTTGTCGCAGAAAATCGAGAAACTCTTTGGCGCGGTGGCGTTGTGTAATGCGCCCAATCACTTCGCCGTTCAGGATATTCAGGGCCGCGTATAAGCTGGTCGTCCCGTGCCTCTTGTAATCGTGGGTACGGCGCTCGATCTGGCCGGGTTTCAGTTGCAGCTTTGGTTGAGTGCGATCCAGTGCCTGGATCTGCGTTTTTTCGTCAACCGACAGCACCAGCGCGTTATCCGGCGGATTCAGGTACAGGCCAACGACATCGAAAACCTTCTCAGCAAAGTCTGGATCGTTGCTTATTTTGAAGGTTTTCAGCCGGTGTGGTTTCAGGTCAGCCGCTTTCCAGATCTGATGCACTTGCCAGCGGCTAACACCGGCATATTCGGCCATCAACCGGACGCTCCAGTGGGTAGATTCCTTGGGCAGCTTTTTGACCGTGTCATCAAGAATAGCTTTAACCTTTTTCTGGTCCAGCTTTCTGGGTTGTCCAGGTCTTGGTGCATCCCGAAGACCGCTCAGACCCTGTTCGGTGTAACGATTACGCCACTTGAATACCGTGGCCGTCGTGGTTCCCAGTTGCTCCGCAACGACTTTGGGTGATTCACCGGAATTCAGGGCCAAAACGATTCGTGCTCGCAGAACAAGATTCTGACTCAGCGTGCTTGTTCGCAACCAGCTTTCCAGCTCGAGTTGATCGTTTACCGTAAGATTAAAGGGTGCTGGTTTCCGGGCCAAAACAGAGTCTCCGAGCTCGTAAATAATAGCTCGAATTATAGCGCACTTCCGCTTAGGAATTAACCAGACGGAACACTAG
>NZ_JBSXNQ010000015.1:0-15911 GCF_056857715.1 Marinobacter sp. L-13
GCCACTCGTTCAGGCTCGGGGGAAGAAGCAGTTCCTGGCCAGGCGAATACGGGCGGAAAGTGGTTCCCATCAGTCATCCTGTTGCTGAAGAATTTTGATCTATTGTGCCAGAATGTAGCTTCTGCCGCGCAGACTCCTAGCCCTCCCCACAGTCAGGGGCGTCTAAACGGCTCAACCGCTGACTTGACGCCGGATGTGGTCGATTACTTCTCCGTGCTCGTGCTCGGGGCTGAACATCACAATGTCGGTGTCTGCCTCTGCTCTCACGCTGTGCCCGGGAGGCCAGTAGAACAGATCACCACTGCGGGAAGTTTCTTCCTCTCCATCGGTGTAAATCGCGGTGATTTCGCCGCTAACAACATATCCCCAATGGGGGCTCTGACAACTGTCGTTTTCAAGCCCGTGAAGCAACTCCGTTATATCGGTGCCGGCGCCAAACGAAAAATACTCAGCGCCCATCTTCCCGTAGCCCGTGACATCACCGAAATCGGTTTTCTGCCGAGCTATTGCACCGGGGGCATCGATCCGAACAGGTACATCTTCTTTTGCGATACGCATAAAGACTACCTCCGTGTCGATTTATTGCCAGGACTTCACCCACTGCGCGCTTACTTCGGGTTTGGCCCTGTCGATCAAAATAGCACAGTTTGTCTGGCGAATAAGCTTCGTTTGGTGGAACGAACTACTCATTTGCTCAATGGCATAAATGGCTCAGGAACGAAGAGACCGGGGGATGATTGGCCAGGGCATTCGGGTAGACCACCATAAGTTCCTTTGCCAATCCGGGGTTACTGACAGGGATGGCATGTAGCGAGCCCGCGCGAACTTCCTCCCTCACAGTCGCTTCCAGCACTAGCGATATACCCAGTCCCGCCTTTACTGCCTGTTTGACAGCCTCTGTGCTCCCTAGTTGCATGGACACCTTCGGAAACGGTCCCTCGTCACCAAAGAAGTTTGCCAGTAGCCGACCTGTGCCTGTGCCAGGCTCTCCGCCAAGCAGCGTCATTTCTGCGAGGGTGTCCCGATCTATGCATTGAAGATCTGCGCATGGGTGATCGGGTGGAACAATGAGTACCATCTGTTCTTGCCGCCAATCCTGCGCCAGAAATCCGGGTTTGGGCTGCCACCACTCCATTATGGCTATGTCGAGTTCGCCTATCGTTAGTTGCCGGGCAATTGAGGGGTTATTATCAATTACGAGGTCTACGTCTGGCGAGGCTGTATCGTCCCTGAAGGCCCGAAGGTAGGGCTGGAGCATGTAGATGCCAATGTTTGAGCTCGCACCTATCCGAACGCCGGCCCCCCGAACCGCTTCACGAGCATGTTTGTCGAGGCGCAAAATACTGTTTGCGAATGGTACCAGTGCCAAAGCCGCTCTGGTTGGCTCGCAGCCTGATCTTCCCCTTCGAATCAACAGCACATCCAGGTCCTGTTCAAGTTTCTGGATGTGCTGGGAGAGAGTGGGTTGGGCTATTCCAAGATTCTCGGCAGCGGTCTGAAAACTCTGATGCTGGACCAACGCAATAAAGCTCTTGAGCCAGACCGGATTCAGCATGGAAAGTCCTCACGTACCGACACAGAGTTGATCGCATCTCGCGGCCGTTCACCCCTCAATGCCTGCAGAATGTTCTCGGCCGCCCTTTGTTCGATGGCTCGCCTTACACTTTGTACGGCCGAGCCAATGTGAGCGGTAAATAATGTGTTCGGATGCGCAAGTAACTCCGGACTGATCTCGTGCGGACGATCCGATCGCGCCCAGTCCTCCATTTCGAACACATCGGCGGCGTAGCCACCCAACTGTCCGGAACTCAGTACCGCCAATACGGCTTTCTCATCCACCACGGAGCCCCTGCAAGGGTTGATCAGATAGGCGCCCCGCTTCATCAGTGCCAGGCGTGAAGGGTTTATGGTGTGAAAGGTATGCTCGTTAAGTGCCAATGCCAGTATTACGATATCGGATTGAGCGAGAAGCTCTTCCAGCCCTGTGCGCGCCAGCCCCAACTTCACTTCCTCATCCGCACGTAAGCCTTCGGGCTGTGAGTACAGCAGGTTCGCACCCCAGCCCTGAAGACGGGCGGCGATGGCCTTGCCAATGGCACCCATCCCAACAATGCCAATGGTGGTGCCTTCAATCCCCAGCCCGTAGAACTTCGGCTGCCACCCTCTGAATTCTCCGGAACGAACAAATTCGTCCGCTGCCTTTACCTGCCGGGTAAGACCGACGGTGAGTCCGATGGTCAGTTCTGCGGTGGGAACGGTTAGAAGATCCGGCACAAATGACAGCCACACCCCATGGCGAGTGCAGGCGTCCACATCGAAGTTGTCGTAACCTTTCAGGGCGGCGCCCACGATCTTCAGGTTCGGGCAATCAGCCAGAAACTCCTCGCCGATTCTGTCCGGCATGAAGGCCATCACGGCATCGGCCGTGGATACCCTGGCTTTTACCGAATCTGGCGGGAGCGTGCGGTTTGACTGATTGGTTACCAGCTCACAATGTGGTTCGAGGGCAGCCAGGACTTCATCGTGTACCCGGTGAGTTATCACAACTCTTGGTTTCATTCGTTTTCCTTACTTGAATTTCTTACGGAGGAAGCCGCTCAGGCTATCAACAATCGTGACCATCAGGAGGATAACAATCAGGATGGCACTGACTTCCTGGTACTGCATGATGCGCAGTGAGCCCATGAGTTCGAAACCGATGCCTCCGGCCCCTACCATGCCCATGACGGTCGAAGCGCGGAAGTTGTACTCCCAACGGTAGATGGATACATCGGCGAACTGCGGCAGAACCTGGGGCAGAACTGCGTGCCAGAGAACCTGTAGGCGGGTAGCTCCGGCAGCATCGGCAGCTTCCACCGGGGCTTCGTCCACATGTTCAATGGCTTCTGCAAAGAATTTACCGACCATTCCAATGGAATGAAGGCCGAGGGCAAGAACGCCCGGTAGCGCGCCAAAGCCGACGGCAGCGACAAAGATAATCCCCATGATCAGTTCGGGAACTGACCGCAGACCATTTAGGATGGTGCGTGTTATATGGAAAACAGCCGGGTGCGGCGACGTATTCCGGGCAGCAAGGAAAGCTAGCGGTACCGAAGCGGCAACCGCAATTGCAGTGCCGGCAATGCTCATTGCGAGGGTATCGACAAGTGGCGACACCCAATTCATCACATTTGTAAAGTCGGGCGGCAGCGATTCACCCAGCAGGACGCCAATCGCCGGCACGCCATTGGCAAGGGTTTTGAAATTGAGCAGGCCCACGTACCAGCTGGCAATGAGAATCACCGCAAGAACCAAGCCTGCCTGCAGGAGTTTTCTCCGCCAGCCCCGGGCATGCTCATCCAGCACCGGAGCTGACGGAGCCGGCGACAGAGTCGCCGGTTCCGTCGGGGTATAACTCATGGAGTTCCTCACATCTTGGCGAAGTCGAGGTTCAGGAGGCTGCCCATGCGCCGGATTACGTCGTAATCCGAATCGGAGATAGCAGCAAAGCCTTCAGCCTTAAGGTTGCTCAGGATTTCCTTGTCGTCGATGCTGATGAAGGCATTTCGAACCTTTTCTTTCAGCTCCGGGGCGAGATTTGAGCGCATGGCCCAGGGATACTGGGGGAACTCGCCGCTATACCCGAGAACCTTCACATTGTTGCGGTCAATCAGGCCACGATCCATCACATGCTGGAAAATCACCTCAGACAGGCCGCCGGCTTCTGCGTTGCCATTTGCCACATTCACTGCAACAGAGTCGTGGGACCCCACGAAATGTGCCTCGTAGTCACGGCCGGCTTCCAGGCCCGAAGATTCCATCAGGACAGTTTTGGGAATCAGGTGGCTCGATGTTGAGGCCCGATCACCATAGGCCATCTTCTTGCCCTTGATGTCGGCATAGGACTCAACCCCGGAGTCTGCGTTGGCAATGATGATGGAGCGGTACGTGGGCTTGCCGTCCACAATCATGGCTGCAAAGGGCTCGATGTCACTCTTGCTCTTGGCCATCACGTAGGACAGAGGGCCGAAGTAAGCGAGGTCGATACGTCCGAAGCGCATGGCTTCGATCATCGAGGAATAATCGGTAGTAACGATCAGCTCAACTTCCTTGCCAAGCGTGCTTTCCAGGTAGTCTTTTAGCGGTTGATTGCGTTTGATCAGTTCAGAGGCGTTCTCATCGGGCAGTAGTGCAACTTTCAAAAGATCAGGGTCTGGATCTGCTGCAAGTGCCTGCGGATTCAATCCTGTCACCAGGCAGAGTGCGATCAAGAGGTTCAGGAACGCTTTCATCGGGCTATCTCCAGTTTCTTCGGTTGGGGGTTAACGGGTGTATTGCCGGGAACTGGGACGGTTCGAGGTTTGGTCTCATAGTTCCCGTGGTAGATCTCATTCAGGTGGTGTTGCTTCAATTGTGCAGGTGGTGCATCGAACACAATCCGGGCATTCGCCAGGCCTATGATTCGGTCCGCGAAGCGTTGGGCGTATTCCAGCTGATGCAGCGAAATAACAGCGGTAATACCGTCTTCCTGGCAGATATCGCGCAGTAACCCCAGTACCTTTTCCGATGTGGCCGGATCCAGACTGGCAACGGGTTCATCCGCGAGAATCATTGAGGGCTGTTGTGCAAGCGCACGGGCGATGCCCACTCGCTGTTGCTGGCCACCAGACAGCTGGTCAATCCTGGCCAGAGCTTTGTCGGCAAGCCCAACGCGTTCAAGGCAGTGAAGGGCAAGTTCAAGATCGTACCTGGGCAGTGGTAACAGGCTGCGCCAGGTGCTGTGATAGGCAAGCCTGCCCGTCAGCACGTTCTGGAGTGCAGTGTGGCGCTCGATCAACTGATGATGTTGGAACACCATGGCAGTGCGGCTTCGGTGCAGCCGCACTGTTTTGTGGTTATCAAGGTCACCAAATTCCGCCGAAACGACCTTGCCAGCCGTTGGCTGCACCAGGTGGTTGAGTGACCTCAGCAGAGTGGATTTGCCCGCACCGGAAAGGCCGAGCAGGACCGTAAACTCGCCCTTGTTGAAATCAACGGTGGTGGGCCGTAGAGCAAGGACATTGCCGGGGTAAGTCACCCCCATGTCCTCAATGCGAAGCATCATGTCGGGGTATGAAGCAGGCGTCATTGGATCACCTTTTGCAATGAATAAGCTCGCTTGATTGCGACTTACAATGCAACGCTAATCCTGAGAGGTGACAATGCAGTGTCAGTGAGGTGACACCTTAATGACCATTTGCCCCAGCCGAAGAATATTTACTCAGCCAGGTTTACCTGCTTGCGCCACCGCACCGGTGGCATGCCCGTCCAGCGGCGGAATGCGCGGTAAAAGGTGCTTACCTCGGCAAACCCCAGCGCTTCGGCGATTTCCGGCAGGGAAGAGGTGGAATCGGCAACCGCCTGCAGAGCCTTTTCGCGGCGTACGTCGTCAACAAGCCCATCAAATGTCTTGCCCTGTTCACGGAGCCGCCGGGCCAGGCTGCGTTCGCTGATGCCAAGGGCTTCCGCTGCGTCTGCCCGGCGAGGCAGAACCGGCCCTATCCGGGCGGTGAGCCATCTGCGAATTTCCGGTACCGAGGCACTGTTGATGGAAAGCGCGGCGAGGCGGGCGGTTGTGTAGCGCTCGTGCACTTGCGCAAGCTGAGGGTCTGCCTGGGGCAGGGGCTGGTCCAGGACGCTATTGTCGATGAGTACCCCGCTGAACGCCTGCTCGAACTCCACCGGGCAGTTGAATACCGTCTGATATCCCGCCAACGGCCCCAGTCGCGGTTGGCTGAACTGCACCCGGGCCGGTTGCATCCGGGTTCCCGTAACCCAGCTCCCGAAGCCCACCACCGAGGCCAGCACCGCCTCGATCTGATGAGGGCTGAATGCCAGCAGGCCCTGCCTGGGATGGTAAACCAGCCAGGTGGCCGCGTTGCCGGCAACAACCTGGAAACGCCCGCCATCGGAGATCAGCCGCTGGAAACGCTGCACCATCACGATGGCTTCCCGCAGGGTGGCGGCGGACTGCAGCGCAAACCCGACGCCGCTGATACTCATGGGGGAGAACTCCGCACCCACTTTCAGGCCAAAGCCCGGGTCGCCGGTGCAGCGTTCGGCGGCGTGCCAGAGCCGGGTAATGTCGTCAATCGGCCAGCGTTCCAGTTCGCAGGCGGAGTGCGGAATACCTGCCGCGGCCAGCAGTTGCTCGGCCGTTACCGACAGCCTCTCTGCAGCACCGATCACGGTGTTGACCCAGCCAATGGAAACCGTGGCCTCTAACGTCAATTTTGTTGGCCTCTGAAGTCAATTTTAAAGCTATGGTACCGGTATATCTTTAAAGCTGACAACTCATTGCGATCAGGTCGGATGCGATATGGCCAAGGTAATTACCTCAGATATTCTGGTAGTCGGCGGAGGGCTGGCTGGTATTGTTGCCGCCCTGGAAGGCCTGCGCGCCGGCAAGTCCGTTGTCCTGGCAGACCGGGATACCGAAGAACGCATGGGAGGCCTGGCCCTGTGGGCCTTTGGCGGCATGATGCTGGTGGGCACGCCGCTGCAGAAACGCATGAAGATTGCAGACACACCAGAGATTGCCCTGGACGACTGGCTCAGCTTCGGCAAGCTGGCCTCCGACGATGAATTGCCCCTGCAATGGGCCCGTTACTACGTGGAGCATTCACGCTCCGAGGTTTACGACTGGCTCAGCAACGAAGGCATAAAATTCCTGCCGGCGGTGAACTGGGTTGAGCGCGGCCGTTTCGGCGATGGCAACCGTTTGCCCCGTTACCATGTGGTCTGGGGCACCGCCCGGGAACTGGTTCGGTGCCTGATGACGGCGCTGCACCGGGAGAACACCAGCGGCAAGCTCACCCTGCTGCACCAGCATCGCATCACCGAACTCGACCACGAAGCGGGAAAAGTGAGCGGCGCTCTGGCCATTAACGAGGTCACTGATGAGGAAGTGCGCTTCGCGGCTTCGGCGGTGGTTCTGGCCACCGGCGGCATCAACGGCAGCCACAAGGAATGCCGGGCCAACTGGCCGGTGGATCGCCCGCAACCCACCCGCATGTTGAACGGTGCCCACCCCTATGCCGATGGCCACATGCATCACTGGGTGGCCGACACCCTCGGAGGCCGGATTACCCATGCCGGCGAAATGTGGAACTACGCGGCCGGCTTCCCGCATCCGTACCCCCACTTTCCCGGCCATGGCCTTTCAACCATTCCCTGCAAATCGGCCCTGTGGCTGAACCACCGGGGTGAACGGATTGGCCCGGAACCCCTGGTGACCGGCTTTGATACCCACTGGCTTTGCCAGCGGGTGGCGGAACAGGAAAAGCCCTGGACTTGGCACCTGCTGAACTGGCGCATTGCCGCCAAGGAATTTGCCATCTCCGGCGCCGAGCACAACGCCCGCATCCGGGACAAACAGTTCCCCCAGTTTGTAAAAGAGCTGTTGCTGGGCAACCACGCCCTGGTGCGACAGATGCAGCATGAAAGCCGGGATTTCCTGGTGGCGGAGAACCTCGCCGACCTGGCTGGCAAGATGAACGCGCTGACCTGCTCCAACGACATCAATCCGGGTACGCTCCAGGCTACCGCCGATGCCTTCGATGCCAATTTCGCGACAGGCACCAGTCTCCATGACGATCCCCAGATCCGCATGATCCAGCACGCCCGGGAATGGAAGCCGGACCGCCTTCGCACCTGCAAGCCGGCGCCGCTGCAGAAATCCGGTGCGGGCCCGTTCATCGCCATCCGCATGCAGCTGATTACCCGCAAGAGCCTGGGTGGCCTGCAGACTGATCTGCAGAGTCGCGTCCTCACCGCCCAGGGCGCACCCGTTGAAGGTCTCTACTGTGTGGGCGAGGCCGCAGGCTTTGGTGGCGGTGGTGCCAACGGCAAGCGCTCCCTGGAAGGTACCTTCCTGCCGGGCTGCATCATGACGGCCCGGGCAGCGGTGCGCTCCATTGTGGCGGGGGGCTAACCGCCATGACGTTGAAGCTGAGCTACCCGGCCACCGCTGAAGACTACCGGGCAAGGGCCCGCGCCCGGTTGCCCCGGTTCCTGTTTGATTACCTGGACGGCGGCGCAACAGACGAACAGACCCTCCGGGCCAATGAAACCGAATGGGATGGCATAAAACTGCGCCAGCGGGTATTGATTGATGTCGACCAGGTGGATACCACAAGTACCCTCGCCGGCGAGACCTGCGACATGCCCATGGTGCTCGCGCCGCTCGGGCTGGCCGGCATGATGGCCCGGCGTGGGGAAGTGCAGGCGGCCCGCAGCGCAGAAGCAGCCGGCATCCCGTTTACCCTCTCCACCGTAGGCATCTGCCCGGTGGAAGAAGTGCAGACCGCCGTTTCCAAGGCGGCCTGGTTCCAGCTCTACATGATTCGTGACCGGGCCCGTATCGAAGCCCTGCTGGATAAAGCCTGGGCAGCCGGTTGCCGCACACTGGTGTTTACCGTCGACCTGCCGCAACCGGGCATGCGCCATCGCGACTTGCGCAATGGCCTCTCCAACTCCGGAGCCCGCGCGAAGGCCCTGAAGGCCGTTCAACTGCTGTCCCGCCCCGGCTGGCTCTGGGATGTGGCCGTGCGCGGCGGCCCCCTGAACTTTGGCAACCTCAGTGACGTGGTGCCGGATGCCGGAGATCTCGACGCGTTCAAGGCCTGGATTGATGCCCAGTTTGATCCCACCGTGACCTGGGCCGACATTGAATGGCTGCGCCGCCACTGGAAAGGTACCCTGCTGCTGAAAGGCATACTGGATGGGGAAGACGCTCGCCAGGCGGTGAACGTGGGGGCAGACGGCATCATCGTCTCTAACCACGGCGGCCGTCAGCTGGACGGCGTCGCCTCCGGCGCAAGCAAACTGCCGGAAATTGTGGCCGCTGTGGGATCAGAAACCGAACTGCTCGTGGATGGCGGTATTCGCAGTGGCGTGGATATTTTCCGGGCCCTGGCTCTCGGTGCCCGGGGCGTGATGATCGGCCGCCCCTGGGCCTGGGCTCTGGCCGGCGGCGGTGAGGCCGGGCTGAAAAACCTGCTGGCCAGTCTGCAGCAGGAGCTGCGCCTGGCCATGACCCTCACCGGCGTTACCCGAATTGCCGACATCGGCACAGACCAACTGGATAGAAACTCAAACCCTGAACCCGGAAAGCTTGGAGAACAACAATGACAAACGGCGCACAAGCCCTGATGAAAACCCTGGTGGATGCCGGTGTTGAGGTCTGCTTCAGCAACCCCGGTACCAGCGAAATGCACTTTGTGGCCGCCCTGGATGACGAGCCCAAAATGCGGGCGGTTCTTGCCCTGTTCGAGGGTGTGGCCACCGGCGCCGCTGACGGCTACGCCCGCATGGCCGACAAACCCGCCGCCACCCTGTTGCACCTGGGCTGCGGGCTGGGCAACGGCCTGGCCAACCTGCACAACGCCCGCAAGGGCAAGGTGCCGGTGCTGAACATTGTTGGCGACCACGCCACCTACCACGTGAAATACGATGCCCAGCTGCAGTCTGATATCGAGACCGTTGCCCGCAACGTGTCCCCGGGGTTTGTACGCACGGCCAAGAGTACCGAAACGTTGTGCCAGGATGCCGCCGAAGCCATTGCCGCTGCCCGCAGCGCGCCCGGGCAGGTTGCCACGCTGATATTGCCGGCGGATGTGTCCTGGGGTGAGGGCGGTGTGCCAAGCGCGCCTGTGGCACCGCCGACGCCCGAGCCGGCAGACGATGCCACAGTTGAAGCCATTGCCAAGGCCATCCGTTCCGGCAAGAAAACCGCCCTGCTGATGGGTGGCCATTCCCTGCGCGAACCGAGCATGCTGGCGGCCGCCAAACTGGCCGCACACAGTGGCGTGACCCTGCTGGCGGAAACCTTCCCAACCCGCATTGAGCGGGGCGCCGGCCTGCCTTACATCGAACGCCTGGCCTACCTGGCCGAACTGGCTACGGTGCAACTGACGGACGTGGAACAACTGATTCTGGTGGACGCCAAGGCGCCGGTCTCCTTCTTCGCCTATCCCGGCAAGAAGAGCTACCTGGTGCCGGACACCTGCCAGGTACATACCCTGGTGGCGCCCGACCAGGACATCCTGGCCAGCCTGAACAAGCTCAACGACGCCGTTGGCGCCAGCCAGGCCGAACCGAAGCTGCAACCAGCGAAACGGCCGGGCCGGCCACGGGGCAAGCTCACCGCCGAGAAAGTCTGCAAAGCGGTGGGTGAACTGATGCCCGAGAACGCCATCATCGTGGACGAGGGCATCACCTCCAGCCTGATGCTCTCGGTAATGACCGCCGGCGCGCCCCGCCACGACATGATCACCCTCACCGGTGGCGCCATCGGCCAGGGCCTGCCCAATGCCGTGGGTGCCGCCGTGGCCTGCCCGGACCGGCCGGTTATCGCACTGATCGGTGATGGCACTGCCATGTACACCATTCAGGCCCTGTGGACCATGGCCCGGGAACAGCTGAACGTAACCTCCATCATCTTCAACAACGCCTCTTACTCCGTGCTCAACATCGAACTGGAGCGGGTAGGTGCGGAAGAAGCCGGGGAGAAAGCCAAATCCCAGCTGGACCTGCGCGGCCCGGTGATCAACTTCGCGGAAATGGCCAACGGCATGGGCGTTCACGGCGTGCGGGTGCACACCGCCGAGGAAATGGCAAAAGCCCTGGAATACGCCCAGAGAATGCCGGGGCCGCACGTGATAGAGGCCATGATTCCCGAGTCACTCAGCGGCGTGAAACGCCGAGTACTGCCCTGGATGCTGCGGGCACTGCCGAGCCTTCCGGTATCAGTTTCCCGGGCGCTGAAGCGCAAGCTTGCGCCTTAGCAGGATTGGCGAACGCCTACATTGAATTGGGTGAAGAAATCGGGCCTGTCTCCTGCGGAGGAGACAGGCCCTTAGCTTTCTGGGGCTCAACGGTCCCGCTCAGCCGGGTGTATCAGAGCTTGGCGAGCTCAGCATCGAATGCTTTGGCACCAACATCGGTGAACTCATAAGCTCCACGAATATACTGCAGTGTTGCCATTTCTGTATCTGTAACGCCTTGTCCATCCTTAGCGGACTTGAACAGGTCTTTTGCTTCGTCCACTGAGATTTTGCCCTCGCCCCGACCCGTAGTGTGTTTTACGGCCAGGTCAATGAGCTCTTTCTCATATTTGTTGCCATCAATTGTCACATAAGCCATAAGAATATCCTTCCGTGAGGTATTGGATCGTTCTTTCCGGAACGTTAATGCTTATGCCGGAGAATGTGCCGAGGGTGGCACATTCCTTAATTTAGCCCCTTGTTCAAAGAATGAACAGATTTTAGTGGTGAGATCCGGGGAGCTCTCAAGCCCCCGGATTCAGTGGTTGGGCAGGCGTTACAGCCAGGTCAGGCCAGCGCTGATGATGATGCCGGTGATGATCAGCAGCATCAGGCAGTAACCCATGATGTCCTTGGCCTTCAGCCCGGCAATGGCCAGCACCGGCAGGGCCCAGAATGGCTGGAGCAGGTTGGTCCAGGCATCACCCCAGGCGACGGCCATGGCCACCCTGGGAATATCTGCACCCAGCTCCTGCGCCGCAGGCAGCATAACCGGAGCCTGCACCGCCCACTGACCGCCTCCTGAGGGAACGAAGATGTTTACTAGGCCAGCACTGATGAAACTCCAGAAGGGTAGGCTCTCGGCACTGGCAATGGAGACAAACCCACTGGAAATGCTGGCTGCCAGACCAGAGGCCGTCATCACGCTCATAATGCCCGCATAGAACGGGAACTGGATAACGATACCGGCACCGCCCTTGACTGCCTCGTTCAGGCTTGCCAGCAGGCGCTTTGGAGTCTGGTGCAGGATGATGGCAATGAACAGGAACATGAAGTTAACGATGTTCAGGTTCAGGCCGCCCCCGTCCATGAAATACTGGAAGATAAACGCGATGCCACTGAAACCGATCAGCCAGGCCAGGGTGCGGCTGTTCTCCAGGTAGTCAGCAGGGCGATTGATTACCACAGAAGTGTCTGGCTCGTCGTCCAGGATCTTCGGGTCGGCATAAATGCTGTCCCTTTCCTCAGGCAGCATCAGCCGGTTGACCAGCGGCACAATGATGAACAGGGCCGCCACAATGGCCAAGTTAAAGAACGCAAAGATGGTTTCCCCGGTGCCGATAATGCCGATGGTGTCCTGGGTGAAGTGCCCCTCGGTAGCAATGGTCAGAGGAATAGAGCCTGCGAGGCCTCCGTGCCAGACAATAAAGCCAGAGTAAGCGCTGGCAATCAGAAGGGGGTAGTGGACGCGGATCTGGCGAGCCAGCGCCTTGGCGAACAGGGCGCCCACAACAAGGCCAAACCCCCAGTTAATCCAGCTTGCAATCAAAGCAATGAAGGTCACTAGCACTATTGCCTGGCCAGGCGTTCTGGCGAGCATCGCTATACGGTTCAGGATGCCTCGCACCAGCGGTGTGCTGGCCATCATGAAGCCGGTGACCAGCACCAGCAGCATTTGCATGGAGAAGGTGAGCAGGTTCCAGAAGCCGTTACCCCACATCTCAACCACGGCCATTGGGCTGTGGCCCTGAAAAACCATGGCAGCGATAAAGGCGACCAGGGTAAGAATGATGACAAACAGGTACGGGTCTGGCAGATATTTATCCACCAGGCTGACCATCGGTTTGGACGCTCTGTCTAGCATTTGTTACCTCGTTGTTTTGTTTAGACTCTGTGCGAGTGTAGCAAGCTAAACGTAAAGCGCTTCCTTAAACCATTATTCTTTCGGAGCATTGTGTTTAAGAGGGGACTCAGGATGCCTGGATACTCGAGGCAATGGCATCAGCAATAAATGCGTAGCCTTTTGGGCTGGGGTGGTAGCCATCGCTGGCGAGAAGATCCGGATCGGTCACAGTCGGGTAGTTAAGGTACCCAAAATCTGCAGCGGCGTCCCTGGCCAGCTGTTGGTAGATCTTGTCCAGCTGCATTGCGCGCCACCCCATTACGTAACGAAGCGGCGAGGGCAGCGCCGTGAACAGATGCATCGGTGGCACGCTCAGAAGCAGAATAGGCCCTGAATACCGTGGCGCCAGCAATTGGCGCAATGCCCGCAACTGCCGGCGGAAACGAAAGCGGGGCGTGAAGCCCGTGGTGTCGTTCACCCCCATGCTCAGCAGCACCACATCCGCCTCCGGCAGTTCGGTGGTTTCCAGCTTGCGAACCAACGCCCCAAGCCGGATGCCGTTGACCCCGAAGGTATGCCAGGCAATGGTCTGACCCGTGCGCTCGTGGATTTCCCTTGCCAACTGGCTGGCCAGGCCCTGATCGTGGGTTTCAACACCCACACCGGCCGCCGTGGATTCGCCAATCACCAGGACTCGCCTGGCGGGAGTACCTTCGCCATATTGGCCGCACGGAGAGCCACCGGCCTCCGGCAGCCTGGGCGTTGTGCGGCGCGCCTGTTTGCCCTGGTAGAGCAGTACCGGAAAGAGCAGGGTAGTCGTCAGCCAGAAAGGGAGGTGCATCGAGAAGCTCCGGTTTTACCGACAGGTTAGTGAGCGACTGACTTGGAAAACAGATTGATCACTGCAACACCGGTGATGATCAGCGCCATACCAATCACAGTGGCGGCATCCAGAGCCTGCCCGTAAATCAGCCAGCCGATCAGTGCCACCAGCACAACGCCCATCCCCGCCCAGATGGCATAGGCCACGCCTACGGGAATTTCCTTCAAAGTCAGCGAGAGGAAGTAAAAGGCAATTGTATAGCCAGCGATCACCAGCAGGCTGGGCCAGAGTTTGGTGAACCCTTCACTGGCTTTCAGGCCGGTGGTGGCTATCACTTCCGCTACGATGGCAACGCCCAGAAAAATCCAGCTCTTCACAACTTACAGCCCCCTATTGGTGAACAGCCGTCCGGCACGACCGAACGGTACTCTGTGGCTGCGGAGTCTATCAAAAACCAGGCCGATAACGCGCGGGCTTATCCCGGCCAGAGCGGTGGCCATTGGCCGTGGAGCTTGTTGTACTGCTCGATGGGCTCGCTACGGTAGCCGCCGGCATAGCGCTCTTTCACGGTGGGATGCACCCAGGTGCGGTTGGTCTCGGGCGGGGGTATCTCGCGCACCAGCTTGCCCAGCAACTTGTACTTGCCCTTGTACTCATTGTGCTGATCGGCGTTGGCGTGGGTTACGGCGGGCAGGGAATCATTGAACACCAGGGCGTGTTTTTGCGCTTCCTCTTTCAGCCACAGAAGGGGGATATCCGCCAGGGTGCGGCCCTGTTTGTCTGGCTCGTAACCGCCGCCTACGTCCGAGTGCACCCCGGCAAACCAGACCTGGGCCAGATCGGTGCCGTCTCGCGGCTCCCAGAGCGTGGGTTCGAAATCCTCCCGCTGCTCGTCCAGCGAAAGCGCGTGACGGGCAACGCGAATGTTGCTGCCGATCTTACAATCGTAGAACAGGTCCCGATCCTTGATCAGGCCGAAAAAAGTAAAGGGCAGGCCCAGGGCACCCACGGTATCCCACACCCCGACAAACCGGATGGGCGTGCGCCGCTCCAGCGAATATTTCGCCTTCCAGGCCATGGAGTGGTCGCCGTTGGCCTTGTGCTTCTTGGTTTTGTAGAGCTTGAAGGCCTCCTCGATCCGGCTGCCGTGTTCTTTTCGCAGAATGCTGCAGTTGTTGATCATTCCGCAAAGACTTCGGGCCGTGTAGGCACCGCGGCTGAACCCGAACAGGAAAATCTCGTCGCCGGGCTCGTAGTTGTGCACCAGAAACCGGTAGCCGTCCATCACGTTCTTCTCCAGCCCGTAACCGGTGGCGCCGGCGCGGAGTGAATCGTGGTAGGAGCCAATGCCCCAGTCGTAGAACACCACCTGCTCCACCCCGTTACCGTCGGTAGGCCGGATGGCGCGGGCAAATTGCAGAACGTTGGTGGGGAAGTCCTCACCCAGTATTTCCTCCGGGCGATTCCAGGTGCCATCGAAGCAGACAGCAATGCGTTTCATGGGAGTGACCTCCTGTCGTTTTGTTTCCCGTTGCTCCAGCTGGGAACCGGGGAGCAACTTTGCCCACTCTCCGGCGAATGGAAACGGCCGGTACATCCTGTTTGGTGGGTATAGATGAGTATCTCAGGTATGTGAGTTGGAGGGTAGTGCCGACAAGCTGGAGTTATACGCACGCGTTCCCAAAACTCCAGATGTCAGATGAGAAATGCCGGTAACTATCTGATAGGGTTGGAAAGTGAAGGAAATCTGGGCGGAGTTATACGCCTATAGCGGGAGCAGGAGTGGCTCAGGAGAGGGCGTATAACTCCGGCGGTAGCCGTGGTAATTGATGCTCAATGGCAAGCCCCCGATATCTTAGACACCTGACAGCTTTGTGAAGTACTGCTTTTCGAAGTCCACCGGCGACAAGCCACCGTTGTTGCCGTGACGGCGAACAGGGTTATAAAACATCTCGATGTAATCGAAGATATCCTGCCGGGCTGTTTCCCGATCCTTGTAGATTTTCCGCTTCACTCGCTCACTTTTGAGTAATGAGAAGAAGCTTTCCGCAACCGCATTGTCGTGACAGTTTCCGCGACGGCTCATACTGGGCTTCAAACGGTGGTCCTTCAGGAAATCTCTCCATTCACGGCTAGTGTATTGAGAGCCTTGATCTGAATGAATCAGAACCTCCTGCTTCGGCCTTCGCCGCCAGGAAGCCATTAGTAAGGCGTCCATAACGAGGTCTGTCGACATCCGTGGCTTCATGGACCAGCCCACAATTTGCCGGGAGAACAGGTCCAGAACGGTGGCAAGGTACAAAAAGCCCTCGTGGGTCCGAAGTAGAGTAAGAGGCAGGGCGTAGTCGGACTATTTCCCTGCCTCTCCTCTCCGAACCGGACGTGCACCTTTCAGCGCATCCGGCTCTCCGTTTAAACGCTGGACAGTGCCATAGCGACCTCAGGAAAGCGCGAGGTCCAA
>NZ_JBSXNQ010000016.1:0-16527 GCF_056857715.1 Marinobacter sp. L-13
ACGCGGCGGCAATTCCCCAGGTTGCAAGATCAGGCATTTAGCCCTCCAAGTTCGGTGAGTCTGTCAAATTGCCCAGAAATCGAATTTGATGCCTTCCCTGGACCTGCCGTTATTGATAATGGCCCGTGCCCGCCATAGCATTTTGCCTGTACCGCACTCCGGCAGGGTAAAGGTTCCCTGGTAGACGCCCTGGGCATTCGGTACCAGCTGGGTGCGGACCACGCCCATGTACATTTCAAGCCCTTCAAAATCGACGATTAGGGAGTCTGCTGTCATGTTAGCGAGATGCACACGAATGGGAATTTCTGTCATAGATTCGATGGCTTCATTACCTAAACCGACTGTGATGGCTTGATTGTCCTTTCGCCCGATACACTGACCCTTGAAAGGTGCGCATCCCTCGGTGGCGTAAAAAGTGACACCGGCATCCAGATCTGGCTTCAGGTACTGCGGCAGCACGAAAATTGCAGCGACCATCAGACTGAAACCGGCGATACCGAATAACCATGACCATTTCTTGAAGTGCTGATTCAACGACATTTTCGAGTTACCCGAGATCTAGCGTGAGTGTTGTCTGGTGTCCGTGAGAAATCAGGAAGGACCCTCAGCCTAATTAACGTCCTGACTTTCGCTCCGTTGATAACGGCGCTGGTCTTCCGTCCATAGCGTTTTCAGGTACTCGATCACCAACTGAATTTCCTGGTCGGTGAGGATGTCCTTGAACGCCGGCATCGTCAGCCTATCCGTTTTATTGAAGGGATGTCGCCAGCCCTCGGCAATCATCCTGAACAACATGGCATCGCTGTGGCGCCAGGTGTGGCCTGTCTCATCGTGCGGTGGCGGGGGCATTTCGCCTTTCTCATCCGGTTTGGTCCAGTCGGCAGCACCCTCGCCCTGCCATCCGTGGCAGGCGGCGCAGTATTGCTCGTAAATCTGGCGACCCTCGGCCACCTCGGTCGGCCCACTGTCACTGTTTGGTGGCGCGCCCCCCGCCACCACAAGGGCCGGGGCAACGAGCAAGACCAGCGGGAAAGACCACTTATTCATGAACAGGTACCCATTCGCCAGAGGCGTTCTGCGAAAGCAGATCTCCATCCTCTGTGCCCACCACGAGTCCTTCCTTGAGTGAGAATGTCAGAGCGGTGACTGGCTCGGGTATCTTAAGGCCAGCCCAGGTTTCGCCACCGTCCGAACTGTGGTGAAGTTGCCCCTCGATCACGGCGTAGACGTTCTCCGGGGCAGAAGGATCGTAATCAATAGCAGTCACAGTCCCTCGTAATTCGCCGGCATCGCCCCAGAAGCAGAAACAGTCCATGGAGCGGGCAACGCCGCGGGTGGTGCCAGCGAACAGCCAGCCACTTTCCATACTGCCCGGCATATCCGAGTGCAGGAATGCCTGCACCGGCTCCCGGGGGCCACTGTCTACCTTCACCCATTCGGCACCGCCGTCCCTGGATCGGAACATGCCACCGTCACCGAGATAGACGTAAAGCGTTTCGGCTTGGGTGGCGTGGGCGGCAATCGCCGTGATTCCGAGATCCGGCAGGGTGTCATTGAGGGATTGCCAGCGCTTGCTGGCGTTGTCATAGCGCCAGATACCAAGGCCAGGCCCTGCCAGGTACAGACTTTCGTCCGCGCCCTTTGCCATGGACCGAGGGGGAGCGCCGGAATCGGACGGTGGCAGCGGGATCTCGGTAGTGCTCTGGCCTTCCACGGCAAGCAGGCCGCTATTCCGAAGCACCAGTAGGGCGCCGGAGGCGTCAGTCGTCAGCGCCTTCACTGCTTGGCCATCAGTCGCAGACTGGGCTTGAACCAGGCCCGGCATGACGGCAATCAACGCGAACAGGAAAAGCCTGGAAACGCCAGAATTCAGGCGGTAAACCTTCGCTTTCATGGGGCTGACCTCAGTAATCCTTGTGTTCACGGAAAACACCCTGCTTGCCATTGGCGTTAAAAGCGATGACCTGATAATCGTCCTTCCGGCCGGTTTCCATGCCGGGGGTGCCATGGGGCATGCCCGGCACTGATAGCCCAATCGTATTGAACTGCGGGTCCTCAAGGTAGGCGACGATGTCATTGGCCGGCACATGGCCCTCAATCACCAGGTTTCCGATCAGCGCAGTGTGGCAGGACGCCATATCTCGGGGTACGTCGTACTTTTGCTTGATTTCATTAAGGTTGTTGGTTTCAACGATGCGGGTCTCAAAGCCATTGGCCGCGAGGTGCTCGGCCCAGTCCTGGCAGCAACCGCAATTGGGGCTTTTGTAAATGGTGATGGCCTGACCTGTCTTTCCACTCTCGGCTTGCGCAACCGATGACTGGTCAGATTCGTTGGTCTGGATGGCCAAGGTGGTGCCAGCGCCGATAACGACAGCGGCTATACCCGTATAAAGGGCGAGTTTCATGGTCTTCATGGAAAATCCTCGGTTGGAATCGCTTACATGTAGTGCAGGGCGCGGGGATGCACATGCGTCCCCGGCCCATAGCTTCAGTTCATGAGGGTGTCCAAATGGTTATTTGGTGCCGGTGTCTTTGTCTTTCATGCCATCGCCACCATGAGCCTGCATCATCTTCATGCACGCTTCGGTCATGGCTTTGCGGTCTTCTGGGGACATATCGGACATCATCCCCATCATGCCGCCCATACCCTCCATGCCTTGCGAGGACATCATGCCATTTTGCTCGGAATGTCCGGCCATCATGCCGGCTCCTTCGCCGTGGGCAACGGCAGAGAAGAGGGCAACACTGCCTGCCAGAACGGCGGCGGTTACGGTGAGGTTGATTTTTGAATTACGCATTTGATTTACTCCAGTTAAAGTCTCGTTACGGATGGACGGAAGTACGAGACTTTGTTGTAAGAATTAACGTTAAAGAGCTTGCCTCCTAGAGGCAAAAATCCGGGTTAAAACTCAGGAGTGGTGTTCTGGAGGGGGCGTAATAGAAGCCAGGAACGGATCCTGGTAGAAGGTTGATCGTGCGGTCAATACCGGGTGGGAGCCCGTATCGGTAAAACCGATGGAATCCCCCGGTAACAGGGCAACGCTGACGCTGACCCCGCATTTGATCAGCCCACTGGCGCTCGGGCAGGCCATGTCAGGGGCTGAGGCACAATCCGCTTCAGTGTCTGTTGAGGAGCCGGCGCTCTCAGCCTGAGCCATCATCATGGAACCACAATCCGGCATCGCAGTGTCCGCGTCGCTGTCCGCTATTTTGGACATAGCCAATGCCGGTCCGCTTATCACCAGAAGCAGTGATAGCAGCGCGGAAATAAATTGGCGGGTTGTTGCGGTCATCCTGATTCCAAGCACCAAGCTGTAAAGGTTCAACGCTGTGACACACAGCTCGACTTTCAGTTCACCAAATCCTAGCAGTTTTTATTTCAATGACACAACGCCATCGATATCCAAAGGCTCAAGGTGAATTCACTTTGACCATTCTGACAAAAGTCTTGACCTTAAACCGTGCTTCAACGTTATTTTCTCAAAAATGCTCAACTGCAACTGTTTACCGCATAAGCGGTGAAAATGAGCAACCAACAACCACGGTAAAAATGAGGGACGATAATGAGAGGAGGACCGGTGGGTTTGCTGACAGGGCCACGGCGTTGGTGGTTGTTTGGCGCCTTCGGGGTCATCGCGGGACTCACCTTTGGCTGGGAACAGCTGGTGATATTCGGGCTCGGTGACAACGGTTGAGCAGACCAAGGAGACTGGTAGCGCTTAGCTTTGCACCTGAAAATAGCGCATCATCCCTGCATCCTCATGTTCCATGTTATGACAGTGGTAGATGTAAAGGCCGTCAAAGCGCTCGAATTTCATCGCCACCTGAACCGTTTCACGAGGCATAACCAGAACCGTGTCGTGCCAGCCACTGTCTACCAGGCCCTGCTGTAGACTGTCCGAGTTGCCGCCTCGTCGCCCTACAACGTTGAATTGCAAGCCATGAATATGCATCGGGTGAGGCATCGGTGTGCTGTTGTGGAATTCCCAGATTTCCGTGTCACCAAGGCGGACTTTTTCGTCATCAGCAACATTCGTTCCGTCAAACCGCCGGCCATTCATGGCAAATCCCCGCATCATCACCGGGCTTAACTCGAACGACCGGATTCGCGTATTGCTGTTTACCGGTATTTTTTGCCGCTGCACACCTAGCTGTGCCGGTAAAGGTTCGCTGGCCTTTAATGACTTGGACACCTCCAGCCTGGCCAAGGGGAATCGGCTGCCAAGGGGCAGGGCGTTGCTGCCCATCATGCCCATTCCGTCCATCATACCTCCGCTCATCATGCCTGCCCGGAAACGGTCACTGATAAGCTCCAGCGTATCACCCGGCTGGAACTCGGAAAGATCGACCCATATATCAAGCCGCTGAGCCGGAGCCAGCACGGCGTAAGGCCTGTCTTCCGGTTCCTGAAGAAGGCCGCCGTCTGCACCGATAACGGTGACAGGTCGCCCGTCGCTCCAGGCCAGTTTGTAGATGCGGGCGTTGGACCCATTGAGGACTCGAATTCTGTAGGGGCGGGTGGCAACCTTGCGGGTGGTTGGAGGCGCCCCGTTAGCCAGCACTCTATCCCCCAGAAAACCGTGCATACGGTCCATCATGGACCCCATGCCACGGCCCATGTAAACCAGTTCATTGTTACCAGCAAAGGTGCGGTCCTGAAGCACCAGCAGCAGCTCGTTATCGCCCGACGGCAATTTGAGGTCCGCTTCTTCCTCGTCTTCAACGATCAGGAGTCCGGCCAACCCTGCGTGACTTTGAAATCCTACGCGACCACCTTGCTTGCCGTGGGCATGAGAGTGGTACCAGAACAGTCCGGCCCGGTCCAATACCTCGAAGCCAACAGTCATTGTCTCGCCTGGGCGGATCGGTAGTCTTGGCTGTCCGTCTACGTCGGACGGCACGTGAAGTCCGTGCCAGTGGACGGTGGTGTCCTCTGGCAGCTCATTGTGAATATGGATTTTGACGGTTTGGCCGCGGCGTAGCCGGATCGTTGGGCCGAGGTAACTGTCCGGATTTTCGGAGACTGTGTTTTTTGGACCTTTCAGCAATTCCGCCCTGTAGCGCCACACTTCACTGGGGGCGCCCGGGCCCATCAGCGAATGCGAAAAGGGACGGGAAAAGTCCTAACATCAGCGTAACCAGCCTTTCAAAACCCTTCATTACAGTGTCTCCGTCTTTTCGCCCCACTTGACTCAAAACGGGGGACCTTGGCCCAGTTTGGTGCATCGCCCCCGATCTGACAATGCATGAAAAATACCTTGACCTTAAAGTTTACTTTAAGGTTATGGTTAGGATAAGTCATTGACCACTCGTTTTGAGGTGCAGGAATGAAAACGTTCAATATCGGCGAACTCTCTGAAAAAAGCGGCGTGGCCAGCCATGCCATTCGCTTTTACGAGCGGGAAAATCTCATGCCAGAGCCTGCCCGAACCCAATCGAATTATCGTCGTTACCCCGAGGATGCGATCGCCAGGCTGCAATTCATCATCCACGCCAAGCAATGGGGTTTCACCCTTGATGAGATTCGCGAACTCCTGATGCTTCAGGACGCCAATGGCGACCGCGCCGAGGCCAAGCGAATTGCAAAGAAGCAACTGGAAAAAATCCGGCATCAGATTCAGAGCCTGTCCCGCATTGAGGCCGTCCTGTCGGAAACCCTGGAGGAATGCTCCGGTGAAGGACCCATGGACGGCTGCCCGATTGTCGAAGCCATAGCCCAGCGAGGGTGACGCTGCCAGTTGCCTGCGAATGAACTGATTAAAGGCACGGAGTTAGCTGTGCCGAGGAGCCAAACGGGTATGCAACGAATAGAGATTCGTGTTGATGGAAAGTCTTGCGCTTCGTGCGTCGGGCGGATTGAAAAGGCGCTCATGGGTGAGCCCGGCGTTGCGGAAGCCCAGGTGAATCTGGCGACCGGAAAAGCCACCGTGGAATTTGACCAGCCTACCACGCCGGCCATGCTAATCGACTCGATTAAGGAGGCGGGCTACCAGCCACGGCTACAGTCGGCTGAGATTCCGGTCGTCGGCATGAGCTGCGGCTCCTGCGTATCCCGGATTGAGCAGTCATTGAACAAGCAACCCGGCATGGTTAAGGCCAGTGTCAATCTGACTACCCGGAAAGCGTTTGTGGAGTTCCTGTCTGACACCCTGTCAGTGCCGCAAATTCATCAGGCTATCCGCGACGCAGGGTATGAACCTCAGGAGCCGGACGCCAATAGCGAAACGGAAGAGCAGGACAG
Organism: Marinobacter sp. L-13; assembly: GCF_056857715.1. Taxonomy (NCBI): domain Bacteria; kingdom Pseudomonadati; phylum Pseudomonadota; class Gammaproteobacteria; order Pseudomonadales; family Marinobacteraceae; genus Marinobacter; species Marinobacter sp. L-13. The sequence continues at coordinate 6,242 of NZ_JBSXNQ010000016.1, forward strand.
GGAGGGCATCGACCTCCGCCGGAAAGTGCTCTTCGCTGCGGCGCTGACTATCCCGATTGTTCTGATTGCCATGGGTAAAATGATCCCTGCTCTTGAGGCTCTATATGTCAGTGTCTTACCCCATCGGGGATGGATGGCAATTGAGTGGCTACTAACCACGCCGGTGTTGTTTTATGCCGGACTGAGGTTTTTCCGGTCCGGGTACACTGAATTGCGCCATGCCAATCCTGGCATGAACAGCCTGGTTATGATCGGCACCAGCGCTGCCTATTTCTACTCCGTCGCAGCACTGCTGGTTCCAGGATTCTTTCCCGCCGGTACCGCCGAAAGCTATTTCGAGGCAGCGGCAGTAATCGTGACGCTCATTCTGCTGGGACGCTACTTTGAGCACGTCGCCAAAGGCCGGACGTCGGAGGCAATCAAAAAACTTCTGCAATTGCAGGCCAAGACCGCCCGTGTCATTCGGGATGGGGAAGCCGTCGAAGTGCCCATCGAAGCCGTGGTACCTGGTGACCGTATCCAGGTGCGCCCGGGAGAGCGGGTTCCTGTTGATGGCGTGGTGGAGGAAGGCCAATCCTACGTGGACGAGTCCATGATCAGCGGCGAGCCCGTTCCCGTGGCCAAACAGAAAGACGCCGAGCTGGTGGGTGGAACCATTAATAAGAACGGTTCCCTGACGTTCCGGGCTACGAGGGTCGGTGCGGACACCGTTCTGGCACAGATCATCAGAATGGTGGAATCGGCCCAGGCTGATAAACCCCCGATTCAGGCGCTGGCCGACAAGATAGCGGGAATTTTCGTTCCCATTGTGATTGTGCTCGCGATTCTGACGTTCATCACCTGGTTCAGCTTCGGGCCCGAGCCGGCCCTGTCCTTTGCCTTCGTCACGACGGTCAGCGTACTGCTGATTGCTTGTCCCTGCGCGATGGGACTGGCTACGCCAACAGCCATTATGGTCGGAACCGGTAAGGGCGCCGAAATGGGCGTGCTGTTCCGCAAAGGCGCGGCCCTGGAGACACTGTCTCGGATGGACACCATCGTCCTCGATAAAACCGGCACCCTGACTCGGGGCCAGCCTGAGCTGACAGATTTCATACTGGTGGAAGGCCGCGAGGATGAGGTCCTGGCCTGGGTTGCGGCTGTGGAGACCGAAAGTGAACATCCCATCGGGGAAGCCATCGTCAAGGGCGCAAGGGATCGGGGCCTCACGTTACCCGCGATCAGTGAATTCCAGGCGGAGCCGGGCTACGGCATCCAGGCACAGGTGGCCGGACGCCGGATCAATGTGGGCGCGGACCGTTATATGCGCCGCCTCGGTATCGACCTGGCCAGCGTCGCCGACGATGCGGTGTCACTTGCTGAAAAAGCCAAATCCCCGCTGTATGTTGCCGTCGACGGACGCCTCGCCGCGCTGATTGCCGTGGCCGATCCGCTCAAGAACGGCTCGGTGGAAGCGATTGCTGCGCTCAAGTCATCAGGGCTCAGCGTGGCCATGCTCACCGGTGACAACCGCGCCACCGCCGAGGCGATTGCGCGGCAAGCCGGTATCGAACGGGTGCTTGCGGAGGTATTGCCGGACCAGAAAGCGTCCGAAGTGAAGCGCCTGCAAGAGGAAGGTGCCCGGGTTGCTTTTGTGGGTGACGGTATCAATGACGCACCGGCCCTGGCGCAAGCCGATGTGGGTATCGCCATCGGCACCGGTACCGACATTGCCATCGAGGCCGGCGACGTGGTTCTGATGCGCGGCGACCTCCGGGGCATCGTGGATGCTGCAGCGCTCTCCCGGCGCACCCGCAAAACGATTCTTGGCAATTTTGTCTGGGCCTACGGATACAACCTGGCACTGATCCCCGTGGCCGCGGGTGTTCTGTTCCCGTTTACCGGTTATCTGCTCAACCCCATGCTGGCTGCGGGTGCCATGAGCCTTTCCAGTGTGTTTGTGGTGACCAATTCCCTCCGACTGGGCCGGTTCAAATCCGATAGCGGAAGCTCCGTGGAGAGCAGTATCAGCGAAAGCGGAGCCGCACAGGCCAGTGTCTCGTAAGAGGCCTGGCACACACAGAATCAGGAGATTGACATGATGACGAATGAGGCATGCATGTTTGGAATGGCGGGAAGGGGGTTGATATCCCTTTTGCTCATCGTCGCCTTGGTACTTGGCGTCGCAGCCCTCGGCAAGTACCTGTTTTCGAAAAACAGGGACGATTCTGGACGCGCGAGTAAGAACGCCAGAGGAGACTATGACTACCACCCTGAACCATGAATTTCATCGGGTACCCATGGCAGGCATGGGAGTTAGACCGAACGCAAAAGCAAAAGTAGTCGGGGTTCTGCTCTTGCTGGTTGCACTGGCTGCGATCTATTGGGTCATGCTGGAGACCGGAGCATTGACCACCGTGACCAACAAGGCGGCCTTGTCGGAATGGATTGACCAACTGGGGTATTGGGGGCCGGTGGGTATCATTGGCCTGATGATCACGGCCATTGTCCTGAGCCCGATCCCCAGCGCCCCGATCGCCATGGTTGCCGGTACGGCCTATGGATCGCTATGGGGAACAGTCATCGTAGTTATCGGTGCTGAGGCCGGCGCACTGATCGCTTTCGCCATTGCTCGATCCTTGGGGTACGACGTTATCCATCGCTGGAGGCGGGTACGTCCGGTATTGAATTGGCTGGGCAAGGACCGCTCCCAGGGCGGGTTGATGCTTGTCATTTTTGCGTCGCGATTGGTGCCCTTTATCTCCTTCGATGCCGTCAGCTATGCAGCCGGCCTGACACCGATCGCGTTCTGGCGATTCGTGGTCGCAACTCTGGCCGGTGTTATTCCGACAGCGTATTTGATCACAGCGTTTGGTGGCTTGCTCATGGCATCTGAGTCCGGGGTGGTGACCGGGCTTCTGATCCTGGTCAGTGGCATTACCCTGTTACCGATTGTTGCCAAGCTGCTCATGGCTCGCCTAAGGCACCAGAAAGCGTCCGAACTTGCATGATAGAGGTTGGGTTGAAGGCGCCTTGGCAAATACTCATCCCGCACAGCAGGACAGCTGTTTCACGTCTTTGGTGAAGGTTTGCGCGCAGAGCTTGAGGCCTTCCACCATGGTCAGATAAGGAAACAGTTCATCGCCGATGTCCTGCACGGTCATCCGTGACCGAAGTGCAATGACTGCCGTCTGGATCAGTTCACCGGCTTCCACGGCTACCGCCTGCACCCCCAGCAAGCGTCCCGAATCGCGCTCGGCCACCATCTTAATAAAGCCATGGGTGTCGAAATTCACCAGCGCTCGCGGCACGTTTTCCAGATCCAGCAGACGGGTGTCCACATTGTAGCCCTGCTTGAGCGCTTCGGCCTCTGTCAGGCCAACTGTGGCGACCTGAGGGTCGGTAAACATCACCCCCGGCATGGCGCTGAGATCCAGGGTGGCCTCGCCTCCCGTCATGTTGACCGCAGCCCGGCTGCCCCCGGCAGCGGCGACGTAGACAAACTGCGGCTGATCGGTGCAGTCACCGGCGGCATAGACACCGGGGACCGTGGTTTGCAGTTGCCCATCCACCTGAATCGCGCCACGGGAGGTTTCCACACCGATGCCCGCCAGGTTCAGGTTTTCGGTATTGGGTATCCGGCCGGTCGCCACCAGCAGTTGATCAGCTCGTAAGGTACCGGCATTGGTCTCTATAACGAATTCATTGTCGGTATAGTCCACACGGCTGGCCTGGGTCTGCTTGAGCACCTCGATGCCCTCGCGCCTGAACGCCGCCTCTATGGCCTCACCGATGGCGGGTTCTTCACCGGATAGCAGGCGGCTGCGGGCCAACACGGTGACCTTGCTATCCAGCCGGGCGAACGCCTGAGCCAATTCCAGGGCAACAAAACCGGCGCCGATAACGATCAGCCGTTCAGGCACAGTAATTAATGCCAGCGCACTGGTGGAGGTGAGATAAGGCGTCTCAGCCAGCCCCGGTATCGACGGCTCTGCGGGGCGGGCGCCAGTGCCAATAAAGGCGCGATCGAAATGGACGTTCTGCTCGCCGCCCTCGTTCAACTGGACCACCAGGTTATTGCCATCGACAAACCGGGCTTCACCGTTCAGGACCGTGATTGCCGTCTGGTCGCGCAGAATCCCTTCGTACTTGGCGTCGCGCAGTTCCTCGACACGCGTCTGCTGTTGCTGAAGCAGTTTCGCCCGGTCCACCTTCGGTATCTGGGCGCTGACGCCCCCGTCAAATGGGCTCTCCGTGCGCAGATGCGCGATATGCGCGGCACGAATCATGATTTTCGACGGCACGCAGCCGGTATTCACGCAGGTACCACCAATAATGCCGCGCTCGATCAGGGTGATGCGGGCGCCACGCTCCGCGGCCTTCAGGGCAGCCGCCATGGCTGCGCCGCCGCTACCAATCACAGCGATATGCAGGTTTTTGTCACTATTCATTCCGAGTTCCTTGAATTACTGGGGCATTGTCACGGCAGGCGCCGAGTCGCGTGTAACAGAGGGCGCCTGGAGTCCTTTATCACAACTCACTTACTGTCCGTTTCCAGGGATTTCAGGGTGGAGGGATAGCCGACATCGCCCGTTGCCTGGGTTAAGGCTTCCACCGATGTTCGTGTGTCGTCAAAGGTAATCATGGCTTCTCGATCCGGATAGCTCACGTCGACTTGTGAAACACCGTCCACCTTGTTCAAGGCCAGCTTGATGGTAATGGGGCATGCGGAACAGGTCATCCCCGGAACCGAAAGCGTCACTGTCTGCATGGCGGCCCAAGAGGGCATGCTGAGCAGGGCGAAAAGCAACGTCATGGCAAAGCGCATTTTCATGGGACAATCTCCTTTCAATAAAACAGAGGAAGGGTATAGGGAAACAACAGGGCGACCAGTATCAGTGCCGTTACTGCCCAAAAGATCACCTTATAAGTCGTTCGCACCCGTGGTACGGCACACACTTCACCGGGTTGACACTGTTCCACTGGCCGGAAGATTCGACGCCAGGCGAAGAACATGGCCACCAATGCAACGCCGATGAAAATCGGGCGGTAAGGTTCAAGAGCCGTGAGGTTGCCCATCCAGGCACCGGAGACACCCAGCGCGACAAGTACCAGCGGTCCGAGACAGCAGGCCGAAGCCAAAAGGCCCGCAATACCTCCCGCAGCCAAGGGGACACGCCCCGATTTGGAATTCGACATAACGCTGACACCTTTCATGGTTTCATTCGATGAGATAAGATTACTTCCGTAGTCAGCTACGGAGTCAAGGGGTATGCCGGATAAAGCGAATTCATTGACCATCGGTGGCCTGGCGAAGGCTGCCAACGTCCATGTCGAGACAATCCGCTATTACCAGCGGCGACGTCTAGTACCGGAGCCGGAACGTCCTCCAGGTGGTATTAGGCGCTATGGTCCAGCTGATATCGAGCGGTTAATGTTCGTGAAAACGGCTCAGCAGCTGGGCTTCAGTCTTGTCGAAATCAGTGACCTGCTACAACTTGAAGATGGCGCTCACTGCCAGGAGGCCAGCGCTCTGGCCGAGCACAAGTTGCGGGACGTGCGTGAGAAAATCGACCAACTGGGGAGAATCGAGAAGGTACTGGGCGAGATGGTTGAGCAGTGCCATGCCCATCCGGACAATATTACGTGCCCATTGATTGCATCATTGCATGAGGGGGCAATGGGGGAAACGATCAACGTGAAAGAACATGATTTTCACTCGACTGAGGACTCGAGGGAGAGCGGATGTTTTATCCCCGGATAGTCCCCACACCCAAGCTTCTGAGGAACTTATGTGCGCCGCCAACATCTTACTCTGGTAGCCGCATTGGCGGATACGGTGATGGAGCGTGTCTGTTTGCACCTCCGTCAATGTAGGTTAAAGTGGACGATTATCTTCCCACGCGGAAGATGTTTTAGCTGTTCTGTAATCAGGATATCAGTGCGATGACCACACGGCTTATGGGACTGGCAGTACTACTGCTCGTGGCTCTTCTCCCCGTTGCACAGGGAGTTGCCGCGACCTCTTTTGAGGCGGAACCCATGGCCGAGGCTTGTGTCATGTTGCCAGACACCCAGGTGATGCATGACTGCGCCGGGCTCAATGCCGAGGGCAGCTGCAGTAGCCCGTGTTCAACGTCCCATGTCGGGAAATCTGCAATTAGAGACTCGGTAGTGCTGTTATCTTCCCCCTGCCCGAAAGGCTATTATTCTCATTCCGGCCGTGTACTTTCTGGCCCAGACCCTTTTCCTCCCAAGTATTCAACAGTGTCCTGAACCTTTGATTACCAGAGGCTTTCGCTTCGAGTGCCTGTCGTTTGGCCTTGCGCGGTAGACCACCACGTAGGCAGCTTTGCTGGTGATTTTATCGACTGATGAATACATGAAAACGGGAACGTATCTGTGATGTCATTCTATCTGGAATACCTGGTGCGCGGCATGACCGTGCTCTGCCATAAGCTTTCGGGTTTCAGCGGGACGCCAGGGCTGCTGTACAAGGATTCGAGCGGACAATGGCGGGGCCAGACTGGTGTGCCCAGCCAGGAAGCGCTCGGCAGGATGCTGGGAGTCACGGAGTAATGGATCAGTTGCCCTCATTACTCATTGCCGGCCAGATCATGATGGCGGTTATCGCAGGTCTACTGCTGAACCTGACGCCCTGCGTGCTGCCCGCGATTCCCATCAAGGTCCGGACCATCCTGCGGGAGGCGGGAGGCCAGAGGTCCCATCGGGTGCTGGCCGCGTTGGCATTCACGGCCGGAACACTCACCTTTTTCCTGACGCTGGGCGGCCTGACCGCACTGCTGCAGTGGAACTGGGGCACGTTGTTCCAGTTGACGCTATTCGTGGCCGTCCTGGTTGCGTTGATGGTCGGGTTTGCGGTGATTACCTGGCTCGATCTGCCCATCCCCGTCCCGACATTCGCCGCCTCGGCGCATGGCCGGCGTTACTTTGAAGCCTATGTATCCGGGCTGTTGAGTGCGATCCTGGCCGCGCCCTGCGCAGGCCCTTTCTTGGGGGGCGTACTGGCCTTTGCCGTTACCCAGCCGGCGCCGGTCATCATGGGGATATTCGGCAGTATCGGGCTGGGGCTGTCGTTGCCCTATGCGGTACTGATGCTCAGGCCCGAGTGGCTGAGTCGTTTGCCCAAGGCGGGCCCCTGGACCGTAGCCATTCGTGAAGTGCTCGCGCTGATATTGCTGGCCGCCGCCGTCTTTTTCAGCGCGAGCCTGGTGCCCAAAGCGGTATACCCCTGGCTGTGGTGGGCCTGGCTGGCGCTGGTGCTGGTCTGGGGTCTCCGCCGCTTCGTTCAGGGGAACGGTGCCGTGCGCGTGATCACTGCAACGGCGACAGGCCTTGCCTTGGTGGTGACAGTGGTATTCGCATCTCCGTTGGGCAGCGGCGAAGACGAGCTTGTCTGGCAACCCTACTCAGCAGAACTCCTGGCGGACACAAAAGCCCGTGGCACACCGTATTTGCTGGAGTTCACTGCGGACTGGTGCATCAACTGCAAAGTCCTGGAGCGCACCGTGTATAAAGAGCCCGCTGTGGCCGAAGCCGTGGAGCGAGCCGGCATGGTGCCGATTCAGGTGGACGTGACAGCAAGCGATCCCGAAAAAGACGCATTGTTAACAGCAACGGGAGGGCAAGCTTTGCCTTTTGCGGCGATTTTTGACGCTGACGGCACCGCTGTCGCCCGTTTCACGGGGCTCTTTGATACCGACAGCCTGGTCGAGGCGATCAACCGTACCGAGAATTCACAACGCTAGATACTGGAGATGAACCATGACAACCCGAACCAAAGTATTGCTGACCGGCGTAGCGGTTTTTCTGATCGCGATCGCGGCGTTCATGTTGATCGGCACCAATTCCGGAAAGGCTCCTGGCTCAGCCCAGTCTGAACAAGCCAGTTCCGACCCCCAGGCGCCAGTTGCCCGCACGGGGTTGGCAGATTCTTCCGATAAGGTCCGCCTCAAGCTTGCGGAAGGCGGCAAAGCCCTGATAGGGGAGACCGGTGAAATCGTTCTGACACTGGACATTGAACCGGGCTGGCACGTGAATGCGAATCCAGCCTCCATGGAGTTTCTGATCCCCACCGTCGCCAAGTCTTCGGCTGGCGGCCAGTCGCTCGATATTCCGACGGATTACCCGCGCGGCCGGGTCAGTGACATTGTGCTGGGTGACACCGCCCTGGAGGTGTACGACGACGGTGCGAGCATCCGGCTGCTGCCAGATGAAAAACAGACCGCCGCGCTGAAAGAGGCAGGCAAGCTAGACATGACGGTACGGGTACAGGCCTGCAGTGACGAGGGCGTTTGCCTGGCACCAGCTGACCTGCCCGTTGCGCTGAATCTGGACGATATCAAGCCACAATAAACCGGGACTCCCTTCGGAAAACAACTCAAATGGAGAATGACTGTGAACAGTGTATTCAGAATTGCTGATTGCCATGGTTGCCCAGGTCAGCACCAATGCCATGGCCCATTCCATGGAAGATGTGGAGGCCTCGTTGAACGAGAAAGAGCGGTATGCCCAGTTTGTGGATCAGCCGGCCCCTGAATTTGATCTTACAGGCGTTGATGGCAATACCCTTGCCCTTGCCGACTTAAACGGCAAAACCGTTGTGCTTAACTTTCTCTACACGCGCTGTACCGAGGCCTGCCCTTTGCATATGAACCTGATCCGGCAGTTGCAAACCGGGGTTGAAGAAGAAGGGCTGAGTGAAGAGGTGGTGTTCATCACCATTGCCACGGACCGGGAAGATGTTGCAGGCACCCGGAGAAACATGCGTGCCTACGGCGAGAATTTCGATCTGAATCCCCGCAACTGGCAATTCCTCTACCGAGCCAGGATGGAACCACCTGAACTGACACCAGAACTTGCTAAAGCCTACGGCGTTCAGTTCAGGGATACGGGTGAGGGTGTACAGGTCCATGGTGTGGTAACCCACGTGATTGACCCGGAAGGGCAGATGCGGGCCCGGTTCCATGGATTGAAATTCAAGCCTGAACACCTGGTGACCTACCTGACGGCCATTGCCAAAGGCCCCAACGCGGCAGCCGATGATGGGTTCTGGGGCCGACTGCACGGGCGAATTGAAGAGCTGTTACAGAGTGAGTAACGCGTGGGGCACCATGCCGGCAACAAACCGACCACTGTAATCAGGAGTAATGTCCAATGAGTCACCAGCGCATATCTGCCGCCCGGGGAATCGCCGTAGTCCTTTTCGCGCTTGCTATTTCCATAGCCGCTCAAGTTATGGCTGCAGGGAAGGTTCCGAAGTCGGTGGGGCCCCAGGGTTTCCTGATCTGGGAGTCCCCTCGCACTCTGCCCGAGCTGGCTTTTGAGGACGAAGACGGCAGGCCGCTGACACTGGCTGACTTTAAGGGTAAGGCGATTTTGCTCAATATCTGGGCGACCTGGTGCGCACCCTGCCGTGAGGAAATGCCGACGCTTGACTCACTCCAGGCTCAACTGGGCGGCGAGCAATTTGAAGTGGTCGCGCTGTCCGTTGACCACGTAGGCATCAGCGTTGTTGAAAAATTCTACCGGGAAACAAGCATTCAGCATCTTCGCCAGTATATTGATCCGTCCACACTGGCGACCTCAACACTGGGCATAGAAGGTGTTCCTACAACGCTGCTGCTTGATCATGACGGTCGCGAAATTGGCCGCCTGGTCGGTGCCGCGGAATGGGACAGCCCGGCCATGGTGGATTTGATGACCCGCACCATTGAAGGGGTTCCGGACTGACTGGATTTACGCAATTGAAAAGGCAGGTGCGTAATGCTTCAAGCTACTACTGCATGCTTCCTTCGCTGAGCCCTTCGAGAACCCCGCAGGCCTCAATTTCCCGATCATCGTTACAACTCGCTCGCAGCGACACAAGTTGTTTCTCCAGTACCTGCAGATCGGTTATCTGAGACCGTACTTGAGCGATGTGATCATCAAGCAAGGTGTTGATGGCCCTGCAAGGCTGATGGGGCGCGCCCTGATAACGCTGTAACTCGTGAATTTCAGCGAGTGACAGCTCGAGTATTCTGCAGCGCCGGATGAAGGCCAGTCGCTCAACATGCCGTTCAGTGTAAATACGATAGCCGTTGTCCTGACGATCCGGCGGCGGTAACAAGCCCTCTCGCTCATAGAAACGGATGGTCTGGGTGTCGACCCCTACGGACCGCGCCAACTGACCAATGCGCATCGGGTGTCTCCTCAACAAATGGTATCTGCTCTATTGACCTTATAGTGGCTATATGGTTTTAAATCATAATCCGACAATACGCAAGTGGATGCATCATGAGCCAAAA
>NZ_JBSXNQ010000017.1:0-3006 GCF_056857715.1 Marinobacter sp. L-13
TGCCGCTCAGGCTCACCACCCTCACAGTAGGTGGGATTGGTTCGTTACTTCCTCATGAAGCACCGGTTCAATATTCCAGATAGACTCGTGGTCCATTTGAGCTTCCATGCTCGCCCTGGACTCCGGGCACACTGTAGGTGATGTCAGTCACCCAACGTTCGTTCGGCTTCTGAGCCTCAAAATCACGATCCAGGTGATTGGGCGCGACGTGAGCAGGTTCCCCGCCGTAGTAGCCTTTGTGGCGTTTATAGCCGCGCTGAGCGCGGATACCTTCGGCCTTCATCAATCGATATACCCGATTTTTACTGCACCTCTCGCCGAGGTCCTTGAGATCCAGGGTGATGTTCCGATAGCCATACACGCCACCACTTTCGAGCCAGGCTTGTTTGATCAGTCCCACCAAGCGGCGGTTGGCCTTGGTGCGAGGGCTTTCTGGTGCATTTAGCCAGGCATAGAAGCCACTGAAGTGAACGCCTAGAACTCGGCACATGACACGGACTCGAAATTCACTCTGGTGAGCCCTGATGAAGCGATACTTTACTTGGACTCCTTGGCAAAGAACGCTGCGGCCTTTTTTAGTATGTCGCGCTCCTCGCTGACCCGGCGCAATTCCGCTCTGAGCTTGCGCAGCTCTTCCTGCTGCTCGCTGATTTGTTGGTGTTGGCTTCCAGCATCGCCGTATAGCTTGATCCATTTGTGCAGGCTGGCCGAGGTAATCCCCAGTCTCCGGCACACATCAGTCACTTTGTAGGCACGCTCCGTGACTTGCTTGACCGCCTCGATTTTGAATTCTTCGGAGTATCGCTTTCCGCTCATTACCAACACCTGTAGATTTGCGTTTAGTGTAACGCTATCAGGCGTCTACTGTATCGGGGGCTTGCCATTCAGGCTGGCCAGGAGTTTGTCTCTAAAGCTGCCGCTCACCGACAAGAGGAAGGCTGGGATCTAACCTACGTCCAGTTCAAGTATGAAGGTATCAAAGTGGAGGTAGGTAGCGCTGACGGTCCAAAAATCTACGATGCAGTAAACGAAACCTGGGTTCCGCTTAGCATAGATTTTTCTCGATATGCGACCGTGCATTTGCTGGGCCTTGAGCTTCCCCTTATGTTGAAGGACGACTTGGTCCAGTATAAATCCGCGCTTTCACGTCCGGTGGATATCGAGGATATCCGTGCTATCCGTGAGAGCGCATAACCAGACCGTGCACTGAATGCAGAAACCTCCGGTGCCGTTATGTCACCGTTGATGGCAAGCGTTATAGGCCTGGTCGATTTCTGTGCACAGCCTGATCCAATGTAGGTTAGGCTAATCCATACCTTTCGGGAGGGCATGGCTATGGTAGATATGATTTTGGAATCAACGATCAAATGTCCAAACTGTGGCCATCAGAAAACGGAAACCATGCCTACCGACTCATGCCAGTATTTTTACGAGTGTGAGTCGTGCCATGTTTTACTGAAGCCCAAGCATGGCGACTGCTGTGTCTTTTGTTCATACGCCACAGTACCGTGCCCGCCAATTCAGCAAGGGGCAGGGTGTTGTGCTCCTGGCCCATAGCAAGTCACGTAAGGCGGACGCGTGAGACGCGCCGCTTCGTTTTCGCGTGTGTGCCGGGCATGGCACAGAACTAGGGAGGTGAAAGTCCTCCTGCCAGGTGTTCGCAGAGCCGAAGGCTAGGAGAAGGGCAAGGGCGTCATCGTGAGGTGGGGTCTGGAGGAAGCTCAATCCAAAGCGGCGGGGCGACGAACAGGAACCCGATACGAGGTGTGGTACACCCGGGGCGAGTGGGCACGTGACCGCGAAGCCCTCCTTCTGCGATTGGGGTGTACTTTATAAATCGGGCGTTCACGCCGTGAAAGCTCTGTGCCTTACCCCGGGAGGTCTGCCACGTGTGGACGGACCCACTGAGAGACGAGCGATCGCTTCTGATCGCGTGGCAGAAATCAGCCGAGGGCATAGTAGGTTCGCCCGTGAACTGAAGGCCCGAACAGAGACAGGAGTCGAGAGTCCGTGCAGGGAAACGGGATGGCATCCGCAAAGCAGCTTGCGCTGCCCCTGGAGCAACCAGGGGATGAACCCGTTGCCGGAAACCGGGAAGACTCGCACTCCGTTCAACCTTCACCGTGGATGGCGCGTGTATTGAGCAGGGACAACCTCAATCGCGCCCTGAAACAGGTTCGACGTAACAAGGGAGCGCCGGGCATCGACGGCATGACCGTGGATGAGCTGCCAGATTATCTGCGCCAACACTGGCCGGAGATTCGGCAGCAGTTGCTCCAGCAGACCTACCGACCAAAACCGGTCCGGCGGGTCACCATCCCCAAAGCCAACGGCGGTTCCCGCCCTCTGGGTATTCCAACGGTGCTGGATCGCTTTATCCAGCAAGCAATCGCTCAGGTTATCCAGCAGGACTGGGAACCCCGCTTCCATCCACACAGCTATGGCTTCCGTCCGGGACGCTCTGCGCATCATGCGGTCCGATACGGACAGCATTGCGCTCGGGAAGGCCGTAACTGGATAGTGGATCTGGACCTGGAAGCCTTCTTCGATCGGGTAAATCATGATCGGCTGATGGCACGGCTGAAACGGCATACGCCGGACAGGCCGATGCTCAGGCTGGTCAACCGGTACCTGAAGGCAGGCGTTCAGATCGACAACCGCAAAGCTCCGACCCCCGAGGGCGTGCCGCAAGGCGGGCCACTGTCCCCGGTGTTGGCGAATGTGGTGCTGGACGAACTGGATTGGGAGCTGGACCGGCGCAACCTGCGCTTCGCTCGCTACGCGGATGACTGCCAGATCTACGTGGGCAGTCACCGCGCAGGCGAGCGGGTGATGGTGAGTCTGACGCGCCTTATCGAGGACTCACTGAGGCTCACAGTGAATACACGAAAGAGCGCGGTAGACCGGCCCTGGAAGCGCAGCTTCCTGGGCTTCACCCTCAGCCGGAAAGGGCAGCGATTGAAAGTGGCTGACAAAGCCATCACCAAGCTGAAAACCCAGATCCGG
>NZ_JBSXNQ010000018.1:0-3758 GCF_056857715.1 Marinobacter sp. L-13
GAAAGCCGAGAACCCGCGTCGCTGGTCTGGTGATATCCGAAACTTCAGCTTGCCGGAATCAGTCACTCTGAACCCGGAAAAGGCGGCCAATTGTTAAAGAGCTGATGACTTAAACGCGACATCTACGTTGACAGACTCCGAATGCATCGTGTTGACGATGGGAAAACGTACTGCCATCCCAGATCCTTCATTATCGGTCCATACTTCTTGTGAAGAGAGGCTGGCACCGATGTTAGCCCGAATCCGTCTGCAAGGTCGGATTCATGCACTGACCTGACATGATCGATTTGGCGCTCCATGTTTTCTCTGAGATTCCCGGGGATCAATGTGTAACGATCTTTTCGTCCTTTGCCATTGAACACGAGCAAGTTGCGGCTCTTGAGATCGATGTCTTTCACCCTGAGCGAGAGAGCCTCATTAATTCTTAAACCGCACCCGTAGAGGAGTGCGGTTATTAGCCAATACTCACCTTCCATGTTGCCGAGAATAGAGGCGACTTCGTCGGGATTGAGAACGGTTGGCATTCGGCGTGGAGTTTTTGTCATCTTGTACTGAAGGTTTTCGATCTCCCGTTTCAGCACATGCTTGTAAACAAAAATGATCGCGCACAGCGCCTGATTTTGTGTGCCTGGGCTCACGCCTCGATTGACTGCAAGGTGATTTAAAAAACGTTCAATTTCGGGATTACTCATCACCTCCGGGTGCTTCTTGTCATTGAAAAGAATGAACTGCCGGACCCAGTAGAGATAGGACTTCTCGGTTCGATAGCTGTACTGCCTGGTCCTGATCTCTGTGCGAACAGACTCTAGAAACGGTGATTTCGCCACGGCGACCCTCCCTGGTCGAGATAACTGTATATGCGTACAGTTATAATAAAAAAGGCTCTAAAACGCCAAATTTCTTGCGGTTTAATTTGCAAGGCTATGCACACTTTCCACAGACGTGCCTTGCATGTGCCTGATTTGACGATGGAAAATTTCGGTCTTCTGTATTTAACTTGCAGAAACGTGCAAGGATAAACCGCGTGCAGACTTTTCACGGACGCAGAAGCCCGAAAACGGCCAGCTAATGGCTGGTAAGACTATGAAAAATCGACGCTATCAGCGGTGTGAAACAGTTTTGGACACGGTGGTACGGATGCGGTTTACTACGAATGCAAACTAATAAGCTGTTATGTTTCTTGACCGCACCTGTTAACTGGTGCTATTAATGGTGCCAAATCGTTGACTAGGTAATCACTATGCAAGTGAAATTTTCCGAGGATGTCATTCCTCTATCAGACCTGAAGATCAATCCTGGAAAGGTGGTTGGTCGAGCGCAAGATACGCATCGCCCCATCCTGCTCACCAGCCGTGGCCGCGGCATAGCTGTTGTTCAGGGGCTCGAGGATTATGAGAGAACCGCAGAGGAATTGCGGTTTGTAAAGGCGGTGGCGCGGGGGGTTATGGATGTTCGCGAGGGCAACACCGTATCGTTGGAGGACGCTAGGAAAACGTTGGGTATCAAGTAAATGGAATTACGCATCGCACAGTCCGCTCTTGAGGACTTACAGGCTATTCAGGAGTATTACAAAGAGCAGGATGTGCCACATATCGGTGATGATTTCGTGGCTGCTATCCTGGAGCGCTGTGAAATGATTCAAATCCACCCTGATGCTGGCCGAGTTGTTCCTGAATTCAACATGGATCATATTCGCGAATTGATTCACGCGCCGTTTCGAGTTGTCTATCTCAGGCAGGCTAAAGAGGTTGTGCTCATACGAGTCTGGCGGAGTGAGAGGCAGCTCGAATTACCAGCAAACGAAACATAACCAAGCCATGCACCGGATGCCAAACCCTCCGCTTCGCTGCGGTTATGTCACCGGTGATGGCGGGCGTTAGGCAGGAAGGGAGTCGGAAGCCATGAGCGAATACAACTTGGAATTTGCTGAGGCCATGGCCGAGTCGAGTGGTCTTATTCTCCGTAGTGACTCCTTGCCTGACGAAGGCCAGCGGGCCGCTTTGTACACGGCATTGGTTGCGTGCGAGATAGCATTGAAATATGCACTAGCTCAGGCAGGAGTATTGGTCCCTAAGACCCACGACCTTTCAAAGCTGATGGGGCTCGTCTCTGATTGCTCTGTTGAGGAAGAAGTTGCAAAGGGCGTTATCAAGCGCGTCCCGGCAAGCCGCATTCGGGGTGTTTCTGTAAGCGACAATTATCGTGATGCAACACTGGGTAAGCTGCTCGAAGCAGAGGAATTTGGGGCATCCAAGTTTCCGAACGAAATTCGGTACGGTCATACGCTAGAGCATTTCCCAGCATCGGTCATGCAGCAGGCGAGTCTTCAACTTATTTCTTGGGTTCGGCATCATGCTCCAAGTATACAAGCCTAACAAGGCGCATCAATTCGCGGCCGATGGCCGCCGGACGCCCTTTACATTGCGGCTGCGCCTTCATTCCAAGGGCGCCGTTGTGCGCTGGCGTTATACGTAAAAAATGAAAGCAAGATTCATCAAATACCTAGAAGACCAAGCTCAAAATATGACAATAGGTAAACAGTATATTGTCCTTGGTATTGAAGGTGATTCCTTTAGGGTAATATGTGATGAAAATGAGCCTTACCTATATGAGCCAGAGCAATTTGAAATCATTGACTCTGAAATGCCCAAGTTTTGGCTCAGTGAAAAGGGCGAGGACGGCGAACTTTATGCGTATCCACCTCCATGGTTTCGCAACTACTTTTTCGAAGATTATTTCGATAATGTAAAAGGTAAAAAAGAGCAGTTTTGGGCAACGTGTAAAAAATACTATGGCATCAACAAAAACGTATAACCAGTGCATCTTGCGGACAGTGGACTTCCCCCACTCTAATGGACACGCATCGATAACTCCGCAAGAGGAGAAAAACGATGCCAGAGATGATCACGGGGAAGAAAACCCAGCAGTACAGCACTGAGTTCAAGGTCAAAGCGGTGGAATGGAGCCACCAGGCCCATCGGAGCGTGAAAGGCGTGGCCGAAGCGCTGGATATCCACCCTTTCATGCTGTCACGCTGGCGCAAGGAATACCGAGAGGGAAAGTTCGCCATGAAACGGGTCAAGAAAGCGCCAGCCGAAGCCAAGCAGAAGATCCAGGAACAGGATGAGGTTACCCGCCTGAAACGCCGAATAGCGGAGCTTCAGGAGGAGAATGACATCCTAAAAAAGTTTCAACGTTTTCAGGCCGAGGAACGACGGAAGCGTTCCGGTTCGTCTGGAAACACCGAGGGCAACACGGAGTAAAGGCGCTGTGCCGCCACCTGAACATCTCGCGGTCGGGCTACTACGCCTGGGCAAGTCGGAAGCCCAGCCAGAGAGCCGCTGAGAATGCCGCGTTGCTGTTGAAGGTCCGCAAGGTCTACAACGACAGCAAGGGCCGCTATGGCAGCCCCAGGGTCTATCAGGCGCTGCGCCGTGACGGCTTGGTTGTCGGTGAGAACCGGGTGGCCAGACTGATGCGGGAATGGGGCATGAAGGCCCGTGTCGTGCGCGTCTATCGACGCATGACGAAACGACGGGATGACCTGAAAGCCCTGCCCAATCATCGACTGGAGGCTGACAAGCCGACCGCGGTGAACCAGCACTGGAGCAGCGATGTCACCTACAGTGTGCCCGGAGTCCAGGGCGAGCATGGAAGCTCAAATGGACCACGAGTCTATCTGGAATATTGAACCGGTGCTTCATGAGGAAGTAACGAACCAATCCCACCTACTGTGAGGGTGGTGAGCCTGAGCGGCA
>NZ_JBSXNQ010000019.1:0-22422 GCF_056857715.1 Marinobacter sp. L-13
TCGATGCAAAACTGGTGCTGGGCTCAGTCACCTCTGAAAGCATAAAGCTGATTGATGAGCTGCAGTCCGACATCAAGGGCTCAAAAGCGATTTACCTTACAGTTGGCCAGTCTTGGTATAAATTACATGGACGGCGAAGACGCGAATAACAATGGCGGCGACGAACTTCGCGGAAGAGTCCAGTATGTCTTTTGATGG
The DNA here is from genome assembly GCF_056857715.1 of Marinobacter sp. L-13. Lineage (NCBI taxonomy): Bacteria > Pseudomonadati > Pseudomonadota > Gammaproteobacteria > Pseudomonadales > Marinobacteraceae > Marinobacter > Marinobacter sp. L-13. The sequence continues at coordinate 199 of NZ_JBSXNQ010000019.1, forward strand.
TTAACCAGAGGCGACGGCAGAACACTCTGCCCCTTTTTTTGTGCGCCCGGCAGGGGCGCACTCCTGGAGGTGCAAGTCCTCCCGTAAGCTGGCCACAGCGAACGAAGTGAAGCGCAACTGCGGAAGGGCGAGCAACTGTTGAGAGGAAGCGTGGAGCGTAAACCGTGAGCCGATGAACAAGAATCGGATATGAGGCACTGCCGAGCAGGGCGAGCGGGCCAGAAGCCGCGAAGCTCTTGTGGCCAAGGCGATGCGGCGTAAATCCGGCGGTTGTGCGGTGAAGGAGTGTGTTCTTACCCGGGGATATCTCGCCTTATGCCTGAAAGGGCAACGTGGCAACACGGAGCGGAAAGGTGAAGCCTTGCCAGATGTGACCAGCGATGAAACAGGACTCCCGCGACGAGAACCGGAGGGCGCAGGGCGAGGCCTGCTTGAGCAGGTATTCGCACGAGAGAATATGCAACGGGCATGGAAGCGCGTGAAGGCCAACAAGGGAGCGGCGGGTAGGCATCCCGAAACCGGACGGAAGTGAAGGGGAACTGCTGCGCCTTGGCGCGAGTCCCTGGGTTGTGGAATCCGTGGCGGCCCTGAGCCGTCGCTGGTGGCATAACAGTCGGTCTGCCATTCACAACGTGCTGACGATTGCCTACTTTGATCGGTTGGGCGTGCCGCGTCTCTCGTGATACCTCAACGTCTCGAACCGCCCGGTGCGGACCCGCTTGCCGGGTGGTGTGGGAGGGGCGGAGCCTAGTGGCTCCCCCCTATCCCGATTAGGGCTTTATGGTGTTAAAACCACCACCGGACGCCTGCCACGAAGCTGGAGGACTCGACGTCTTCCCCCTCGCGCTCACGAAGGTCCTTTGTATTGCCGAGAAAGCGGGTGTAAGAAACACCCACGTAGGGTGCAAACTCCCTCGAAAAGTGGTATCTCAGGCGGAGCCCCAGGCCCACATTGTTGATGCCACTACCGACGCCCCATTCCTCGACATCGCTGAAGGCGACGAGCGTTTCGCCGCGGCCCTGCAAAATGAGCCTTTGGGTCAGCAGCCAGTCGTACTCGGCTTCAAGATCGTATGACACGTCACCGTCGTCGGTCACTCTGAAGTTGGTGTCTACCTCAAACCAGTACGGGGCAAGTCCCTGCAATCCAACAATGGCCGAATAGCGTTCCTTATTAGGGCTGGGGCCAAACGTTGTCTGGGCACCCAATCCTGTCTGTATATCCCAGAAGCGATCGAAGCGATAGCTGTACTGCACATCAAAATTTTCGATGTCGCCGCTGTCGCTGGATAGATCGGTCTCACCTTCCGTTTCGACCCAGAGCCGATTGCGATCTTTGCCAATCCATCCCTGGGCATCCCACAGGGCCATTTCGTTGTTGCCGTCACGCTGGTATTCCAGCCGGTCAAACAGAACCTGGCCAAACACCTGGTTGTCATGTATTGGCAGTGTCCAGTCCGGTTCGGCCTGAACGCCAGTACCAGCGGCGCCGGCTCCCGAGGCAATCGTGAGGGCTGAGGCGCCCACAATCCACTTGATGCGATTCATCATAATGCTCATCCCCTATCCCGTTAAACGACCGACACGACACGAAACATGCCTGCGTCCATGTGGTACAGCAGGTGGCAATGGAAAGCCCAGTCACCCGGTGCATCCGCCGTAATCAGCGCGGATACACGCTCGCCGGGTTTGACGGAAATCGTGTGTTTGCGTGGACGATACTCACCCGCACCGGTTTCCAGTTCCATCCACATGCCATGCAGGTGAATGGGGTGATCCATCATTGAGTCGTTGACGAGGATCAATCGCAGGCGCTCGCCATGGTAGAACTTGACCGGGCCATCGACTTCAGAGAACTTTTTGCCGTCGAACGACCACATGTAACGTTCCATATTGCCGGTAAGGTGCAGTTCCACTTCGCGTTCGGCCGGGCGCTTGTCAGGCCAGCCATCAATGCTCTGCAGCTGGGAATAAGTCAGCACCCGATGATTGGCTGTTTCAAAACCTACACCAGGGTCATCCAGGCGTGACTGCGGGCTGGAAGCCACCATGGCCGCCCCGGGACCGTGATTATCAGTGCCATGGGATATCGGCCGACCCGCCGTCGGGACCTCATTCATCGTTGCTTTGTCCGAGCTCATCTTGTTCATTCCCGAGCCGGCGCCATCCATCATCATTTCGCCATGGGCTTTGTCGTTGCTGCCCGACATCATCGCCATCTTGCCACCCATGTCCATGCCGCTGTCCATGTTCATATCGCCGTCCTTGCCCATGGCGCCCATGCTCATCGCGCCCATGCCCATGGCGGCCATACCGCGCTCGGTTCGCGGATACATGGGCGGCACTGGCGCCTCTATTCCCTTGCGGGTGGCCAACGTTCCGCGCACATACCCCGACCTATCCTGTGACTGGGCAAACACGGTATGGGCCGTGTCGGTTGGTTGTACGATCACGTCGTAGGTTTCCGCCACGCCAATACGGAATTCATCCGTTTCAACGGGCTGTACTGGCTGGCCGTCAGCGGAAATAACCGTCATCGGGAGTCCCGGGATACGGACATCAAAGAATGTCATCGCCGAGGCGTTGATGAATCTCAGGCGAATTTTCTCGCCGGGACGGAACAGCCCGGTCCAGTTACTGGCGGAAGGCGACCCGTTCATCAGGTAGGTATATTCAGAACCGGTTACATCCAGGATATCCCGGGGGCTCATTCGCATTCTGCCCCACATGCCGGCTTTGCTCCACGCGGCATCCCAGCCCATGGTTTCAACATCCTTGAAGAAGTCGCCAACGGTGCGCTGGTTATAGTTGTAGTAACCCTCTGCCACTTTCAGATTGCGGAATACGTCGTCGGGAGAATCAAAGGTCCAGTCGGAGAGGACCACAACGTATTCGCGATCATAGGCCACCGATTCCGGCTCGGCAGAATCAATGATAATCGGCCCATAATGGCCCAGCTGTTCCTGAAGGCCAGAGTGGCTGTGGTACCAGTAGGTGCCGTGCTGTTCGACCGGAAAACGGTACTCAAACGTTTCGCCGGGCATGATGCCGGGAAAGCTGACGCCAGGAACGCCGTCCATCTGGTACGGCAGGATCAGACCATGCCAGTGAATGGATGTTGCCTCCGGTAGCGTATTGGTGACACGCAAGATTGCCTCGCGCCCCTGCTTGAGGCGCACCAGAGGCGCCGGCAGAGTGCCGTTGATGGTGATGGGCTGTTCCGAGACTCTGCCCCCTATCTTGAGAGGTGTTCTCGCGACGGTCAGGTCGTAGATGTCAGCGCCATTACGCACGGTGTGAAATGCGTTCGTGTTGTCCAGTTGTCCTCTAGCATAGGCCGGCAACAAGCTGTCGAAACCGGCAAGAAGTCCCATCGTGGCAGCTCCTTGTATAAGGCGGCGCCTGGACACACCTGCATAGAAATGTCTATCGCTCATAGGTTGCTCCTAAAACCATGTATATACAGCTTCTCGCGTTCGTGGCTCGATTATTGATGCTACCCGGTGCAACTGAAATCAAACTGAAAAGTCGACCGGTAACCCCCCATTTTTAACGGGTTGCTGTTTTTCTGGGGAGTTGCCGTTACTGGTACAATCCATGGCAGACTGGCGAAACTTTCCCACCACGAAAAACGGCGCTTACAAATGAAAATTCTGATTGTTGAAGACAATGCTGTACTTGCCAAAAAAATATCGGACTGGCTTGCGCAGGCGCACTACACAGTCGATGTCGCCAAAACCGGCAAAGAAGCGGACTCGTTGATTGAAACAAGCTCCTACCAGGCCGTTATTCTCGATATCGGACTGCCCGATGAAAATGGACTGTCTTTAATGCAAAGATGGAGAAAAAACGGGAAAAAAGAGGCCATCCTTATTCTGACCGCACGCTCCAACTGGACTGAGAGAGTAGAAGGGTTGAACGCGGGTGCCGACGATTACCTTCCCAAACCGTTTGAGTTTGATGAACTGAAAGCCCGGCTCAGTGCGATTATCCGCAGAAAGGACGGCAGAACGACAGACCAGATCAGCGTCGACGGATTTCATCTCAACGCCACCTACCGAACGCTTACCACGCCCGACCAGAAAGAGTTCAGACTGACAGCTACGGAATTCCGCCTTTTACAGTGTTTCCTCCGTTCACCGGACCGAGTGTTTTCCCAGGACGAACTGGTTGAATCCCTCTACAACATAGAAAGATGCCCCACCAGAAATGTCGTTCAGGTTTACATAACCCGGCTTAGAAAAATAATAGGGGTCAATAAAATAAAAACATTGCGTGGCCAGGGCTACTACTTCGAAAAAGATCCTAACCGCTGAACGCCCGAGTGAACCAACCAGGTTAAAATATGTCTGCTCCGAAAAGTATCCGCAGAACAGCCATTCAGTATGGTGCTGTTTTCAGCCTCGTATATTTTACTCTGATATTCTTTTCACACACCTACGTGATAAAGCAACTATCGGACGAGTCCAGGAAGCAACACCTGAACAAAGAGCTGGGAAACTTTCAGGCAATCATTGAGGCTGAATCCCCCACAACCGACGACCTCAGCAACATGATCAATCAGTTTGAAATGCTTCTGGGGCATGCCATCGTCATCGAAACGGCTAGCGGAAGCGTCCTGGCGAGCCCGAACTTTGACCAGAGCCAACTGCAGGGCGCTGCAGAGAAGCCCGAGGGTTTCATCCACATAGCGCAGGGTGCGAACACGCTTTTCGGGCTTAGACGTACGTTCACTGCTACTGGAAAGCTGGCCTCAATCACCGTTCTTGAAACCGAGGGGGCGCTCTCTGAACGACCGCTGAAGGCCCACCTGACATTGCTCGGTGCCTCGGCCGTTCTTCTGGCGATACTGCTGGCACTGATTGGAACCACCACACATCTGACGTTAAAGCCCATCAGTAGGATAAAAGAGGACCTGAGACGGCTCCAATCCGGGAAACAAAGTCGTCTGAACCCTCACGTGCCGGAAGAGTTTCGTCCGCTGATCCGGCAGCTCAATGATTTGCTCGAGCTGTCAAACCGGCGGCTGGACCGCCACCGCCGCCTGAATTCCGATCTCTCTCACCTGGTCAAAACCTCTATTTCTGCCAATCTTGCCATTTTGTCGGATATCGATACCTTGCCTCCGTCCCGGGAGGATGTTGTGTTTATGGCCTCTAACTTGCGGGAGCTTGACAAATCCCTGAAATACCGGATGAGCAAAGCAGACATATCAGGCAGACAGATGGGACGGACGTGCATGCCGGTTGAAATCACGGCAAGTGTCATCACCGTTATGGAAAAAATCTTCCCTGACACGGTTTTTCGCCTCCACACCAACTTACCTGAAAACTTCAGCTGGCCAATGGAGCGACAGGATCTTTCAGAGCTACTTGGCAATTTACTCGAAAATGGCGGGAAGTGGTGCCAGACAACCGTCGACGTTACAATCGCCCGCACGTCATCAGGACTCTCCATAGAAGTAGCGGACGATGGCCCCGGAATTTCTCCCGAGGCGGCAGCCACTGTCATGAACAGGGGTACCAGGCTGGATGAAACGGTCGCCGGTTTTGGGCTCGGATTGTCCATCGTGTCCGAGATTGTCGAAGACAACCTCGGACACCTGGAAATCGGATCCTCGAAAAACGGAGGAGCCAGGATTCTGATTTTACTGCCATTTCCGGACTAGATCACTGCCAAAAGGCCAGCCATCTTGAAAATCCGGCCTTCAAAGACTCAGTTTTAGCAGTAATCAGCTGCGTCATTAATCATTCTTCGAGTTTAATTCAGAATCAACGGGGTCATTCTGGCTGTCTGTTGGCGGAAGATCGATCGAGAATAGCTGGTACCGTTCGTTCTCCCCCAACTTCTGAGCGTCAGTGGCCCGCGGACCAAGAACCTCATCGACCGCATGGTTTGGAATTACTGCAAAGACCCTGGCGTACCCGTCAGCTTCCAGCAGACTGTCGAATTCTGTGGAGGTGATTTCGACAGCGTCGCCCAACGAATAAAAACGTGCGGAAAATGGCATCTCGCCAATGTAAAAGATTGGACCGTCTCCCGCTTGCTGAATGCTCTCATACCGGCCTATCAATTGCTTCTCGGTTTTTAGTGGTTTTACTCCGCTCACACCTATGAACACAAAAAGGGTAATGAGAACGGGTGCAAGTAATACAGCCCCCGACCTGACTCTGGACCAGGCACCTAGATCGAGCTTCGACACCCATCCGGCAATCAGAATGGCCGAGAACGGAAGAGAAGGAAGTATGTACGTCCAAAGCGTGTTGCCTGCCAGGGTGAAGAACAGCATTGGCGTTATCGCACAAAACAACAGATACAGCGTTGAGGCGTCTTGAACAGCACCAGTGAATATATCCTTTGTTTTGCCTCGCGCCGCCGCAAGGCCAAAGCCAACCAAGCCAATGATACCCCAGGGGAATGAAGCCCAAAGCCAGAATATCCAGATCATGCCCTTGGGCCGGTCATGGGCACTACCGTACAAATCGCCGGCCCACCCGGGGTCCAGAAACCGGCTAAAGTGTTCGCCAATGATGAAATAGTTGAGGAACCCTGGCGTTTTCAATTCAGCGAGCACGTACCATGGCACGGCAATCGCCAGTGTCAGAAGTGAGCCAAGAAGCCAGGGTAATTTTTTCAACGGCTGTAACCGCTGCCTGAAAATAGCAGCCCATAGCACCAGGGGGATAACGGTCAGTACAACAGCCAACGGTCCCTTTGACAACAAACCGATGGCCAGGCCCATGAAAAACCACCAGCGCCAATAGTCAGAGCGCCCTGAAAGCACAAACCACACGCTCACCAAGGAGAGGGTCGTTCCAAATACCAGGAACGTATCCGTCATGACTGCGCCGGCACTGATATAGGTGAGTACCATCGTGGAAAGCACAAGAGTAGACCATCGAGCGACCGCAGCACCGCGCGCATGATTTGCAAGGCACCACGTCAGCCATACGATTCCAATCGTGGCGAACCATGCCGGTAGCCGCAGAGAAAATTCAGACAGTCCAAATATTTTTATAGAGGCAGCCTGAGCCCAGAACGACAGTGGAGGTTTCCCCCAGAACGGAACGCCGGGTTCAAACCAGGGCGTTATCCAGTCCCCGGTTTCAGCCATTAAACGAGCGATTTCAGCGTATCGGGGCTCCGTTGTATCCACGAAGGGAAACAGCGTCATTCCGATAAAGCGACTGAACAATACGGCAGCCAGTACCCAGAACCAGGGCTCAAATCGCTTTAGCATTCTTGACGCCTCTGAAGTTGCTGATTTGGTCTCGGCTTGATACCTCTTTGTTCTCGACCACTTCTTCGGTCAGATACAGTGGTCGCTGTTTCGATTCGATGTAGGTTTTGCCCACATACTCACCAACGATACCAACGCTCACCAGTTGTATGCCGCCCAGAAAACTGATGAGGGCGATTAACGATGGGTAGCCGTCAGTCGGATCGCCGAGCATTATTGCCTTCGCTACAATCCAGACACCGAACAATCCACCAACGGAGGCGGCCAGCAAGCCGACAAGCGTTGCCCATCTGAGAGGTGACACTGAGAAGGAAGTCAGGCCTTCAAGGGCCAGGCCGACCAGGCCCGGGTAGTCCCACTTACTCTCGCCAGCCACTCTCAATGCCCGGTCGTATTCGATGATCGTCGTTGGCATACCAACCCAGGCAAAGAGTCCCTTCATGTAGCGGTTGCGCTCTCCTAACCGGAGAAGGGCATCAACTGCCCGCCTGCTCATCAATCGGAAATCACCCGTGTCGACCGGGATTTCAGTGCGACTGGTCTTATTCAGCAAGCGATAGAAAAGGTGCGCACTCCAGCGCTTGAGAAAACTCTCGCCTACACGTGATCGACGTTGCATCAGAACGACATCAAAGCCGGACTTCCAACTCCTGACCATCTCGGGAATGTATTCAGGTGGATCCTGAAGGTCCGCATCCAGAACGATCACCGCATCCCCCTTGGCATGCTCCAGCCCTGCTGTTACCGCTGCCTCTTTGCCAAAGTTGCGGCTTAGCTTGACGAGACGGATGCTCGATTTCCTTTTAATGAAAGTCCTAACAAATTCGGCACTGCCATCCTCGCTACCATCGTCCACAACCACGATCTCCGAGCGAATATCGAGGCTCGCAAGGATCGGCAATACATGCTCAAAGAATAGGGGAAGCATCGAACGCTCATTGAACACCGGAACCACCAGGGAAAGCAGCTCTGATTCATTCGGCGCACGGGAAGTCTCAAGAGGTTTGTTCATGAAACACCAGCCTTTGGTAGACAACATAGTTAAATACAGCGACAGCCGCAGTGGTTAGAAGCTGAGCAGGCACAACAGAGATTTCAAACAGTTGATGCAGGACTAAAAAGATCAGAACGTTCAGGAGAGCTGCGAGTGAACAGGAAAAGGCATATCGCCAGATGGCCTGGATGTGTGGGCGTGCGTTTGGAAAGGCCAAAGTTCGCTGCAACCAGTAGTTGGTAACCGCTCCTACAACGCTTCCAGAAAAGGTGGCTGCTACGGGGGCCATGCCAAGCAGAACCAGGCCGGACATGGCCGCCCAATGGAAAAGGGTTGCCATTCCTCCGGCGGCAATAAATCCACTTATTCTTTTAAAGGGAACCTTCTTCATCCTGGCCGACACACCCGTGGCTAACCATCGTGCCCGATGTTTCAACAACAATTCCGGAAATGGTGAACATTGACTCTTCAGAAACATCGGGCACCAGAATCACAGTCACAGCCTTCTTTCTAGGAGCAAAGTTCAACAGCAAGACCCTCGTCTCCGTTAAAACGGGCGGAATTACACTTCCATGCATGTAACCGCAACTATGCATTTCCGCCTCACATCTACCGCTGAATATCACTCACCTTGGCTCTTGAAAAGCGACCGAACAGAACCGGCAAAACAAAGAGTGTCAGGAAAGTTGCAGTCACGAGACCACCAACAATCACGCTGGCCAGTGGCTTCTGGATTTCCGCTCCCACGCCCGTCGACAACAGCATCGGTATCAAGCCGAGCGCCGAGGTTATTGCTGTCATCAAGACAGGACGTAAACGGGAGACGGCACCTTCAAACACCGCGGTATCCACGTTCAACCCATCCTGTATTCGCTGATTGATGCTTTCGACCATAACGACCCCGTTAAGCACCGCCACACCAAACAGTGTGATAAATCCAACGGAACTGGGCACTGAAAGATACTGGCCGGAGACCCAGAGCGAAAAGACACCACCAATTACGGCAAGCGGCACGTTGACCAGAATCAACAGCGCTTGACCAACCGAACTGAAAGCGAAGTAGAGCAACAGCGCAATCAGCCCCAGAGATACAGGTACCACAATGGTCAATCGTTTCTGAGCTCGCTGCTGGTTTTCGAACTGACCACCAATATCCACCGAATAGCCGGGGGGAAGGTTCACTTCTGACGCGATGGTATCCTGAATATCGGCAACCACACTGCCCATGTCACGACCCTGCACATTGGACTGAATGACCACACGGCGCTGAACGTCGTCGCGGCGCACCTGGGGCGGGCCGGACTCAATAGACACATCGGCCACATCACCGAGTCTCACCCAGGCTCCGGAAGGCGCCTGCAACCTGAGATCAGCAATGGCATCCCGGTCTTCCCGGAAACGTTTGGCCAGGCGCACATAGATATCGTACCGCTCATTTCCGTTGATGATCTGGCCCGCGGCGGCACCACCCAGTCCGTCCCGGACGACACTCATCACATCAGACACGGCGAGTCCGTACCGGGAAAGTGCCTGACGGTCTGGCTGAACCACCAACTGCGCTTCACCGGCAATCTGCTCCATGGCCACGTCCCGGGTCCCCTGAACAGTTCGGACCGCCGCTTCGATCTGTTGGCCTTTCTCGGCCAGCACCTTGAGATCCGGGCCAAAGAGTTTGATGGCCAACTGCGCGCGGACACCAGACAACAATTCGTCAACCCGAGTTGCAATAGGCTGAGAAAAGTTAAACAGTAGCCCCGGGTGCTGTTCGAGCTTCGCCTCAAACAGGGCCTGCAATTCATAGCGATTACTGGCGCTGGTCCACTCGGCTGTTGGCTTGAGGCCAATGTAGATTTCGATGTTGTTGACGGGCTCCGGATCGCCGCCTATTTCCGGTCGGCCCGCCCGGGACAGGGCGTAGGTCACCTCTGGAAACTCCATCAGCATGGCCTCCAGTTTCGGCGCCACTTCAAGCGCCGTATCGAGGCTTGATGAAGGGGCCAGCGTCACCCGGAGGTTGATCGTCCCTTCTTCCAGTTCAGGGACAAACTCCGTGCCCAGTCGTGGAACAATCAGCGCCGCCAGTACAACAAGAACCGCCGCCGCGCCAACAACCACGCGGCTATGCTTCAGTGACCAGGCAAGCCCCATGCGATAGAGCTTTTCCAGGGGTTTTAGAATGAAGCTTTCCCGCTCCCGGATACCCTTACGGAACATGTATGATGCCAGCGCGGGTACAACCACCAGAGCGACGATCACCGCCGACACGATAGCCAGCATGATGCTGATTGCCATTGGCTGGAACAGCTTGGCTTCCACACCTTCGAAGCTGAACAGAGGCATGAAAACGACCAGGATAATCGCCGTCGCGAAAAAAATCGGCCGCGCCACTTCCCGGCCGGCTTCCTGGAGACGAAGGGCAATGCCATGATCATCGTGTGACGCGTCCAATGGATCGGGGTCATCTCCAGCCAACTCATCCCGATGGGCGTCATGCTCAGCATCAGGATGGGTCAGATGCTTGAACATGTTCTCAACCATAACAACAGAGCCATCCACCAGCATGCCGATTGCCACAGCAATGCCGCCCAGAGACATCAGGTTGGCCGAGAGACCGAACCAGGCCATGATCATCAGGGCAATCCCGATGGAAATCGGTATTGAAAGCAGCACCAGCGTTGTTGCCCGCAGATTCATCAGGAACAGGGCAAGCACAATCGCAATAAACACAAAAGCCAACAAAAGCGCATTGGTCACCGTCTCTACGGCCTTGGTCACCAGATCCGCCTGGTTGTAATAGGGCTCAAAACGAACCCCACTCGGAAGCGCCTGATTTATGCGATCAATGCGGGCCTCGATGCCGTCGATGGTGGCTTTTGTGTTGGCCCCCATTCGTTTGAGTACAATGCCAGAAACCACTTCACCCAGTTGTTCAACCTGACCGGCTTCATCCTTCCGGGTCATGGTTACCGCACCCTGGCGAATTTCAGTGCCCAGCGCTACCTCGGCGACATCGTTCACTGTCACTGTAATGCCATCACTGGTTTTAACGGGCACCTGACGGATCTGCTCGAGCCCCTGCTCGCCATTACCCAGCCAGCCCATACCGCGAATAACCAACTGCTCCTGCCCGCGGCCCATATACCAGCCCCCAACATTGGAGTTGTTGTTCTCCAGGGCTTCCATGACATCGTTCTGTGATAAGTCATAGGACAGCATTCGCGCCGGGTTCAGGTTAACCTGGTACTGGCGGACCTCTCCGCCAAACGACAGGATTTCCGTAACCCCTTCAGCCGGTATCAGCAACAGTTTGACCAGCCAGTCGTGCAAGCTGCGCAATTCCATTGCGTCGTACCCCGAATCCGGGTCCGCTATCAGCAGGTACTGGTAGACCTGGCCAAGACCGGACGTATTCGGCCCCATTTCAGGCACCCCGACCCCGTCCGGAATCAGCTCCCGCGCGGCCTGCAACCGCTCGAAAACCAGTTGGCGCGCGAAATAGATATCCGTGCCCTCTTTAAAGACCACGGTGACACCAGACAACCCGGTTTTGGAGATGGACCGAACCTCCTCAACATCCGGCAACGCATACATCACCGCTTCAATGGGATAGGTGATCAGCTGCTCGACTTCCTCAGCCGCAAGTCCGGGCGCCTCTGTATTAACAGCGACCTGGACGTTTGTAACGTCGGGGAAAGCATCAAGATTCAGTTTTGGTATCTGAAACGCGGCCGTGGCGATAAGCACTGCAAGCGCAATAAGAACCAACAGGCGGTTCTGAACCGCCAAGTCGACAACTCGGTTGAACATAATGACTCCCGGAATCAGTGGTTGTGCGGATCAAAGCCGCCTTTGGCAATCTCAGAGGCCACAAAAAATGCGCCCCGCAAAACGACTCGTTGGCCCGCAGCCAGGCCGGAAACCTCACGGAGCCCGCCAATTGAGCGGCCCAGTTCCACTTCCACGGGTTCATACTCGCCTTCGGCCTCTTCCACATAGACCGTCCAGTCGCCGTCCGCGCCACGCATCAATGCAGTCTCCGGCACGGCAAGCACCGGCTCGCTGGTCTTAAAACGAAAATACACATCTGCGAACATTCCTGGATGAAAACGATCTTCAGGATTGTCCAGCTCCAGCCTGACAATCCGCGTGCGGGTCACAGGATCAATGGTGTGGGCTTCCTGGGACACCGTTGCCACGCCCACACGACCCGCTGCCCTGACTTCGGCTTCCGCGCCCTTCTCTAGAACAATGTCGGAGCTTGCTGGCAGATGGGCTTCTACCCAAAGCTCACTCTCATCAGCAAGAGTCACCAGCGGCTGGCCAGCCTCAACTCTTTGTCCTTGCTCAAACTCATCGGTCAGTACTGCACCATCCACGCGAGCCCTGAGCATGTATTCACCGAGACTATCCACCCCGCTGGCCTTCAACGCACCAATGTCATCATCGTTCAGCCCGTAAGCAAGCAGAGTCGCCCTTGCTGCTTCAATGTTGGCTTTCGCTGTATTGAACCGCTGATCGCCAACCACGGAACGACCCAGCCCGCTGATTCGCTTCCATTCAGGAAAAGCTTTCCTGTAATCCGCCTGCGCCTGTGCCACCGTCTCACTGAACAGGGTTACCAGCGGCTGGCCCTTGGTTACGTGCTCACCCAGTTCCACGTGACGCCGCAGCACCACTGAGGCAACCCGGGGGGACACGTGATAGCTGGTATAGCCGTTGGTCAGCAGCTCACCGGGAGCGTAGATTTCATAGTCAACGTGCTTGCTTTCGAGGGTTGCTACTTCAATGCCGGCGAGCTCTTTCTGTTTGGCATTGATGCTTGCGGTAGTTGCTTTTTCCTCTTCATGCTCACCTTCTTCACCATGATCTTCCTTATGCTCGCCCTTCTCACCGGTGACTTCCTGATGATCGTCGCCACTGGCAGCATGATCATGACCGGCTTCCTGATGAGCATCTTCCTCTGCCTGTACAAAAGAAAGTGGGGCTGTAAGCAACGTCAATGCGAATACTGAAATCAGAGCTTTTTTCATAATGAATATCCAGTTTCCAGACTAGTATTGGAAGAGGGTGATCAGTTCGCCAGACTGGCTCAAGAGCTCAATCAGACCCAACTGCGCCTGCTTTTCCAGTTCAATACCGGTTTTCAGGCTCTCCGCGCGCTGGCCCAGCGCCTGGAGATACTCAGAGGTGGAGAGGTCGCCGACCTGCCACTGCTTCTCAAGCAAATCGGCACTTCGCTGTACACGCCCCTGGGAGAGTTCTTTCCATCGACGGAGTTGCTTGTCGTATCGCTTCCAGGAAGCGCGAGCGCCTGCCAGGTCATATTGTCGTTTCCGGTAGAGCGCCTGAAACCGCGCTTCCGCCTCCAGAGCCCGTCGATTCGCAGCCCGGGTTTCAGCGCTGTAGTTATTACGGACGTTCAGAGGGATCGAGAACGTCAGGCCAACCAGGTTCTCACCGCCATCACGCCCTCCGCTCAGCCCGACCGTGGGAGATGCCGTCGCTCTGCGACTGACCACCTCGGCTTCGCTCCGCAGCACCTGCCACCTCGCGCGGGCAGCAGCAATTGACGGATGATCCAGCAAATTGTCGTTATCGACCCTGGAAGCAAGAGCCGGCCAAATGTGCCCGGGGATTCCCCCATCCTGAGGCCTCCAGTCCGGCAGACGTTCTCTAACTTGAGTTTCTGCTCGATCAACTGCGGCCTTTGCCTGGGCGAGTTCACTGAGCTGCTGAGAAAGGCTTAAAAAAAGCAACTCTGCATCGGTACTCCCCAGGTCGCCCGCCTGCTGGCGTTGCTCAACCTGCTCCAGCAAGGCATTCAGACGGTGTTGCTGGGATTCCGCAATTTCTTCGGCACGCGTCGCCGCGCGCCACTCGACAAGCGCAAACAGCGACTCGGACGTTTGTGCCAAAACCGCCTCGTTCAAATCAGCTTCAGCGGAAAGCCTGATCAGCTTTGCCTTGTCCTTTAGCGCACCCTGTTGATCAGACCAATCGATCGTTTGTGATAGCCCTGCCACAAAGTTGTTGTCACTGCCCGTTCTGTCTGCTCCAACAGACAGCTCCGGGTTATACAGCGGTTGTTCGCTTGCCTCAGCATCCTGATTCCGGGCTGCCGCCTGCTCTGTCGCCGCCATGACATCCGGATGCTTGCTTATCTGGCCAGTGAGCCAATTTGTCCAATTCACAGTCTCCGCTTGACCGAACAGAGGAATAGACAATAGTACTGAACACAGCAACGCCCTGGGCGAGTGCTTGCTTGCCTTCATCGACTTTCTCCCGAAGGGGTTGTTAGCCACAATTCATGGGGGCGAGACGCCCATGACAAGGTAGGTAGAGGTGGAGATAGTAAGTGAAAAGGTTGAAATGAACTTGAATTCGAAGCGTCATCCACAAAAGAAACCGCCCTCCAACTCCACCAGCATTCCCGGACTGTCCTTTTGACGGACAAAATGAGTACCAAAGACTTATGTTTCTGTAGCGCTCAGATCAATAGCCTGTCATTCGATGCCCCTTACTTTCCGTCACTTCTTCAAGGTGATCTATGTCTCGAGCAACGAATAACGCAGGCGCACCGCGCCACGGATTCAAACTCAAACTGGCTTTCCTGGTTCTGTTATGGCCCCTCACGGTCAAATCAGAGCTCGCAGTCGATGAAATTTACTCCCCCCGGGTAACTGCGGGGGATCTCGAAATCGGAGTGGTTGGGGCGTTTCTGGACAGTGAGGGGAGCGAAATTGACAACCTTCGTGCCGATCAGTGGGAGGTGGGTTACGGGCTATCTGAACGCCTGAGCGCCGAACTTAACTTCAACGCAATCAAGAGACCGGGGCGAGCGTATTCACTTGAGGAATACGAAATCGAACTGATTGGAAACTTTTTTCAAGACACTGAGAGCGCTGCGGGCTTGTTCATTGAACTGTCAAAAGAACATGGCCAAAAAGCCGGTGGAGTGACCCTTGGGTCACTTTACGAGAGACAGCTATACGCGCATTACAGCATCCTGACGAACCTTCTGGTTAGCCGCTCATTTGGCGAAGACGACGAGCAGCTTGAGCCCACTGGCTCATTACAGTTCGCCTACACGAAGTCTGACACGTTTCAGCCAGGGCTGGAGTATTACGGGGCCGAAAACAACCATTTGATGGGACCTGCCATCCTGGCTGAGTTCAGAATGGGTTCCAGTATTCTGGAACTCCAGGCGGGCGTTGCATTTGGCCTCACTACGGACTCAGACGATATGATCTATCGCTGGGAACTGGAGATAGAACTGTGATGGCGGCCCGCAACCAAAAGCCGCAGAACCGCCATCCAGTTTCCAGAGCACTAGCTTGAAGCAGGCTCCAGTGCACTCTCACCGGTTTCGCCGTCCTCGATACGAACAGCCCGAACCAGGCGGGATACAAGTACCTTGCCGTCACCCGGGTGCCCATCCTGGGTTCTGCCCGTTCTGACAATGAGTTCCACAACTTCACCAGCGACATCATCGGTCGCTACGTCTACTTCCAGCTTGACCATCTTCACTTTCTCCAGAGGCGACTCATCGCCGACCAGATGACCAAATTCGCTGAGAGGCACGACAGCAATGCTTGTCACGCCCTTGACTCTGGCCAGAGCATCAACCACATGCTCTGCCATAACCTCTCTGACATAAGCCTTTATTTCATACATAAGCCTTCTCCTGCCTATCAGACTTCAACGTCACGACGTTCGGATGCAAACCACTGATACACGCTGGGCAACACTACCAACGTCAGCAACGTTGACGTGATCAGACCGCCAACCACAACCGTTGCCAGTGGCCGTTGGACATTAGAGCCAATGCCATCGGCCAGCAGCAGGGGAATCAGCCCCAGAATAGCCACAGAGGCGGTCATCAGAACCGGCCGCAAACGGCGTTGAGCACCCAACTTGACTGCTTCAATGACTTCGTAGCCTTCGTCCCGCAACTGATTAATGTAGCTCACCATCACCACACCGTTCAGTACGGCTACGCCGAACACCGCGATGAATCCCACGGCAGCGGGCACAGAGAGGTAAAGCCCCGTCACAAACAGCGCGACAATGCCACCAGTAACCGCAAAGGGCACATTCATGAAGATCAGCGCCGCATAGCGAAGACTACTGAATGCCGAAAAGAGAAGCAGGAAAATAAGCGCCAGGGTAATGGGCACAACGATCGCCAGCCGCGCCATGGCCCTTTCCTGGTTCTCAAACTGACCGCCGAACTCCACGAAATACCCCGGCGGCATGTCCACTTGCTCCTCGATCCGCTTGCGCAAATCCTGAACAACACCGCCCATATCGCGACCACGTACGTTCATCTGCACGTACTGTCGCCGACTGGCATTGGAGCGCGAAATTTTCTTGGGGCCAGCGTACATTTCAACATCGGCCACCCGTGAAAGCGGGATGAGCTCGCCACTATTACCCCGGAGGGGAAGCTTTCTGATTTCATCGATGGACCCGCGATAGGACTCTTGCAGCCGGGCGAAGATCTCAAATCGCCGGACACCGTCGAAGACCAGCCCCGCGCCTTTACCGCCAATCCCGGTTTCGACCGTACTCATCAGGTTATCAATGCTGATGCCAAACTGCGCCAGCACTTCACGGTCGGGGCGAATAACGATCTGTTTTTTACCTGCGCTCTGCTGAGCGCGCACATCCGTTGCCCCCGGCACATCATTCGCCAGGGCCGCCACTTCCTTGCCGATCCGGCCCAACTCGTCGAGGTCGTCGCCGAAAATGCTGGCAACCAGTTGCGCCTGAACGCCTGAGAGGAGTTCGTCGGTTCTGAGCTGAATCGGTTGTGACAGATTGTTGGCAAGCCCGGGAACCCGCTCAGCCAAAGACTCCGCAATCCGGCTCTGAAGGTCCTCATAGCTCACATCTTCTCGCCACTGATCCAGAGGCTTCAGATTGACGAGCGTCGCGACAACGTTCACGGATTCAGGATCACCGCCCACCTCGGCACGACCGATCCTGGCATAGGTGCCGGTGACCTCTGGAAATTCATCGACAACGGACTGAATCCGTTTGCCATACTTGATGGCGGATTCAAGACTGGCTCCAGGAGGCAGTGTCGAGCGAATCTGGAACGTGCCTTCCCTGAGCGTGGGCACGAACTCGCTCCCGAGATAGGGAAACAGCAGGAGACTGCCGGCAAAGGCAATGACGGCCACGCCCATCACAATTTTAGGGGCTTTGACGACAGTATTCACCACCGGCTTGTATAGCCGGTTCAGGAACAGAACCAGCTTCGGCTCTTTGTGTTGTCCACCCATCTTGAATGACAGCGAGGCCAGAACCGGCACCAACGTCAACGCGAGTAACAGCGCACCGATCAACGCAAAACTGATGGTGTAGGCCATGGGCGAAAACAGCTTGCCCTCAACGCCCTGCAGCGTAAACAGCGGCAGAAAAACGATAATAATGATGCCAATGGCAAACACAATCGGACGAGCCACTTCCCGGGCAGATTCACCTACAAGCCTCAGAACACTGACCTTTTCCTCTGATCGTTCTTCCAGATGTCGGAAGATGTTCTCTATCATCACAACGGCGCCGTCCACCATCATACCGATGCCGATAGCCAGCCCCCCCAGACTCATCAGATTGGCGGACAGGCCCGAAATCCGCATCGCAATGAATGCGAAAAGCACAGACAACGGCAAGGTCGCCACCACGATCAGTGTGGAACGAATATTTCCGAGGAACAGATAGAGGAACACCAGCACCAGAACCGAGCCCTCAAGTAACGCTTTCTCGACAGTGCCTATGGCCTTGCCCACCAACTCCGCCTGGGAGTAATAAGCTTCTATTTTCAGCCCTTCGGGAAGTGACTTGTTCAGATCATCGATTTTTGCGTTGACGTCCTCGAGTACCTGACTGGTGTTGGTTCCGATCAGCTTCATCACGTAGCCGCCCACGGACTCCTCGCCCGAGGACACCTCCGCGCCGCGGCGGATCGCCGGCCCAAGGCCAACCTCTGCCACATCCCTGACATAGATAGGAGACTCTCTCTCACTTTTGGACACAATGATGTTCTGGATGTCCTCGATGCCCTCGGTACCTGAATTAACCCAACCGTAGCCGCGAACAATATATTCTTCACCGCCTCGCGTAATGAAAGAGGCGCCTACGTTTCGATTATTCTGGGTGAGAGCGCCGCGGACGTCAGACACTGTCAGGTTCCTAGCCTGAAGCTTCTGCGCATCGATATTGACCTGGTACTGTTTTACCTCGCCGCCGATGGACAGCACACCGGTTACACCCGGCACGGTTCTGAGCTGGGGTTTGACAATCCAGTCCTGGATCGTGCGGATTTCCTGCAAGCTGTACTGGCTCTCGTCCTCAGCTTTCAGGGAATACATCAGGATACGTCCCAAGCCCGTGGTGATGGGTCCTAGTTCGGGTTCCCCCATGCCCTCCGGGATCTGGCGCTTGGCTTCTGAAAGCCGTTCGTTTACCAGCCGCCTGGCGAAGTATATATCGGTGCCATCTTCGAAATAGATGGTCACCCGGGAAAGCCCGAAAATCGACGTGCTCTGAACCTTCTGCAACTTGGGGATGCCGTACATGCTGATTTCAATGGGATAGGAAATCAGCGTTTCAATATCCACCGGCGACAGACCAGGACTGGTGGTAAACACCTGAACCATGGTCGGCGTCGCGTCCGGAAACGCATCCACCGGCAGTTTTTGAAATGAAAATACGCCGGCAACGATCACGGCGATAGCAAAAACAAGCGTCATCAGACGATTGTTCAGCGCATAATTCACAATTGCGTTAACCATGTTCCCCCCGGGTTTTAGTGTCCGTGAGCGGCGCTACGGCCACTGGCGGTAATGGCCGACATCAGATCAAAAGCGCCTACTGAAACCACTTCCGTGCCCGCGCTGATGCCGGACTTGATCTCGATCCAGTCGTTTGCCTCCTTGCCAAGCGTGACGGGAACCGCCTGGTAGGCCCCTTTCTCATCGCCCGGAACAAACACAACGGATTCATCGCCAATGGTTTGAACCGCATCATCCGGAACCAGCGGCAGTGATGCCTCCGATTCCGTCATGATTCTGGCCGTGGCATAGGTATTCGGGCGAAGGTCGCCCCTCGGAGACTCCAGCACAACGCGAACCGGGATGGTGCGGGTCTTTTCATCGAGCATGCTCGACACCCAGGATACCTGCCCACTGTGAAACCGGTCGGAACTTGAATCCCTGGAGGCAATCTGAACCTCGTCTCCCGTTGAAATCTGGTCAATATCGGATTCGGACACCTGAAGAATGGCCCACAACACCGAGGCATCCGCCACGATGAAAGGCGTATCCGACGGACTCAGCGTTTGCCCCAGACGAACATGCATCTGCTCGACACGCCCCTCAATGGGTGAGCGGAGCGCGTATTGCGCCAGCCCCCCACTGTCACCTGACGACTCGCTGCCGTATACCGCCAGTTGTTCCCGCACCGAATCGTACTCCGCTTTTGTTTCAAGAAAGGCAGCCTTGGCATCCAGGAACTCTTCTTCACTGGAAATACCCTGTCCCTGCAACTCCCTTTCACGATTGTAGTCAGACTCGGCCGCTTCTTTGCGGGCCTCCAGCGAGATTAACCGGGAGCGAATCCGGGCTAGCTCCACACTGTTCAGGGTTGCCAGTAACTGCCCCTTATTGACACGATCCCCCAGATCAACCGCCAACCCTGTCAGTTTTCCCTCCAGCAGCGGACCAACCTCGGCCACGCGGTCCGGCACATACTGAATCTCAGCAGGTGCAGTGACAATTGCGTCGGCACGCCCCTTGGACACCGCCACGGTCTGTATGGCCAGCAACTGTGTCTGCTCCGGCGTCAGATGGATCTGGCGGGACTGGCTTTCCTCTCCAGCATGCCCGGCTTCTTCATTTGCGTGCTGGTCACCTTCAGCTTCTCCGGCAGCGTATACCTGCGGCATACCCAGAACGCTGACAACGATTAAAAATATCTTCAGATTGCGAATCATTCGTTCACCCTCAATATTAGATAACGGTTAATCTTGAGTTTTTTTATCCTCAGGAACCGGCTGACATCGACAGAGCACCTCCCGTGCTTATCTCCAGCGCCCGCACGGCATCGATATAATCGTTCTGCGCCTGAACGTATTCCTGCCTTACCGACAGGAGGTTGTCCTGGGCCGCCAGAACATCCGAGGCACCGACCTTGCCCGCCCGAAGTGCTTTCTGCATCAGTTGTAATGTTTCCTCTGAACGCTCCAGGATCGACTCGTTCATCTGGCGCAGTCGAACGGCGGTGGATTCATACCGGGCCACAGCCGACACAACCTGACGCTCTGTAGCCAGGCGCAAAGCCTCTGCCTCAAGCTCGGAGGTTTTCAGCCGCGCAGCAGCTTGTCTCTGCTCACCGGAATAATCATGAAAAACGGTCAAAGGCATCGACACCCCTGCACCAAAAAGGTTGGAGCCTTCCTCACGATCATAAAATCCGAAGACTTTCAGATTTGGAATCGTCAGGCTTTTCGCAACTTCAAGGCCAGATTCATCCGCTGCAATCCTTGCGGCCGCCGCTTTCAGGTCCGCTCTCTGACTCTGTGCCATCTCGACAAGCTGGCTGGTCGGAGGCAGGTCTTCGAGCGTTACATCAAGCTCGCCGGTCACCCCAACGGCATCGGAGGGGGACACCCCGAGCACTTCGGTAAGGTCAATTTTTGATTGCTCGAGCTTTTGTTCCGCCGAGGCTTTTTGATTCCGGGCCCTGGCAAGCCCAATGACTGCGGTATTGAGATCAATCCGGGTTTGTTTACCCTGTTTTACGGACATTTCAACCAGGTCTTTGGTGCGTTGCATAAGTTCAACGGCACGGGTTGCGGTTTCCAACTCTTTCTGAGCCAGCAGTATCCGGAAATAGGCGGCCCGCACCCGCGCCTTGGTGGCTACCTTCAGGTATTCAAGCTCCTGTTGCCGGGACGTGAGATTACTCCGGGCACGCGACTGCCCAAGGTCGCCGCGATTACCCATCCAGATCTCCTGAGTAACCCTCACCCCATATTCCAGGGACTCGTCGGCCTGATCCGGGGCCTGACGGGCCCCCAACTCAAACTCTGGATTGCTCGGCGCCCAGCGGCTGGCATGATCAAGCTGTCCCTGCTGTATCGAGACCGCGGCCCGCCTCAAAGCCAATACCGGGCTATTCTCGAAAGCCATCACCATGGCCTGGTTCAGGGAAACAGCCTGGCTGGCTTTGGCCTGCTGATATTCTTTCAGCGACACACTCTCTTTTGCCTGGGCCGACACCATGGGAGAGACGGCCAAGGCTCCCGGAACTATCATCGCGCACAACAACAATCGTTTGTTCATTTAGTATCATCCTGGCTGTTTGACTGAGGTCAGTGAGTCAGCATTTTTGCGTGGGATTCCGGAGCGATCTTACAGACAAACCTTTAATACAGTTTGAAATTCAGGCACCGGATAAGAAATGAGCTTTGGCGGCAGGGGGGGGCAGAGGTAAGGGCGAGGATGTCGAGTCACCGGGCGTCAAGGCAGGCGCACGATGGTGGGTTCTTGCATGATAAATAAAAACCGGCCCGTCATTTGGGCCGGCTTTTTATTCTGGATCTGAATTGCTTGTGATCACTTGGCCGATCAGAAACTCCTGCTCCAACCCAGCCAGAACTTCGGGTCATCCGAGTTGACAGAGCCAAGCGCGTCGGTTGACTCAATGTCCGCGTACTCCACGTTAACACTGAAGGAACCGAAGTTTCCCGCATCCTTTGTAACGTTGGCGGCGACGTGTGAATAACTTGCCTCACCGACAGAAGCCTTGCCGTCATCAGCGAAGTCATAATAGCCAAGCGTAACACCGGCACTGTAGCTGTCCTGCAGAGGCACCCCAACAGAGGCGTAGTAATAGGCATCTCCTTGCACGAACACCCCATCACCACTGGTGTCGCTGTTGATCGTGTAGGCTAGGCCTACAGCAGCAATGCCATAGCTGATCT
>NZ_JBSXNQ010000020.1:0-3802 GCF_056857715.1 Marinobacter sp. L-13
TTTTGCAAACAGGAAGGTGTTGGCTATGCCAGCTTCTGCAACTGGCGCAAGCGCCTGTCGGCTCAAACGAATAGTGGTACTTCCGATTCCGGCGAAGCGGGTTTCCTGGATCTCTCTTCACTGATGGGTGCCTCATCGACCGGGCCCGGCTGGAACATTGTGCTCAGCCTGGGCAATGGCGTCGAGCTGCGGCTGAGCCAGAACGGATGATCGGGCTCGATAGCCAGGCGCGCATCTGGCTGTGTACCGAGCCCACCGACATGCGCAAATCGTTCCGGGGCCTGAGTGCCCTGGTCCGGAATCAGTTGAAGCACGATCCGCTCAGCGGCCAGTATTTCGTCTTCGTTAATCGTCGCAAGACTCAGATGAAGATGCTGTACTTTACCGCCACCGGTTATTGCCTGTGGGCCAAGCGCCTGGAGCAGGGGCAGTTCCGGGTGCCGTTATCCGCGTCTGGCCAGCGAGCCCTGACCCTGACGGATCTGCAACTGCTGATCGATGGCATCGAAGTGCAAAAATACCGCCAGTTCAAGCGTTTTCAAGGCGTACAGATGGCGGACTTCCGGTATAATATCGGCCATGAATTCAATGGCTTCCACATCCCAGTCCAACGCACCTTCCTACTCGGCCCTGGCCGAGGAGAATGCGTTGCAGCGCGAGCAGTTGGATGCTCAGGCGGAAGCCATTCGGCAGTTGAAACTCCAGTTGGACTGGTTCAAGAAGCAGCTGTTCGGCCCTAAATCCGAGAAGCAGGTTTATGATATCCCAGAACAGGATAGCCTGTTCACCTCCGGTGAAGCACCACTGCCGGAGAAGCCTGGGGAGGAAGAGAAGCGTACCATCAAGGCCTATCAACGCGGCACCGGCAAGAAGCATCGGGACGACGACTGTCTGAACGACACCGGCCTGCGCTTTACGGCGGATGTGCCGGTGGAAGTCATTGAGCAACTGCCACCGGAACTGACCGGGCCGGACGCCGACCAGTACGACATCATTGGTACTAAAACGACTTATCGCCTGGCCCAGCGCGCCTCCAGCTATGTGGTGCTCAAGTGTGAGCGCCCGGTGTTCCGGCGTAAAGGCAGTGATAAGCCCATCACCACACCGGCCCCGTTCAACGTGCTGGACAACAGCCTGGCCGATGTCAGCCTGCTGGCCGGGTTGCTGGTGGACAAATTCCAGTTCCACCTGCCGCTGTATCGCCAGCACCAGCGCATTCAACAAGCAGGTATTACCCTCAGCCGCAGCACCCTGACCAACCTGGTGAAGCGTGCCATCGACCTGCTTCGGCCCATTGTGGACGCCCAGACCGACAACGTGCTGCGCAGCCGGGTGCTGGCCATGGATGAAACGCCCATCAAAGCGGGCCATAAGGGCCGGGCAGGTCCGCAGAAAGGCAAGATGAAAACAGGCTGGTTCTGGCCCCTATACGGTGATGACGACGAAGTGGTGTTTACCTACTCGAACAGTCGGGGCCGACTGCACATCGAGCAGGTTCTGAACGACCAATTCAGTGGCACTCTGATCAGCGATGGTTATACCGCTTATGCCCGCTATGCCGCGGCCCAGAAAGGTATTACCCATGCTCAATGCTGGGTGCACAGTCGCCGTTGCTTCGTTGAGGCCCAGAAGGACCATCCTGAGAAGGCCACCGAAGCCCTGCAACAGATCGCGAAGCTGTACCAGATTGAAGATGCCATTAAGGCAAAGGAACTCACCGGCGAGAAGAAGCGTCAATACCGGCTGGACCATACGAAGCCGGTCGTCAGCGGCTTCTTCCAATGGTGCCGGGATCAGTTGGCGCAAGGCGGCCTGTTGCCCAGTGAACCGCTAACCAAAGCCCTGAATTACGTGCTCGGCCGGGAAGCGAGTCTGACGGTGCTCCTGGAAGATCCGGACGTACAACCCGATACCAACCACCTGGAGCGGGCCCTGCAGCCGATTCCAATGGGCAAGAAAAACTGGATGTTTTGCTGGACCGAACTGGGTGCTGAACACCTGGGTATCATCCAGAGCCTGATCAGCACCTGCAAGCTGCACGATATTACCCCGTACATGTATCTGGTGGACGTATTGCAACGCATCAGCCAGCACCCGGCCCGTGAAGTCAGCGACCTGACGCCCCGACTCTGGAAAACTCGGTTCGCCGAGACCCCGTTACGGGCGCTGATCGACCCACGCCATCCTGATCGACAGAGCAAACAGCCGGAGGCCACCGTCCGTGCGCATTGAGGACATGAGCATCGACCAGTTGCTGGAACTGAATCAGTATATCTGCCAGCGAATTGATGAACTACAAGAGCAAGAAACCCTGCAAGCCTTGAGTCAATTGCGGGTTGGCCTTAAAGTGACCTTCGAGGGCCGGGAAGGACCGGTGTTGGGGATCGTCACCAAGATCAACCGCAAGAGTGTGATCGTGCTGGGTGAGGATGGCAGGAAGCAGTACAAGGTCTCGCCGGAGTTATTAAGGCCCCTCCGTGACGTGAAGTAGGTCAACTACGTCGTGGAATGAACGCTTACGTTGCCTCTGAAAAACAGTATTGATGCGACAACCATTATTGGAATTTATATGCAGGACTTTTCATGGGTTCGTAGAATTAAGCTGCAACAACTCAGAGCTGTACTGGCGGTGGCTCGGAACCGGAGTTTGATGAGTGCCGCTAATGAGCTAGGGCTGAGCCAACCTGCAATAAGCAAAATACTTCATGAACTGGAATCGGACTTAGGAGCAGAATTATTTGTTCGGACCAGTCAGGGTAGCTACCCAACAGAGCTGGGTACTAAAGTGGCTGAACGAGCGCAAGCCATGTTTGCCCAGCTAGAGCAATTAGCACAAGAGGTTCATGACAGCCAGAAAGGGTTAAGCGGCCATATCGTTGTGGGCGTTTTACTGGCCGGAGCCGCTAATATTCTCCCACAAGCTGTAGCTAGGTTTCATGAACGATCGCCAAACGTGAGGGTTACGATAATCGAAGGCTCATACGATAGCCTTACTCCTCAGCTTAGGCAAGGCGCGATAGATTTCATTGTTGGCAGGCTGCCTGGGTATAACTATAGAGAAAGGCTAGAATTAATACCGCTTCTTCAAGAGGAGGTCGCATTTGTTGTGCGCCCTGGCCACCCTATTTTACAAAGAAAAAAGTTAGCTATTGATGATCTTCAGGAGTGGCCGTGGATTATGCCTCTTCCGGAGACCACCCTAAGATATATGCTTGAGGCCGAGTTCCACGAACGTAGTCTGGACCTTCCGAAAATTGCTTGTGAATCCCTTTCGATTGTGACAAACCGTAGATTGATTATGGATACAAACTATATTGGTGCTTTCCCTGCACAGGCAGTTCAGCCCGATATTTCTGCTGGTCTTCTTAGCCCGTTACTCATGGAAAAGTCGCTTTCCTTTGGGCCGATTGGCTTAAGTTTTCTAAAAGATAGCCCATTAGGCAGTGCTGCCCAGGCTCTGGTTGACGAACTCAAATCTCTTCACTGAATTTTGAGCTAAAACTGCGGGAATAACAGGTTTTAATCATGTTGGTTTGTGTTCCACTGGTCCAGCCCGAGATGAAGCCATGTGGATCGGTGTGTTTAGCGCCCGGGTAACTGGCTTGCTTTGCATTCAGCACCCGGGTGAGCGGATTCCAACCCGCCCTTGGCGCTGCTGTAAGGTCGATGAGGCACCCATCAGTGAAGAGAGATCCAGGAAACCCGCTTCGCCGGAATCGGAAGTACCACTATTCGTTTGAGCCGACAGGCGCTTGCGCCAGTTGCAGAAGCTGGCATAGCCAACACCTTCCTGTTTGCAAAA
>NZ_JBSXNQ010000021.1:0-5056 GCF_056857715.1 Marinobacter sp. L-13
ACGCGGCGGCAATTCCCCAGGTTGCAAGATCAGGCATTTAGCCCTCCAAGTTCGGTGAGTCTGTCAAATTGCCCAGAAATCGAATTTGATGCCTTCCCTGGACCTGCCGTTATTGATAATGGCCCGTGCCCGCCATAGCATCTTGCCAGTACCGCACCGTGGCGGAGTTCAGGCGAAAAGGCATCACTTTCACAGAGCTGACCTCAGTAATCCTTGTGTTCGCGGAACACACGCTGCTGGCCGTTGGCGTTGAAGGCGATGACCTGATAATCGTCCTTCCGGCCCGTTTCCATGCCCCTGCATCATTTTCATGCACGCCTCAGTCATGGCTTTACGGTCTTCGGGGGACATATCAGACATCATATTCATCATCCCCCTCATGCCTTTTCCTTCGTCCTCGTGGGCCAATGCAGAGAAGGATCCAATGGTTCCGGCCAGAAGAATCGCTGTGATGGTGAGCCTGGTTTTTGAATTGCGCATTTGATTCACTCCATATAAAGCCCCGTTACGAATGAACCGAAGTACGAGACTTTGTTGCAAGAACTAACGTTAATGAGTTTGCCGCGATGGGCAAAAACCGGTTAAGACTCAGGAGTAATGTTCTGCAGGGGGTGTAATAGAAGCCAGGAAGGGATCCTGGTAGTGGGCCGCCTGTGCGGCAAAAATCAGCTGGGAACCGGTATCGGTAAAACTTGTGAAGTTCCCCGGCGGCAAGGCAAAGCAAACGCAGGCCCGCTGAACACCAAAAGCAGTGACAGCAACACAACGATAGTGGGGCGATTCTTTGCGGCCATCCTGCTTTCAAGCACCAGTCTGTGACATTAACAAATTAAGGCATACGATCTACCGATACGTTCCCAAAAGACCAACACTATTTTATTCCGTTGTAAGCGCCCGCCGATGGCGCTGCTCTTCTGTGTCGGCAGTCGGGTTAGAACATCCCTTGGATACCCATAGGGATCATGCCCTTTCCGCATAGCCGACTGGATCAGCGTCATGACCGCAGCCGCGCGTTGACCACTGCGGAGTGATCCCAGGAACAGCCCAACGCACAGGGCCACGAGCCTTCACTTATACGTGACGCCGTGTCGATCGAAGATCTCATAAACTTCCCCGGCCTCCTCCTGCGGCAACATCACCCGGATCGTCTGCTCTTCCTTATCAATAAAGATCACATCCTGTGGGATTTCGCTGCCAATAAGATCGTCTCGCGTATTGCGTGCCTGATCCATGTTCTCGAACTTACCATTAATAGCTTTACCCATCGTGCTTCTCCTTGTTGTTTACATTCCATCCAAAGCATAGCTAACACATCAATTTCTGTAAATTTACGACGTTTCCAAGAGCCAAACGCTGCCTGAGACCTCCTCAACCGCAGCGTTCGTCAGCGACCCTTATCCTTCGGATTGTCTACCCCCGGTCGGGGCGACCCGCCCTCTATCAGGCGAATGTCTGTTCACCGCAACAGTGATAAGGTCAGAACTTGACCTCTCCCCACAACCAGGCCTTGTCCGTATCCACGCCACGACCATCGGCGGCATAGCTGGCGAACTTGGCACCCACCGTGTAGTGCTTGTTGATCGGGTAGACAGCCAGCAGCCCCAGCTCGGAGCCATAGCTCAGGCTATTGATCTCACTGCTGTAGTCATGATAAACGGCCAGCCACTTGACCCCCTTTGCTGAGGCACCCGCCGATACGTATAGATCCTGCAGGCCATCGTCCGGGGTGACCAGGAACTGGTCGGCCCAACCGTTCATCGCGTGAAGCGTCGCCAGAGGCGTCTGGAATGACCGGCCGTCGTCCGACTCCAGAGTCTCCATACCCACCTTAAAGGTCAGGCCGTAGACTGCGAGCCCCACTTCCGCCAGCCAATAAGCGGCCTCAAAGCTTTGCGGGTTGTCTGCATAGTCTTTCTGGATTGCGTACTCCAGGGTGTACAGGACCCTGGCGTCTTCCGATACATCGGTGCCACCTGCGAACCGCAAACCAAAATTCTGGGTTGAGTTGACGTCTGCGTTGGTAAAGTCGAAAAGATAACCGTAAGTGGTCAGGGTTCCGGCAGCCAAGCCATGATACTGTGCGTTGAAAATCGGCGACTGCATTGGGAAATTGCCATTAGGGCTGGCATCCGAGAACACCCGGTTAGCATTGTAAAGATAGCCCGCTGTGATCTTCGTGTCCGGAAGCGACTCGTTGGTGCCGACAAAGGCATCGAAGGTTTGCTCATTCTGGCGCCAGCCAACCGTACCGATAAACCGGTGATTGTCCAGAGCAAAGCGCTGACGGCCGTAGGTCAGGCTGGTATCCGAAAAACCTTTGTAACGCACGTAAATTTGGTTGACTTCGGTTTCCGTCGGATCAGCGACTACTGAGTGATCGGTTATGCCATTGATGGTGCTATTGTAGTTCTCATTCCCCACAGCGGACACATCTTCCGCCTCGGCAAACACCTCAAACCCCTTAAAATCACCAGTCCGGTACCCCAGTCGGGTTCGAACGGTAGAAGCATGGGCTTGATCAAGAGGGTTGTCCTGATCCACAAATTCGTAACGGTAACGAACATCAAGCGAAACCTTTCCCCCGGTTAAGGCTTCGGTAAAGGTCATGGACAGGACAGGCGTTGCGGCAGAGGCCAGAACCGAACCAATGGCAAAGACAAGCAACGACTTCTGGTTTTTTTGGCCATTCCTGCCAGTGAGCGGAGTTAGCATCATTTTCATCCTAGTGGTACCTTCAGCGGCCGTATAAATGGTTGAATGGAGTCAACATTTCATCGATAAGTCGCTCGTTCAGTTTAGGGCGCCAATGTCAGCGACAACCTTGATATCGGTCAGATTGAACCTGACTCTCAAGGGGTACCTCCATAGGCTCACAGGCAAAAAGAGCTGAACAACGCGCCACCACCTTATACGTCTCGCAAAGCCGTCCATACGGGCCTCCTTTTTTCAGGAATACAGCCGGATCAGAGCTTAACTGCACCTTCAGGCTGTCCAACTGATGGGGTCCACCTCAATGTACACCAGAAACCTCAGATGAACTTTATTAGCGGGGGGCGGGGTGGGGGGGGGGCAGACAAAAGCATGGGCAGATTAATATCTGCCCAAAACCTGAGTATTTCATTAACTCTCAAGAACTATATCAAGCCGCAAACTCATTCAAGCGACCTCCATGCGGTCAAAATGCATATTGTAACCTCGCACGCACTTCATCTCCGCTAGCGCCATTGGCTTCTTCGCCATCCATGTAGCTCATTCCAAGTCGAACATTCTTGTTGGCGTAATAGTTAACGCCCAGTGTTGTTTGCTCACCGTCGGTCGTGGCCAGCCCCACATCACTGTATTTTCCGTCACCATCCTCAAAGCGGGCAACAACTTCCCAGGCCCCTTTGGGTGATGCCGGTTTTACCCGCTTGAATGCTCCGGCTTTGTAAGGACGGCTTTCGCCGGTGATGATCCAGCCAAGCTGTACGTAATAACCATCAACATCCACCTGGCCTTCCTCGGAATCGAAATATTCGGCCTGGGCATGGAAGGGCCCGGAAGCGCCGGCGAGCTCCAGATTAAACGTGTCGACCTCATCGGCCTGAGTGTCGGCATCACGCGTGGTATAGCCCGCGCCAAGATGAACAACAGCATTATTCGTTTGAACGGGTGCAAATGTGCCCCGCGCGGTTACTGCCGTGTTATTGAAGTCGTCGCTGCCATCGCCGCCTGCCTCGAAATAGCCGATACCGTAGGTCCAGTTGCTGCCCTTGCCGCTGAGCTGGATGCCACCGCTGCGACCGGGGGCATAACGCTCGGTCATGGCAGATCGCTCAAGCGCTGAGATGTCTTTCGAACTCGTTAATTCTTCCAGGCCGAACGGCTCTTTCTGTTTACCAATAGTCACGGTTGCAACTGAGCCAAGCCCCAGGTAACGAATGTACAGGTCTTCAGCAGTACCGCCGTCGGCGCCATCACTTTCAGCCACGTTGAACTGGGTCTTGTACGCCCAGTCGCCAAAGTGGCCCTTGGCGTAGAGGCGTGCCCGGCGCACATCGAAATCGGTCGTGTCAACGCCGTTGTCGTCAGACTGCGTGGCGTCGTAATCCCACTGAATGCGCCCGCCGAGCTGAAAAGACGCTGATTTATCCAACGTTTTCACCTTGATACCACTGTCGGTATCAATCACAAGGTCTTTGCCGCTGGTCGTAACGGTTCCGGCCTGTGCAGCAGAAGCGGCAGAAATCGCCAAAGCCAAGCCCAAATATTTCTTGCTCATGATCTGTCTCACCTTTTTCGGTTTGCTTGTGTGTGTTGAAGCGCTATTAAAGTCTATTTGGCAAAGATTACAGAATGGTTACAGAGAATGCATCAAAACAGGGCGCTGGTCCGGGCCGGTGACAGGTTCTGGGGCGCTAGGTGTTGCGGTCGTTTTTCGGGGGCAAGCTCAGAATGTGCCGATTTGTCTCTATAATTATGATAAACAAGAATAAATAAGATGTGGCAAGACTTTTGCTGAATCATATTTGGAGCAATGAAACCCAACCGAAGGTATCCATTATGAAGAAGCAGTTTTTCACCAAATCCGGATTTATCAGTATCACTTTGCTTGCAGCACTTCAGGCTGCGCCCGCCATTGTTAGCGCTGACGTCAGCTCAAATGTGAGCGCCAGCAGCAACTATCTGTTCCGGGGCGTCACCCAGACAGACGGGGCTGCGGCTGTCCAGGGAGGGTTGGATTATGAGCATGCGTCGGGCTTCTACGCCGGTGGTTGGGGTTCCAATGTCGATTTTGGTGACGGCACCAGCTATGAGCTTGATCTTTATGCCGGATTCTCCGGCTCTGTGGAAGAACTGGGTTATGACGTTGGGTACATTTATTATGCGTATCCTGACGCGCCGGACTCCATTGATTTCGGCGAACTTTACGGCGAGATCAGCTATGGCATTGCTGCTGTAGGCCTAGCCTACACGATCAACAGCGACACCAGTGGTGATGGGGTGTTCGTGCAAGGAGATGCCTATTACTACGCCTCTGTTGGGGTGCCTCTGCAGGACAGCTACAGTGCCGGTG
>NZ_JBSXNQ010000022.1:0-21411 GCF_056857715.1 Marinobacter sp. L-13
ATACCGTGCCGCTTGACGACTGTGCGAGCGGTTTTGATCAGCGACGTGTGCCGGTTCAGGCAGTGGCCCACCAGGGCCAGTCCGCCGTGGGGTGTATAGACTTCGGTTCGGGATTGCTGGAGAGTGAAAGTACGCATGAGCCAAATGCACTGACTGGGTGAATGGATGTCGGGTGCTATTATATCGCCCAAGGCCTTGTTATTGCAGGCTTTGGATACAGTTTCAGCCGGTTGAACTCACGGATTCAGGTTGGTCATATTAAGTGTCCACTTAAAAATAAGTGGAAACTATCCTGACGGCCGCAGCGCCTGGCTTAAGATGGGTTTGCCGGACGGTTACGTTAAAGTCTCTCAAAACCTTACTCTTGGGGGTGCACCAACCGGATAGCATTCATAGAGCCTGAGCGGCTGTTATAGGTGTAGCCTCCACTCCAGAAATGAGCCCGCCACGCGGCGTCAAGATCGAGTCCAGAGCCTATCTCTCCTCCAACCGAACCGGACCAAACATCATAAAGTGGTGCATCGGGAAATGCCTCCAAGACAATTGTTGGCTTTTGATAATCCCGACCTTCGCAATAATTGAGAGGGCCGAATTTTTGAGGTCGCTCGGTTGAGCAGTACAGCAAGGTCGCTAATTGATCAATCGTCGGTAACCGCCACTCTCCGCTTGGTAGCGGCAACTTCAGGTCGACCACGTATTCAGCGGGCAAACTCTCGATGTCGGCCCAAGTTCCATAGTTTTCTACGGCATCATACCAATTCATCTCTTGAGGGATGCCGGTACATGTTTGGTCCTTCAAATTCCATTCCTGACCAACTGAACATCGCTTCCAGTAAAGTGCGTTGACCGTGTCTAATATGACGTCACCACGTATATTGACTGGCTTATAGCGACCGGCAATCACTGCGTCAGGGTCACGAACCAATGCGCTTACTTCACCACTTGAGGAGCTTTCCTTTCCTGATCTGACAGCTGTAACGATGGCGAAATAGCCAACACCATTCCTCAACTGAGTAATAGTTAACGGTGACGAAACATCTCGCAGCCAGGTTCCTCCATCATAGGACGAATAATTTTCAGTTCTGATTCCGGGCTCATTGGCGTAGTAAATATTGTATGAATCCGCGCCCGAAACCTCATCCCAGGTCAATGAAAGTTCCCCGTCACCGAAATCAGCTTGTAGATTTTTGGGGGCCTGAACTGTGACTGGCTGGCTTTCCTGTTCATTTTTCGAAGAGGAGTCTCCTCCACCGCTTCCGCCACAACCAGCAATCAGCAGTGCCACGACGTATAGACTGAAATTCTTGAGGGTTGACCGCAGCACCCGATCTCCGCGATCCATCTTGCCTTTGGCAAATATGACCAATTCCATTTTCATAACTCGTCCCTGATCACTCTTTTGATTTTTATACCGTCAACCTAGCCTCAAGAATAATGAGACACAAACTTACCTAACAACCGCGCACCAGTGAGAAGGCAGCTGAAGGTCGGTAGCCACCCTTTCAACTTGAAGCAATACGATTCTGTCTAATATATGACCAAGTGATGTATCTGTCACTCTAAGTTTCTGAGCTGGTCTCTAATAATTGCTCTGATGTAGCTGTTGGGACAGTTGGTTTGGTAAGGATCCGTAAAGTCATTGACGAACGCATTCGTTATCTGGCTGATCCGATCCAGTTCGTCTGTAGAGAGATCGTTGAATGATTCTCCACTTTCCTCATGAATCAGAGACATTACGACATAGGCAGCTTTCTCTCGCTTCACCTTCGCTTGACTATTCAGGGTGTTGAGCTCTTCCTGTGAGATGGCTGACTGGAATGGGTAAAAACCGCCGACTTTCCACCAGGTTTTCAGGTGTTTTTCGTCAAAATTGATCGGATATTTCTTTTTAAGTGCATCAAGAACGAGACCGATCTTCCTCATCGGTGGCGCATTCTCGGAAAACCAACCACGGACAGCGCCATAGGAAAGGTCTCCAAAATGCTCTGGGCTTGTTTGAACCAGATAGTTATGGAGATCAGTGATTTTCCCTCGATTCTTTTCGAAGCCAATCTGAGCGAGAAGATGTTCCAAGCGCGATCCTGGGGTCTGGAACTGCTCGGCGTTGTCCTTTTCCATGACGATCATTATAAGATTCGTTCTTGTTGCCTTGGCCGGTTACAATCCAGCGCTAATTCTAGATATTAGTGATCAGTGTCGTAAAAATATGACATTGAAAACAATACGCCAGAATTTTTCGTCAGTCCATCATGGAAAGTGGTTAAACCAAGCTTTGGGAGCCAGTTTCCGGCACCTATACGAACTACACCCATCGATCGCTACTATTTTCCCCACCTCCCCTCCGCACACGATGGCCAAATGCGAGCCTCCATTAAAGGTAAATTTTGATCGCAGGATTAGCTGCAAAGGCTCTCAAAGATGGGAAACAGGCTCGATTTAGTAAGTAGACCTTTAGTTCACTTTTTGAACGCTGGCCTTCCACTGAAACGGTAACGATATTTTGTCCATCTGTCCCCCTCTGATGAATATCCAAAGCTTCAAGTTCTCGTTGGAGAACTGTGTAAACCCGCTTATCCCCTGCTCTCTTTTCGTACAGACGTTTCTTTAGCGAGTTCTTATCGAGGAAGAGATTAAAAATTGCCGGAGTGACCAGTGCAATGTGGCCATCGAGGATGTGGACAGGCGCCTTAGGTTCATTTACCCGAATTTGCCGGCGGGCAATGCCCTTCAATAACCAGGCCAGAAAGTCATTTTCTCTCAAAATATCTTCCTGCACTTCACGTTTGGTCTTCCAGTGCTCTACAGCCTTCTCTGAGGTCAAACCGTGAGCTTTGCTTCCTGGTTGAGCTTGAGCCTGCGATTGTCTTTCCTTGGTCTCTTCAGGTTCCGCACCGCCCTTCTCTTTGTGAGCGATAGTAATCTTTGAAGTTACAGGACCGGTGGCTACTTTTGGTGTTTTCTGGTTGTGCTCAGTGTTATGGCTTTCTGTGCTCTGGTGATCCGAGTGGCCTTCCCCTGCCTCTGGATCTGATTCATCGACCTGAGATATCTCCAGGGGGTTACCATTACGGTCGATTGGCGTGACAGTGCCATCAAACTTGTCTGGCTGGCTTGTTGGCCAGATGATCTCGTTTTTAAATCTCAGGAAAGTTAGTTTTTGCTGCCAATTCTTTCCGTGGTCATTGATTTCGGCGTACCAGACGCTATCTCCATCGGGATTTGGAACAAGGCAGTCGTGGTCATTCAGAATGCCGAAAAGAGTGACAACATTTTTGGGGATCCCGGAGTGACCTTCGTTGATGAGCTGGATTCTTACTGCCTCCATTGTTGCCTTAGATACCACCCAGGTATCCTGATCGGTAACCCAAACTGCGGCGCCCGGTTTGTTTCGCTTGAGGTCGCCATCGTTAACCAGTTTACGGAGTGAAACGATGAGCTTTTCATAGAGTGGTACTGTGTTTGTGTGGTCAGCTTTCTTGCCGGTATTCGCGCCTACGTTCTTTGAAACGCTTGCCCCATCAGCGGCACGAACAATTTCTGCGATTACCTGACCCCCAAAAGTAGAATGAGAAATTGTGCTAAACAACTGTGAAATTAACTCCAGATCCTTGAATAGCCAGGTAGCAGCTTCCTTGGTGAGAAGTCTTGGTAGTAACGACATCGCTGATTTCTCATGTAATGTCTTGGCAAGCCGGGTGTTCTCGATTTTTCTTCTGAACCGGTAACGGTACGCAGCACCTGGTGGGATGTTTCCATACCAAGGGTGCCAAATCTGAAATTGTTTTTCAGGTAAGCGGTAGACCACTTCGATGTCAGTAACGATTTTGCCTAGATCGTGAGAGAGTATTGCGATCATGGCTCCGAATCGCCAACGGTCCGAGGACTCCGCAATAGATTCTGGTTCCGCGTTGGGTGGCAGGATGTATCCCTGGGATATGCGGACGCCTGCGTAGAGTGCTTCCAGAGTGTGATCGATTAATCCGCCTGACTCTGAATGGTGATGAATCTCGGAGGCTGGGACTTCCTGGACTAGCTCGGCGAATTGCTCAATAGCGTAAAGATAGTGTTTATTCCACACTCGCTCCGTGACACTGAACAATCTCTTGACCCTCGAGATAAGCTCAGTCCTTTTTGGTTGTTTTAATAGATCCTTACCTGAAAGAGCTACTGCGTATTCAGGTGTTTTGGGTTCTGGTGAGCTAGTTAGTTCTTTCCGCATTAATCGTGTAAACATAGAGTCCTCCGCAGAGTGATTCTGATCGAACCCCATTGAAACCTGTACTAAAAAGGGTCGA
Organism: Marinobacter sp. L-13; assembly: GCF_056857715.1. Lineage (NCBI taxonomy): Bacteria > Pseudomonadati > Pseudomonadota > Gammaproteobacteria > Pseudomonadales > Marinobacteraceae > Marinobacter > Marinobacter sp. L-13. The sequence continues at coordinate 4,296 of NZ_JBSXNQ010000022.1, forward strand.
ATCAAGATGACCCAAAACGAAGTGAACGTAATAGCTTGGTGTTAGAACATTGGGCATCTAACCCCCTACACTAGAGTCAGATGTGGCCATCCCGAAACTCGTCCCATTCACTTTGAAGATTGACCCAAAAGACCAGCGGCTGGTTAAGATGCTTTGCGCTAAGGATGATTCCATCGATTACCAATACCAGCTTTTGGACTCGGCAGTAGCCTGGGCCTTTGAGCATCGTGTCTCATTGATGCCCATTGCCCCTCAGAGGAATGGTGTTAGCAAAAGCTACTATATCTGTGAGTCAACGGAATTGTTGATGCATCTGCAGTCTTTCTGGAACTGTAATACCACTCGTGCTCTGCATACGGCCCTGTTTCATTTTCTTAGAGCTCGAGCGGCTGTTGTTGACTAACGTTCAGTTGTGATCCGTGGCTGCTCTGCCCTGTCCTGCTCAGAAAATTCTTTAATTGATAATGTCAGAAAATCTTGTAGCTTGTTGCGGAGTATTGTGGATCGTAGATCGGGTTAAAGAAAAAAGCTGACAAGTTTTTTTCTCTGATTATTAAAGACAAAAACGGATTAATAACGGGTTAAGAACGGTAGTGCTACGGAAGACCTTGGTTCGATCGGGCCTGTAGGCCTTGTGGGATAACGGTTTAGCGAAGAAACTGCTATGACAAACCTTAGTAGTTTGCTGCGCGTAACCAGAGTAAAGCGCTCTCTTTAAACGGAGTGGATTGCTCGGGCAAACCTTAGTGTTTTTCTATCTCAAACCCTAAACACTCAAATTTATACATTCCTATCCACAGGTTATACACATGATACACACAGCTTTGTCCACAAAAATCTACTTAGTAGTTGCCTGATCACTGTCAATCTATCAATTTCTATCTCAAACCACAGTAATATTTTCGACATCTATCTCAAACCCTAGTAATTCTCTATCTCCAACCGTAGTAATGGTCCGAGTGTTTTCTTTAGCTTTGGTTCGACAGCCTCCTTAAAAAAACAATATAAAACAATTAGATAGAGATTTTCTTATAATTTAAAGCATTTTTACCTGCTATTAAGTGATCAATCCCCCCAGTTATTTTTTTACCTCAGAAAATTATCCTCGGACACTTCAATGCTTTTTTAAAGCAAGCGATAGTCAACGTCTGCCCTTAGTGTCCCTGGGATCTGAGCCCAGCAAGCAAGCTATGGTGACTCTAAGACAGGCATGCCTCCAATCCCTTGTGCGACAAGGGACAAGCCCTGAGGAGCAAACTCTATGGCAAACCCTAGTATTGTGCTTTTCGCATTAAATAATTCGTGAATTGCTCGCTTTTTGGCCTAAAGGTTACTCAGGTTTGAGATAGGAGTTTAAATTATGTGGGTCAGAGTACTAGGGTTTGAGAAAGGAGGCGTGTGGTAGTTAGCCGTTTGCTTGGGTTTGAGATAGAAGTGGGTTCTTCAGGAAATACTGCAGGCTGGGATAGACAAGATTTAAAGCCAAAAAACTATGGTTTGAGATAGAAAAGGCAAGGAGAGGCTTTTGTGCTGGTGGTTTCGTAAGGGGCTTACTTGATGGAGTCTTAGGCTTTACTCATCGAAAGGAATCTGATCGATATCTTGGACTGAGTCGTCGCCCTGCCCTGCCCTCGCTTCTGACCACCAACCTTTTTCGTCAGCCTGTTGATGATCTCGCTTGTCTGAGATCTGGGCCTGTGCTTTTCCAGCAATGCGATTTGCTGTTTTGTTACTGGCCGCTTGCTGCTTTGCAAACTCATTCGTAGCTCTTAACTCAAACAGCCAGTCGACGATCTTGGCTTTTATCTTCTTTGGTGTGGCTTCATAGCTTTCAATCACCCGCTCAGCGATAAGCTCTTCAAGGATGTCCTGCAGGAGCGCTTTATCCTGGTAGAGGTTTTTGTAAGGAGCTTTCATGGCGGCAACCAGGGTTGAAAGTTTGACGCGATACGGGTTCCCCGGCCCGGCTTGGATCCAGCGATTACACAGCCGCTTATAAATCAAACGTGTGTACTGTCCCTTAAAAGAAAGAGCCTTTTTGTAGTTATAGCGACGGTAGTTTGCTGTCATGATGATGCTGGTCACCATCGGATGAAAGCAAACAAAGGATTTGGTCTCACCTTTCGTGGCCTTTTCTGCGAAGGCTAGAAATGGGAGGAACGGTGCAGAAAAACTGATGGAGCCATCTTCGGCATCGAATTGGAGATGGGCCCGGTTTAGTACGGTGATTGCTTCACGGATTTCGGAGTAAGAATATTGAACCTTACCGTTATTGATCCGTTTGAGCTCTTCATAGACCTCATAAAGGCTGAACTCAATTCCAACTAACTGCTGTCCCTTGCTGTCACCTGAGGTAATTTCATAGGCTTCTGCCCTTCTCTCTGTGGCGAGCTTTCGAAGTACGTCTTCAATGATCTCTTCTCTGGCTCCAGGTCGCACAAAGACTCTTTTCTTTGTGCCATCGGGCATAATGCGTTCAATGTTTGCATCGGTGACCGAAACATTAATGATTAAGCCGTTGTACTCCGTTTGCCGCACGAACTCAGTGTCATCCGCAGCAGCTGAGAGCCGATATTTTTTCTTTTTGTCGTACTCGAATTTTCCTACGGTGTCATAGATCTCGAAGGAATGGCTGTAATTCTGATCTATTAAGGGATCCAACCCGAAAAGATCAAGCTTCAGCTGAGACTTTTCTTTTTGTTTGAGAACCTTCCTGTCCATGTGCCCTTCCGCGTCAAGCTAAGTGTCCGGTATTCCGATATCGAACGTCGGATTTTACGAGCCAAAATTATCAATGAATCGCTTGGTTTTGTGTATGTCACCAAAAAGGCATTTTCAAAGGCATTCGGTAACATTAGACTATGATTATCCTACATGTATTCTGGATGTCAAATAATCAGGAAGGGTATCAATATGGCTGACAATGATTCGGAAAAAAGTTACCTCGAAGCTGCGCTGAAAAAGATCAATACGGTCGTCGCGCGCGGTGAAAAAATCATGAAGGAGATCCCTGGCCTTGTAAAGAAAGCTCAGATTGATAAGCACGACTTGACCTGGCTTGAGGAGAGTGAGGTTGATGATAGGGTTCAACAGCGTCGATATGGAACCACGCAAGCTGCTGAGTTAGCAGGAATTAGTGTAGGCCTTCTCTATGCTGCTGAGCAAGATGGTCGCCTGCCTGAACCAGAATATCGCAGCGATACGGCGAGGAAGGTACGAGCCGGTTACACCATAAACCATATCAACCATATGCAACGTGTCTTCAATACCGCCCCCAGGAAACCAGAGGGTTCGTCTGCTGCGATTGCTGGAATTTTGAATTTGAAGGGCGGGTCTCAGAAAACAACGACCTGCCACCTATTCTCACAGTACCTCGCAATTCGCGGGTATCGCTGCTTGCTTCTGGATACCGATCCCCAAGGTTCTTTGAGCTTCTATTTTGGCAAACGCCCTGATGACAATGTTCATTACGAAAACACTGTCGCACCTTTTTTTCTGGAAGACGATGAAGCTCTAGTCGAGGCAGGCCATCCGGAAGGAGCTTCGAGGTCTTTGCACTATGCAATTCAGAAAACCTACTGGGATAACATCGATATCATTCCTGCCTGCCTTCAAAACCTCAATATTGATCTTTTGATGCCTTCCGTAATGAATGAAGCCAACGTACCAATGTTGGATCGCATCATGAAATTACGAAACGGCCTGTTGGAAGTGGGTGAAAACTACGATTTCATTATCATTGATGGCACCCCCTCACTAAACCTGTCAACGCTGAATGTTGTAAGCGCTTGTGATGTCTGTTTCGTCCCAACACCGGCTGCGATGTTGGATTTTGCTTCTACGCTTCAGTTTGCCGGCCTGGTTGCGGAGACTGCTGAGATGTACAAGCAAGAAAAAATGTATCCGAACATTCCTGATATGCGTTATTTCATCACAAAATACAGCGGATCAAGCTACGCCCACTTTATGGGGCAAATAATCCGTCGCGTTTTTACTGTTGAGAGAGGTGATGTCCTATCTACGGAGGCTCACGCCTCGGATGAAATAGGGAAGGCCAATACCAGCACTTACTCCATCTATGAGAAGAACCCCGCTGAGTCAGATAACCGAAAACGACTGAAGAAAACGATAGAGATGTTCGATCGGCTCTTTGAAGAAATGCATGATGCGGTCTGGGAAACTTGTTTCGAGGATGCCTTGCGCTCATCACACTTGGATAAAATCGACGAGATTATGTCTAGTGCGGATCTCGCTCGTGATGACCTTAAGAGAGCCAACCGCTTGTCAGATAAGGAGGCCTAAAGATGGTTAAGCCTAACAAGTATGGAAATATCGATGAGCTTCTCCCTGGTGGGGGTGAAGAAACGGATTCGTCATCCAGTACTCGTAAGAGGAGGCGTCCATCGCCAGCTCTTGGTGCGATGCAGGGGGAAAGACGCCCAATTTCTGTTACAGAATCGCTGAAAGAGGAGAAGGCTAAAGCCGAGCGGGCGCTTGAAGAAGCTACATCAAAGTTTGAGGAAGAGAAACAAGAGCTTCTCCGCCTTCTTGAGAGCAAAGAGTCTGAGGAGAAGGGCAAGCCTATTGTATTGACAATGCCTGTTACTCAGCAGGAAGTGGTTTTCGAGCTTCAGAGAATTGACCCATCCAAAATCGATGTTTCTCCGGAAAATGAGCGCATTCAGGAGTTTCTTGATGAGATTTCACTGAGAGACATTCTTCCATCTATCAGAAAACAAGGGCAGCAGTTCCCCGGCACTGTAAGGCCTAAAAAAGATGGTCGCTTTGAGCTCATTGAAGGTTCTCGACGGTTAAAGGCGGCTGTGCTTGCCAAGAAGCCGTACCTGGCTCTCGTCGGGGACGTTCCAGACGCCGACGTACGTGAATTGAGTGTTATTGAGAACAAGCACCAGGATGTTAGTTATTTCGAAAAAGCGAAAGCCTGGGAGCGGCAAATTAATGATGGCGAGTTTGCCAACTGGACACAGTTGGGGGCCGCCAAGGGTATTAGTTCGTCAAATATCAACAGATACAAGGCGTGTGTTGAGCTTGATGAAAAGTTTGTGCGCATTCTGCCATCACCCTCTGATATGCCTCTCTCTTATGGAGAGATGATTTCGAAGCTGAGAAAGAAGAATGAAAGATCCCTTTTAGCCAAAGTGGATGAGCTGTTAGAGCTTCGCAAAGAGTCGATGAAAGAGGGTGGGGAGTCGCTGGGTGTTGAGGAGGTTATCAAAGCGCTTAAAAGCTCTGTTCGAGTTAGGCAAGCCCAGCCAAAAGCTAAAGCTCCTGTGCTGTACAAGTCGCCTGAAGGTGATCGTTTTCTGAAGCATGGCATTACTAACAAGGGGACCACAAAGTTTGAGATTGATGGTGCGGACGAAGAATCTCTCTCGAAGATTGTGGAGTTTCTGACAAAGACGTTAGGGGTTGAACTTAACGAGAGCAATTGAGGTTCTGGCAATTCCCGCGACGGGAATTGCTAGGAAATCCCGGAGATTCCCGTTGCGGGAATTTTTAGCAAAAAGCCGGATTCCCGCCGCGGGAATCCGGCTTTTCTTTACCCCTAACCACTTGAAATGAAAAGGGTATGTTTATGGATCGCCTTTAAAAGTGCGGAAAAAGTTTCCGGCTTTTTGGGCAACATAGCTGAGAAATCAGGGAAACTTTTTCCTCCTTTAACGGCGGAACCGGAGAGAAAACGGGGGAAGAATTTCCGTTAAATCCCGGGAATAAAGCGTGAGGAATTCGGGATCTGAGATGAGAGATCAAAAGTACTCCGATGGATTAAAACCCAGTTTTCGACACAGATCATCCAGGTCATCCAGGTCATAAAAGTTCAGAGTGATGGTTCCGTTCTTTCTCTTCTTGTTGAATCGAATGTCTGTGGGGCGGCCGGTCACTTCACTCATTGTGCTAGCAAACCGAGCAATGTCGACATCCTTTTCCTGCGCATCCCCACGAGCTATCGATTCAAACTCATGGACAGGGGAGCGGGCTACTAAGAGTTTTCTCAACAGCTTCTCACGTGTTGGGAAATCGAGCTTTGCGATGGCACGAAGGTGACCAAGGGTAATTCGATCAGGATTGTTAAACCACAGATCCATTTCCCCATCGGTTAAAGCCTGGCTGACTCTGATGAAATGAGTAACTGTATAAACCTTCTCAATACCCAGGGCTTCACGGATGTCTCTGTTCTTGTATCCATCCTGGACCAGAATCCGAATGACGTGGGCTGTGATAGCGTCAGAAGGGGAGTGTGGTTGGGATTTGTAGTAGTCGATTGCCTCTTCGGCGTCCGTTAAAAGCGGTAAATGTGCCATCCTGACCGGCCTTTGCGTGTAGGTGGGGGTTGTAACCGAGAGCGGTAGTGTTCTTGGCTATCATTATAGTCACGTGACTAAAAAATAAAATGTCACGCTGTGGAAAGGTCTAATAATCATTGTTTAGTCATATGACTAATTCTTTTGGTTAGATCGGACCAAGATCGCTGTCATCTGTAGAGTGCGGCTGGTGAGGGTAGGGCGGGCCTCCATATGCATTTCGTCCGAGGGCGCCATGGAAAGCCATCATGCGCCTTGCAAAGTTTTGCGAACGTCGAGCAGATCTGTCTGAAGGCTGGTGTTACGTCTACCGTGCCAGGCCTGTGCTATGCCTCACAACCGTGATCGATGTCTAAAAAAATCGTCTCGATAAATTTTTAAACTCTAAATAAGTCGAAAAAAATTGACAGAAAGCCACATCGGGCTAATTATGTCGGAAAAACATGGCATAGAGTTTGTTCTGAAGTACGGATGCTGCTCTCGAGTTCCGAGGTCTCCTCTAGTGTTCGAAAAGAAGGGTTCCGTGGCGAATAACTGCGCCCGGGCTTAGCTTTTCTAACAGCCATGACCCATGGTTAGCCGACACAGGGGAAAACGTCGTGGCCACCAATGTAAAACTCAAAACTGAATCTTCAAGGTTTCTTTCCACTATTTTGGTTAGCGCACTCGAATCCTGTCGTGAAGGGGATTTCGGGTTACAAGAAGATCTGGGCCTATCGCTTGAAGCGATGCAGGCTTTGGATCAGTTGAAGGCTGATCAGATCCAGTCCATCTCAGAAAATTACGTCCGGGACGTGCCTAATCTCAAATGGTTTCCCGTTGATGTGTCTAAGCTGACGCGAATCATTGAGATAGAAGCTAGGGAAGCACAGCGCTATGTCATGATCGATGAATTTCTTCGTCGAGGCGCATGCAAAGAGATGATGGCTGAGCTGTTTGGACTTCGAAGCACCCAGGTTGCAAGCCGAAAACGATTCCTGAATGTTCCGACTGTGAAAGGGCGCCTTCCAGCTACGACTCTCGATGAACAGCGCAGAGTTTATGATGCATGGTTAGCCAATATAACGATTGCCGATAATCGTCAGCGCATGCTTGTCGTTGCTAAAAGCACGGGAATCCCGCTTTCGCAGATTTACCGTGAAGTCCAAATCATCGAACAAGTTGCTGCAACAGCCCACAGCAATGCCTCCCGAATCTGCGCTTGAGGATAGAACAATGACGAAAGAAGCAAAAAGCAAAATGGCATCGATTGCTCCAACACAGGATATCGAAATCGAGTTAGCCACAAGGCCAGCATTACGGCTTTGGCAAGGCCGTGAAAAGACAGAGAATCGTCACGGCATTCTGGGCTTGCCCGGTTTCTGCTCTCGAGTTCGCTCCATTGAGCAGGCCATCAGAGATGACGACCCCTACGCTGACTATCACTTTGCTCAGATTGAAGAGGGCATCGAGCACCTCTCCGAGGATCTGGATGAAGAACTGAAAGACATTAAGGCGTTCATTGATGAAAACATTCCACCTGCAATGCGTCTGCCAGATGTCGCGAGTAAGAATCCAGCAGTAGTTCCAGTGCGGTTTGCTTCAAGGTTGGGGTTTCAGTTGGTGTACCAGTTGCTGAAGGTTGATCAGATTGTTCTGAGTGTTCTATTGGCCAATCACATTGGCTTGCTTCCGAATAAGGAGAAGTTCCAGACATTGGCTAGAGTTGAGAAAAGAGTAAGAGGAGTCCTGCACCTCGTTTATCGGTATCGCCATACCGGAGTGACCCGGGACGATATGGCTGCAAACAATCAGCGAGCGCAAAAAGCGAAAGAGCTGATGGGTGATTTGGAGATCGGATATCTTGAAGGCAGTACAAGATCGGATAATGCCCCGACGTTACCGGTTAAAAGGCTCCAGACGCTTGGCGGTGAACTGACGAGACACCCTAAGGCGAAAGGAAAAATACAGGATCCTCGCTTGACTGATCTGGAGTCAGAACTAGACCGAGTTCTTGCCGAACAGGAAGCTACTGCAACGGCATGAGTGCTTGAGAAACGTAATTATTAAGGCGCCTTCATTCGGCGCCTTTTTTCGATAGGTACTTGGATCAGAACCGGACTGATCCTGGATCATAACCAGCCCTGGAGCGGGATCAGAACCGGTTATCAGTGGTTGGATCAGGGGCAGAAATTTGATGGCCGACTCTTTAAATATAAATTTACTAATACCTTTTAAGGATAATAGTGGTGCTCGACGTAATCTCTACAAGGCCGAGATCGAGAAATTCCGAGCACAGTTGGATGCGAGGGCATCAGAGATTGGGGATGATCTCGCGACTATTTTTGGTGATAACTTTGAGTTGGCGATCAGCTCGAGATCAGACGGAACGACAAGAAAATACTTTTGGCGGTTTCGATCGAGCAAACGGGATCGGAAGTATGTCCGACTTGCGGCAGTCTCCATCCAGGACTACCTCAGAAGTCTCGATCGCGAAGAGATTCGTCACTTGAAGGTTCTGGAGGAGGAGATTATCTATCTCAATGCGAATTTGCGCCTGCTGAAGGCAATGGCAGACTCAATTGAGCAATCGGAAAATGAAATCGCTGAGCTGCGAGAGCTGGCTATTTAGTTGAAAAACGGAAGGGCTTCTGTAATAGTTTCTGAAATACCCCCAGCCTACGGGCTTATCTGCGAAGAGTCCCTTCGCTATTCTGAACAGCACCTCCATTTAGCCAACCCGGCATCGGATCAGGCAATCTTGCTTTTACCTGCACTATTTTGAGCGCTAATCAGAGTCACCTGCGAAGCAGGGTAGGGGAGTCCGGTTAGCGTTCACAATACAACCTTCTCGATGCTGGAAACTCGGTCAGCAAGCAAGCGATTCTTGTATGATGACGCCAAACGCCGAGTGGCTTTTGTGTAGCGAAGCTATGCCGTGCGAGTGCTATAGGCCCGCACGAAAAACTAGGGGAAAAACGATCCCGCCGCCCCATTTCCGGATCAGTCTCCAAATATGGGTTTCGCTGAGCCCAGTCTTTATTGAATGAGGGGAGATCATTGATTGATCTCCCCTCAGCAATTACGTTCGCGCCCTTAACTACTTTATAACCCTCCGAATAGGTCAACAGGCCCTGACCTAAAAAAGCAAAGACAGGCCCATCCCCGAGTTACCGTGAGTCTGCTTAACCGTGTTGAGGTAACTCTAATGAAATCAATCTCACTTGCCCTAGCTCTGAGTTGTTTGAGCTCATTCGCACAGGCAGACACACACCCTGGAAGCCCAGACGAAACTGTCGAGCGGATTCAAACGGGCCGCTACAGCTACGTAAAGAACATCCCGCCGGCAGATCAACTGAATCCCTTAAAGGTCGTGGTCCGCACCAACATTCCGCAATCAGTCAACTCTGTCGGACAAACCGTTGAGTTTTTACTCGCACGTTCCGGGTACGTCCTGGCGGATGCGGCGGTGTTAAGTGAAGAGGCTAAAGCGTTGCTTAACCTCCCGTTGCCAGCAATCCATCGAAAAATAGGACCAATGACACTCGACAAAGCGCTGACGACTCTCTCCGGTGAGGCATTCGAACTTGTCGTTGACCCTGTGCACCGGAAAGTTGCATTTGAACTTGCGTCAAACCTGGTTGCGAGGAATCAGTAATGCCGAAGCTGGGTCAAAGTATTATGCGCTCCATTGAGGGTGGTAAACGTCGAGATCGGGCTGACCAAGGGGCGCCTGATGATGCATTCGCAGAAGCTGGACTTTCTGAGTCTGTCGCGGTCCAGAGTGGAGGTATTGAAGACCCGACTCTGGATTTACCTGAAGAGATATTTGTTCAACCGGAAGTCGAGCCTCGCGGGGAACCGGAACCCATTCCCGTTTCAGAACAGCCGAATCAAAAAAGTCGTAAATCGAACCCAGGCGGCGGAAAGATTCTCATAGCGTCCGCATTAACCATCTCATTGGCTGCACTCGTTGCTAGTGGCTATATCGGGTTCCAGCAAGTAACAGGCGAAGTTAACGTCAGTCAGTCGATTAGCGATATCAAAGAAAGCCTGTCTGCCCTCGCGAGTCGCGACAATGAAATCGCTGAAGACTTGTCGGACACGCAGTCGATCGTTCAGGTCAACGGTTCAAGAGTGACAACGATTGAGCAATTCGGGCGGGATCTTAGAACGATGCAGGTTGCTATCGAGGACATCCAAGTTGAGCTGGGAGGTATTAAAACCGTCATCGATACCCAGAAAAAGGTTATTGATGAACATCGCCAGGATATCGACAACATGGGCAAGCAGGTCAAAATCCTGAATGATCGCCCGGTTGTAAAAACCATCGTCCAGAAAGTAGCCGCTCCGGCTCCTCAGCCTCAACTCAACCATTCATTGGAAGGTGCAACGGTTGCCTCAATCGATATGTGGGGGAGTCAGCCGTATGTTGTTCTTCGCGATCGCAACGGTGGATGGATCCCACTACAGACCGGTGAATATTACCAGGGCTGGCGTCTACAAGGTGCCGTAGGAAATGAGGCGATATTCAAGTCTGGAAGTAAAACACGCCGGTTGGCGGTGGAGTGAAGCATGGAACCAATTTTAATGGTATCAGCATTCATTCTGTTCGTCGGCGGGGACATCCTTATAAACGATCAGTCTGCGGCAGACATTAGAGATTCTGAGCAAAGTTCACATATTGAGCTGGTGAGAACAAACGCTGCCGTTGGGTACGAGCGTGGCTATTTTGCGTGGTCAGACGATGGCTACTACATCTCGAACCTGACACCTGACCCGATTCAGCCTGAGGGTTGTGACAAACCAGTGCTGGTATCCGACCTCAGTGTGCCTAAGTCTGGCCAGACACTACCTGTCGAATCCGTTGACCTGGGGTGCGGGGGATAGGTTCATGCATCTTGGCAAAGCGATATTGATCTCGTCAGCGGTGGTGTTATCCACGATGGTTCAGGCTCAGGTTTCGCCTTCGGCATTTTCCGGAAGCTCTCAGATTGATACCAGTTCATCGTCTAGTGTGGATCGAAACTCTCCAGCCGCCCTTACTAACGAAGAGAAAAGTCTCGCCAAACAGTGGATGCTCGAAGAAAGAGATTGGACAAAGTACAAGCAGATTATGAGTGGACCAAGGGGTGTCTGGTCGCCCGGCCTTGATCCCTTGACCGCTCTGGGGGTGTCTGAGACCGATCCCAAAGAGCGTGCCCGGTATGCCGAGATCTGGATGAAGGTCGAATCCCGAAGAATGGAGCTGGAGTTAGCGTTTGAGGTCGAGCGCCAGAAAGCCGCTCAACAGCTGCTAGGGACTCAACCTGTGATCGACAACCGAGAGTGGATTGAAGACTGGAACAGAAAGTACAACTCAATGACTCAGTACATTGGTTTTTTTGTTACGGATGATTGCCTGGAGGACTGCGAAGACCTTTTTCACGAAGTCAGTGCCTCGGTCTCGAGAACCGCCCGGCTTGATATCTGGTTCGCCGGTGATGCCACAGCCGAGTCCATCGGCCATTGGGCGAATCACATGAAGATTGATCCGGAAATCGTTAGAGCCGGGAAAGTGACCCTCAACTTTGAGTCCGGAAAAGCGGCGGAGTTTGGTGTCGACCTTTCCAGCCTGCCGGCCGTCAAAGTGATGGACGTTGAGACCGGTCAGATTCGGGATTACGAGTGAGGTTTGAAGCATGAGCCTCGTTCGTATGCTAACCCTACTGCTTCTATTCATTAGTGGCCCGAGTGCCGCTTCAGACATACCTGGAATGTATCTACAGGTCGCAGAAGAACAAGATGTTCCTGCAAAGCTTTTTTACGCGATCATTTTGAATGAAAGCCGCAGCGCCAATAAGCATATCAACAGAGTATTGCCCTGGCCCTGGACCATTAACCACCGGGGCACTCCACATTTTTTCCATAACAGAGCCGCGGCTTATCGGTTTGCACGACAGCTGGTGGAATCCGGTGATTACCAGTTCGATGTCGGTCTTGGACAGATGAACTGGCGCTGGCATCGCCATCGTTTTAGTGACCTGTGGGATGCGTTGGATCCATACATGAACCTGACAGCGTCAGCCGCACACCTGAGGGAGCAATACGAACGCCCGGAGTGTAATTCCTGGGATCTTGCCATTGGTTGTTATCACAGACCCGCACAGAAGCCATTGGATAAAAGAATTGCTGCCAACTACCGAGAGAGAGTTATGAAACTATGGTCAAACATCTGAGCGTGCTTCTCTTGGGTCTGATGATGAGCTCGGCGACAGTGGCATCAAGCCCGAAAGCGAGCCCTGAAGCACTGACAGGAGTCCACGAGCTTGAGGTCATCGGTGACTTTGGTGGACAGTCTGCGCAGCCATTTCTGCCCCAGAAAGCAGACTTTCGGGCCCAACTGCAAAAGCTGCAACAAGAGCGGAAAGGGCGCAGGTTTATGACCTCACACATTCCCGTGTCATCGCCATCGCTATCAATCGGCAGAGTGACCGATGAAGAAGCCAGAAATGTCCCGTACCACATGGTCTCCCGGGCCATGTTCCTGATTGGGTACGACCCCGTTTCCCGGAACTGGCTTAAGGAAAACCGCCAGTTCCTGGCATCAAAGAATGCCGTGGGCTTTGTTGTAAACGTACAGACAATTCCCCAGATGAACGAACTACAGTCCATCGCAGGCGAGGGTATTACGCTTCAACCCATGCCCGGTGACCGTTTCGCTGAATACATGAACATCAAGCACTACCCGTTCTATCTGGATCGAGATGGAGTTATGCGCTAGTGGCCAATTACCCACTTGAAGGGCTGCTCAGGCCGCCGGTGGAATACTGGTCGATGAGTGTCAGCATTGGTGCGGCCGGGATCTGCCTGCTATCACCCTCCACATTGATGATGACACCGAGTGTTGGCTACACCTCGGCGGCGGTCTTAACCGCGTTCGCTGTATACCGCTTCATTCAGGGAACACGGGTTACCCGATATCAGCGCAACCTCAAGCGTCTGCCACGATTTGAGATGTCATCGCGCCAGATTCCTTGCTATCGGCAACACCTCTATTTGGGGCAGGGGTTTCGCTGGGGTCAGCACCATACCCAGCGCTTGAAAGATACGATGGCTCCAGCATTCGCCAAATACACGAGGCCGTCCCGAATCAACGCCTGGTTTCGGGAATTTGAGAGAAGAATAGAGCACACCAGATTAGGCTTCCTTGCGGAACTGACCAGTAAAGATCATCCACTGAATCCCGTGCGACCTTACCCGGCTGTCGGCGGGAATCCGGCCATCCATGCGGTTGAACTCAACGAAAAAGAAGTGCTTCTGGCCATGTCAGAGCGCGTCGGTCACACCCTTTGCATGGGAACGACCCGAGTCGGTAAGAGCCGCCTCGCCGAAATTCTGATTGAGCAGGACATTCGCCGTAACGAAGGGCCCGTCATCGTATTCGACCCAAAGTCAGATCCCGGGCTTTTGACCAGGATGTATATGGCGGCGAAGCGAACAGGAAGAACAGACGATTTTTACATGTTTCACCTCGGTTTCCCGGAGATCAGTGCTCGTTACAACGCTATCGGTAACTTTTCGCGTATCACTGAAATTGCCGGCCGCATTTCTGGTCAGCTGTCGTCTGAAGGAAACAGCGCTGCTTTCAAGGAGTTTGCGTGGCGCTTCATTAATATTGTCGCTCGTGCGCTTGTTTCCCTGGGAATGCGCCCGGACTACAACAACATTCTCCGGTACGTGACGGACATTGAGCCTCTTTTCAATCAGTACCTGGATTGGTGGCTGCCAATGAACGGTGATGAAGGCTGGATGGAAGACATCAATGCGATGACCGCTGATGCCGAACGGCAATACAGATCCAATCCCCGCATGGCTAAACATGCCAATCCGCGAACCGAGGCTTTAAGGAAATACGTTGAGCAAATGCAGGTGAGTGATCCGATCCTGCACGGACTGCTTTCAGCCTTACGCTACGACAAAACCTACTTCGACAAGCTGGTAGCGAGTCTTTTGCCCCTTCTTGAGAAACTCACCACAGGCAGAATTGGCAAGCTACTGGCACCCGACTACTTCGATGTCGACGATGACCGGCCGATTTTCGACTGGACGCAGATCATTCGTAAGCGAGGTATTGTCTATATAGGTCTGGATGCCATGACGGACACAGAAATCTCCTCAGCCGTTGGCAACTCAATGTTCTCAGACCTGGTCAGCGTCTGTGGATCTATCTATAAGCACGGCTTCGAACATGGAATGCTCGAAGGCAAGGCGAACGTTATGCCCAAAGTATGCTTACATGCAGACGAGTTCAATGAACTGATGGGGGACGAATTCCTCCCCATGGTCAATAAATCGGGCGGTAGCGGCATGCAAATTACCGCCTATACGCAGTCCCGGGGCGACATCGAGGCTCGTTTGGGGAATACCGCGAAGGCCCGCCAGGTGGAAGGCAACTTCAACAACCTGATTATGCTGCGGGTCAAGGAAAAGGAAACAGCTGAGCTGCTCACCAATCAACTGCCTGAAGTTGAAATTGCGCAGATCATGACGGTATCGGGCGCGAGTGATTCCTCAGACACCGAGTCCAGTGTGGACTTCACGTCTAATACCCAGGACCGGATCTCAATGCTCCGTGTACCGATGCTGGAGCCCGGACACATAACCTCATTGCCAAAAGGGCAGGCTTTTTGCCTGTTGGATGGCGGTCAACTCTGGAAAGTTAGATTTCCGCTGCCCGTGGAAGATGATGAAGACATGCCCGAGAATCTTCAGGCGCTCACCCGGGAAATGGATAAAAACTATCACACGGCGGAAAATTGGTGGGCATGAGTAATGGCTGAGGCGAGCACTGAACACCCGGCCCGGCGGCGAGGGCCCATAGGCAAGACGATTGAGCTGGTTCTCAAAATAATCGGATTGCTCCTTTTTTCTGCCTTTATGTCCGTAGTAATCGAGTGGGTCGGTATGGCGTTTTTCTACGACGAGCCAGGATACGCCCACGCCGAGTCCATGATGCAAACGGAGATTGGGTATTTGAGCGAGTCCCTGACAGGCGGGGACGGCATGAATGAAGGTGCGATTTCATCGGCCAGTGAAACCGTAAGTACCGTAGCGAATTTTCTTTTTATCGATTCAGGTATTGTCGACAATCTTCAAGCGGTAAAAACGGTGTCTCCGGATGACGGTGAGATCAAAGCTGCAGTAAAGAGGCTAGTAGCAGGATATTACGACTACCTCATGGCGGCAGTTTACGTTCTGATCATGTTCCTGGTTCGAATGGCCATTCTCTTTCTGTCGATGCCGGCTTTCATACTGTTCGGCATTGTAGGGATCAGCGATGGACTGATGCAGCGGGATCTGCGGCGTTGGTGTGGCGGGAATGAATCCGGGTATGTCTATCACTGGGCAAAACGATTCTCCCTACCGGTATTGGCCCTCGCCTGGATTCTCTACCTGTCGATTCCAAATTCGATCCATCCGAACTTTATTATCACGCCGTTTGCGGTTCTTTTTGGGCTTTGTCTGATGGTCATGACCTCGAAGTTCAAAAAGTATCTTTGAATGCTGGCTGTTCTAATTCCCCATACTCCCTTGAATCCGCGGGGGGTATGGGTGAGACGGCTATGTTCCGAGATCCGGCTGGCGAAAAGCACTACCGCCCAAACACCTCTTGCTGGATTTATCCTGCGCCCGTTTGTAGCCATCACCTCAGTCATTGCTTCACTTTCACTACAGCTGTTCTGTCCTTGGTAAGCCAATGTTTCTTTGCCAATCCGTAACAAAATAGGTCAACTTCTGTTGACCTAATAAACCCGATGCCCTCCGCTCGCTCTGATTAAATTCAACTCATCTCCGGTAAGCCAGTCCAATGGATTCGTGATGAGTAACCTGAAACACCTTCTGCTGTTTTGCCTCCTCGCATTTGTGCCAGTGTCCAACGCGGACGTATGGGCTGAGCGTGAGGCCCTTTCCAATATCAGAACAGAACTTGCCGCTCTTGAAGTGTTGGTTATGAGTGCTAAGGCCCGTTCCAACTCAAACGAACGCACCCAGTTCGAATACGAAACTCTCTTGGCTGACCTGCGCAAGATACAGGCAGGTATTGCCCATCATCTGACCGTTCCGATGGAGCCCATTATTCCGTCGGCTATTGATGCTCTCAGCGAATCCTACACGGAGCATCAGTAATGAATGCGCAACAACAGCAGTGGTTCGCTGAAGGCGCAGGGTGTGGGGGCGGCCCTTGCTTCCAGACCTCTGCGGCCATGCTCGATGCAATTCAGCTCATTGGTGGGACGGCGTTTTTCCTCTACACGGCCTGGCTCTGTATGCAGGCCTATGAGGATTTTGGTGCGGAGCGAATCAGCGGTACAAGCATGCTCGTCATCTGGTGTCGGAGTGTTTTTCTGTTGATGGTTCTTTTGTACCTACTCGTTAGCTAATAAACCAACCTAAACAACCGGGTAATTGAAAAATGGAAAGAGCGATTCATCAAGGTTTGCACAAAGCGCGGGCCTTTAAACACGGTGTTGCCATGGCAATGTTGGCGTTTGGAACACAGGTCCATGCTGCATTGCCGACGACAACTAACCCCTCCCAAGCGCCTGCCCAAGGCGATTACATCGGACTGCTGAAAGGCTACGCCTATGACATCGCCATCGTACTTGGTTTGATTCTGGGCACCATCGCGTGAGTTATTGTCAAATCTGGTGTATGAGCATCAGGCGGCGTCTCTGCCGGATTGATCATCCACCCGTTCTCCATCCCGAAACTGAACGTTATTCACGACCAGCTTCAGTTGGTTAAACCCCTTGATCCGCTTCCAGCGTTTC
>NZ_JBSXNQ010000023.1:0-2601 GCF_056857715.1 Marinobacter sp. L-13
CGCCAGTGCGCCATCCGGCCAAGCGCCGCCGCCTGAGAACGGTGATGCAGGAACTGATGACCATGGCCTGCCGCCTGGTGCACAGCGGCCGGCAGTGGATTCTGCGCTTTGGTCGGCACTGTCCGGGCTTTGCCGTTTACCGCGACCTCTATGGAAGCCTTGCCGCCTCCGGTTAAGCAAGTCCGACAACAGCCGCTACCTTAAAGCCACCCGGAAAACCAGCCCGGGGCAACCCGCTATTGCCTGACGACCAGAAGTTGATCAAAACGCGCCCAAATTTGGCCGCTGATCGACGTCAGACTGCACGTTCCGGCATTATCAACCTGCTTTTGACCAAGTGATGGCTCCCGTTAGCGCCGATGGCGCTTTGCGGAGTATACTGGCCTGCAAAGTCACTGATTCAGGAAATAGTCAATACCGAAAAAATCTTTACCGTGAAAACCTTCGGCGCCCCAACCCTAAAATGTTCAGAGTCAAAGCGCCGAAGACTAGTCTTTCGCTGTCGTTACGACAGTTTAAAAGTTGTACTGAGCGGCAAACATCAACCGGCTCGCATCCCCATCGTCACCGTCAACTTCGTCGACCATGAAGTAGCTGTATTCAACACCCATGGTCACTGCTTTCGCAGGAGACCACTGGTAGTTAATCATCGCCATGGTGTTAGTTTCCTGTTTGTTACCAATGTCGGCTGAACCGGGAAGATCACGCAGCGCGTCATCCCAGTCTACCTCCACCATGCCGACGCCCGTGTTTATTGAGCGGCCACCGCCCAGGTCAAAGGACGCGCCGGCTGAGGCACCGTACCCGCTGATCAACTCAACGCTGCCTGAGCTATTAACATAGCCGTAATCTACGGCATAGTTGTCACCTGACCGGTACAGGTAGATGTCGCCACCGTTCACGTAGTTGAAAACGCCATACAGTGTCACCGTGTCTGAGGCTGCGAAGGTGAGCGCGCCAAAAGCGCCGTAACCGATTGCACTGTCATCTTGAGTGCCGGTATCGTAATCAATTTGGCGCACGAATGCGGCAGTTGAGTAGGAGATGGCACCAGCGCTATCTTCCAGGCGTGCGGTTGCAATCGGCAGACTTGTTTTCTGCTCAATGTCCGGATCGGTAGCGATGAGGCTTGCGAAATTAAAGGGCTGTTCGAGGGAGACGGACACTGGGCCGCTGGTATAACGCACCTGAGATGTCCGGAACTGGCTGCCTGCGTTGCCTGGCATGCCGTCAAACTCGAGTGTCGGGATGAAGCCAACAAAACTGTTGTAGTTTGACCAGTTTTGGCCCGCCATCACGCCCTTGTACTCGCCATACGCGTGACGAAGCCGGAGGTTGCCGTACCGAAAGCCGCCCTCAACGACTATCTTGACGCCCTGAGGAAGCGTCGCTTTCACGCCGAGCCTGCTTTGCGTCGCGTCAGCGCCGAAATAGCCAGTGGCCTCGTTGATTTCGTCTGCTCCAGTATTAATCTTGCTGAAGTCGCCCGCCCGAGTTGGTTCTGAGATGTCTTCCTCAATGTCGTAGCTGGCGTTAAGGCGGGCGTAACCGTACACTTCTATTTCGTAGCCCTTCAGATTGGTCATATGGTCGGCATCGCCCAAAATCTTCATGGCACTAGCTGGACTCGCAATGCCAAAAACCAGCAAGGAGGTTGCTGCCTGGATGGAGGTTCTCAGTTTTGATCTTTTCATTTGTTGTCTCCGAGTAATATTATTATTCGACCCGTCAACGAGGTTAGTTAGCAATCGGTAACAATTCAAATGAATTTGCATTTTATTTAGACGAAGGTCTATAAATTCTTTTCGTTGTAATATAGACATCTGCGGTTACCTGAGCAGCCCGTATTGCTGTAGTGGCTGCAGAAACCGATGGCTTCGACGTTGAGCGCGCCATGGCGCAAACGGGCACCCAGTTCGTAGTTTACGCTGATTTCCGGGTCTAGGTCGGTGTCACTGGCACCCACTCCGGGTAGCAGTTCCGTGTTAGGGCAGCAGTTCCGTGGTGCCAGGCTGGTGCGCACCTTGGTGAGAAAACCATAAAAAAAGGGCAGAAAAATCTGCCCTAAAAACCTGAGTAACTCATTTACTCGCAAACAAGTCTAGCAGGGTAGTCTGAATCCAGCCTGAATTTTCAGATTATTTTTTACAACGATTCTCACTTACTGGCGTCAAGTTAAACATGCGCTCGATCAAGGATTAGAATGCGTACTGCAACCTTGCGCGAACTTCATCTCCGCTCGCGCCATTGGCTTCTTCGCCATCCATGTAGCTCATTCCAAGTCGAACATTCTTGTTGGCCTAATAGTTAACGCCCAGTGTTGTTTGGTTACCGTCGGTCTTACCGCCGGTCGTGGTGGCCACCCCCACATCACTGTATTTTCCGTCACGATCCTCAAAGCGGGCAACAACTTCCGAGGCCTCTTTGGGTGATGCCGGTTTTACCCGGTTGAATGCTCCGGCTTTGTAAGGACGCCTTTGGCCGGTGATGATCCAGCCAAGCTGTACGTAATAACCATCAACATCCACCTGCCCTTCGTCGGAATCGAAATATTGGGCCTGGGCATGGAAGCGCCCGGAAGCGGCGGCGAGATCCAGATTA
>NZ_JBSXNQ010000024.1:0-14610 GCF_056857715.1 Marinobacter sp. L-13
GTCACTGCCGCTCAGGCTCACCACCCTCACAGTAGGTGGGATTGGTTCGTTACTTCCTCATGAAGCACCGGTTCAATATTCCAGATAGACTCGTGGTCCATTTGAGCTTCCATGCTCGCCCTGGACTCCGGGCACACGATAAGCGATATCGGCCGCGTCTTTGCGTCTTGTTTGCGCATCTCTTTCGGACCAGGCCACCAGTTTCAGAAGGGCCAATCCCTGAGGACTGGCAACAGGCAACTCCAGCTCTGACTCTGACTCTGACTCTGACTCTGCTGCTATCATCAACCAGTCGGCGTTATTCAGGGCATCCTGAAAACCGACCACGCTCATTTGCACTTCGCCAGAAGGCGGCCATTGAATAACTGAATCGTCACTTTCAACAGCTCCAAAAGGAAGAATGTCGATGGGTGCGCCGTTCGGGCCGTGCAAACGATGAGGGAGATCGGTTTTGGTATAACCTTTGCCAATCAAACTATCGCGGATGCGTTCAAAATCAGCCCAATCCGGGACCTGAACGGCAAGATCGATATCCATTGTTGCCCGTTGAATGGGTGCTCCATAGGCGTGATGCATTACCAGATCACGGGCGGAGGCGCCGACAATGATGAATGGCACATCCTGATCCACGGCGACACACTTGATGGCTCCGTAGGTCTTCAATTGAGTCGGATCAATATTCTTGGAATCGATCTTTAATCTGGGCATAAAGCCGCTCCGCTGCTTCCAGGTTACGCGAGTCGCCGGTCATCAGGAGGTCAGCATAGACAAGAATATCTGGGGCAATCCCAGGAGTTTGGTTTACGTTGAGTGAATCAGCGAGCCAGAATTTCTCGTTGATCTGCAATGTCTCGGACGTATTGGGTGAATTGCCCGGGCTTTTACGAAGCCTATATTCCATCACCAAGCTTTTCAGCTTTTCTCGGGGCAGATAAATAGTCCCCTGGGCAGGCGACAGATAGTTGCCCAGCCGAGAGACGGCAACTTCCCCGCCCCAACACCCACCCAGAAGCTCCGGCCGGATTTTCTTCCACGGCATCGCAGAGGTTGCCTGAAATAGCCCCATGTCCAACTCGGGTAGCAGTTTTTCCGGGTAGGACTCGGCCCAGCGATCAAGCAGCCCCATAGGGTTCTCAAGTGACCTTGCGCCCTTCTTTCCATGTTCTCGAACATAGCCCTTGTCTTTCAGGTCATTCAGAACCCAGCCGATGGCTCCGAGGGAAACACCGCTGACTTCTGCCATTTTTCGATAAGTTTCACCGACCAGATGAGGGTCCATTAGAAAACTGAAAATCAGCTTTAAACCAGATGAATTAAAGGCTCGGGAGGTTTTCCTTGCTGATGCATGAACCGGCCTTTTGCGATTACCTTTTACGAAGATGAAGAATGTCTTTTCGTTCAGATAAGCATTGCCGGCGGCGTCAATGAACTGTGCGCCGGCTTCTCGAAGGCGGTCTGCCATATTCGGGTTTACGTAATCAGCGACCAGCAATGCGGGCGGCGGCATTCGCCGTAGCTGAGCGACAATAGTGCCTATATTCGCCTGCTGCGCCCAGCGCTTCAGCTCAACGCTGTACTGGATGCCCGTATCGCCCAGTTCAAGAATGAGGCCATCAGAGCAGGGCATCACTTCACTCTCGACAGTAGGGTGTAAGTCTAAACCTGTCTCTTGATGGAACGCGCGGATTGCCTGGCTTAGAAATGCGCGCTCGTTGATTGATGGTTTCATAGCCTCTCCAACATTATGTTCACAAAATAGCACTGTTCATTAATAATGAACAAGACTTTTAAGTGAACAAGAGCTCAGGAGCGCTATTGTCTGTCCTCCGGAGAAACAGGCCATAGATTCACATTCTCTCCGGGGGGCCAACTTGGCGCTGCGCCGTCCCTACCTCAATGCTTAGACAACCCCATACAATTGGCATAGAAGGTCGTTGTCGCCGGCCAATCCGAGAAAACCCCAATCACACCTACCTCACGGGCCAGAACATCGATCACGGTGAGCACGTCGCCGTCGTTGTTAATGGCATCGGTCACCGTCTGGTAATACCAGCCGCCGCCCTTTTCCAGCGGACCGCTGCGCTCAACGGTCCAGGCAATCAGGTCCAGGCCGGCTTCGCGCGCATTCTCCGCGTACCGGGACGGAACGATTTGCCTCTGGCTGTCCAGAGTCAGCAGCTTCCAGAGCGCCGGCGCCAGAATGTTCACACCCCTACTTTTAAGGTAAGCCATATAGGTTGCGGACGCGTTCACAAGGGTAGACTCAGATTGGTCGAGGAAGACTGCTTGCCGACCAAATTCCGGCATCTCGTCTACCCAGAAAAGAACGTCCTTCAAATTGAAGGACTGGGGCCAGACGTCTTCCGGCTGCACACCGGCATCGATGTAATCCTGGATCATTTGGCGGGCATAGTCTTGCTGGCTGTAATCCCCCTCAAAGGGCATAGCAACCACCGGTGATTTCAATTCCGGAGTGAACTTCGCGCCCAGAGCCCTGAACAACTCGATGCTCTCCTGATGAGTCATCAAGGTGCCCCGGCTGGAGTAGAGATCAGTGCGCCAGTCTGCGGTGCCAGCCAGGTATTCCTCCGGCGTGGTTGCCATTGGGTTGTGGGCATCCATCTTGCCCTCCAGTGACTTGAACTCGGCCAGAGTGATATCGCTGGTGCGACACTCGGCCTGTGCCGGCGTGCCCGTGGCAGGATCGGCGGGCACAAAAGGCTGGGTACACTTGGCGTTCAATGCAGGGACGGCAACGATATTGGTGGTGGTATGAAGGTCGTCCTGGGCATGTCGGCAAACCAGTTCCCGATCCCTGGTGAAGGCGACATCACATTCCAGAATACCCGCACCCATGCGCGCTGCCGCAATGTAGGATTCACGGGTATGTTCGGGAAACTGCAGGGGCGCGCCACGATGGCCGATGGAGAAATCCGTTTTCTCGACAGTGTCGGTATTGCAGGCTTGCAGGCGCTCTTTGAGCGGACTGTCGTCCATTGCACCAACCAGCCAGAAAGGCCGTGGTCCCAGATGGACCGAGGGCTCCGACTGTTCAGGCGCCAGCGCAATTGATTGCGGGGAGAGCTCTTCAACGGTCGCCGCTTGTACCAGGGAAAGTACCGAGCACAGCACCAGCCCCGAAAGGATCCGTAACATCATAACCTCCTCCTTGTGAGACCGATGATACCCTATCAACAGTCTCCCCAAGGAGGATTACGGCCAATTGACAGCCGATGCTGGATTATCTGGCAGGTTGCCCTCAGCTAGCCGCCGAAGCCTCATACTCGCGAATCATGGCAAACAACTGGTCCTTCAGATTCAGCCGCTTCTTTTTGAGGTTTTCCAGATACTCATCGGAGGTGTTTTCAGCGCCCGTTTCAACGCGATGAACGGCATGGTCCACTTCATGATATTCGTCAAACAGCTTGGCGAAGTGAGTGCTGTTGGTCTTCAGCAGGTGAATAGCTTCTTTGGATTCCGGCAGTTCGTGAATCAGATCGTGTTTTTCCAGGGACATTCGCGCAGTCTCCATGAATGTGGGGGAGATGAGATGTATTTGACTCATTCCAGTGTATGGCTAGCCGCGCTTGCCAGTCTTGATCCCCGTCAAGCGCCAGTGAGCCTGTGCGCTCAATTACCGCGCAGGTTCATCATTCCGGATACGGAGAAAGCTGGGAAAGCGAGGCAGACCCGTGGCTGTGAGGCCGTAGTGCTTGAATGTGATCGTGGTTCCGGGTCTCGGAGGAGACGCTCGCTCGGAATCGCTGAACCCCGAACCAATCCGGAATTGCCTGCCATCGTCCAACTCCACCAGCAGTGACCCCATCAGTCCTTCGTATTTGCCCTTTCCCGGAAGATGATGAACAACCACGGCTTCGGCATCCTGATACTGTTTTACTTTCAGTAGATCATTGGAGCGCCCACTTCGGTAATGACTGGACCCCAGCTTCAACATCAAACCCTCTGCGCCGCCGTCGACCATCTTATCCAGACGCTGCATCAGTTTCTCATGGGTGCCCGCCCGTTGCTGATCGACAAGCGCCATGTAGGGTGATTCAACCTCTTGGATTAATACACGTAGCCGGGCCAAACGTTGATCGAAGGTTGCCTCCTTATCCGGAAGATCAAACACCATGAACCGAATCCGCCGCCAATCGTCGTCATCGGGCACCACCTGACGCACCGCCCCTGACAATTCCGCAAAACGGCCCCGCCCCATCCAGAGCTCACCGTCCAGGGGACGTGCCGGAAACCCTCTGGTGAACCAACCGGGTGCCCGATACTCATGACCGCCACGGGAAAGAAATCGCTCGCCGGTCCAGTATGCACGCACCCCGTCGAGCTTTTCACTGACCCAGTAGCCGTCCAAAGGCATGCCCTTTTGATACACGTTGGCAAGTGTCAGCTCGGGCGGTTTCGCTACCGCCATAGGGGAAAACAGAAGGGAGATCAGCACCGGCAGCGCGGCGCTGAACAATCGAAACGGCATGGCAATTCCTTTGCTCTCAGTTGCTTTTTCCTACAGAGGTCAGACTTTCCTTTCCGCCCCTGGTCATCATCCGCGTATTAGTCGTTTCCGCAGGTGCTCCTCACCTTTTCCCGGAAATCCTCACGAATACGGGTATTCTCGGCCTCATTGACATAAACCCGCTCGCCCTGATCGTTGATGTTGTAAAAGGTCGAAACGCTGGCAAGAAACTTGAGACGCGCCCGAAGCTTTTTACACAGCTCGGCTTGCTTCTCCGCTTTCTCTTCAGCCTTGGCATTCGCCGCCTGCCGCGCCTCACGCTCTTCCTGCTGCTGATCCAGAAAATCGGTCATCTTCTGATGCCGTTCCCTGGCACCCGCATCTACGCTGGCCGGGGCGGAGTGAACTTTAACTTCGCTTGATGCCGCTTTAGCCGGTGGACGGTCTCCGAAATGGGTCTGGCCATTGGCGTCAACCCATTTGTAGACGCCTGCGTTTGCGGAGAGGGGGATAAGCAATATTAAGATTACC
Source organism: Marinobacter sp. L-13 (assembly GCF_056857715.1). Taxonomy (NCBI): domain Bacteria; kingdom Pseudomonadati; phylum Pseudomonadota; class Gammaproteobacteria; order Pseudomonadales; family Marinobacteraceae; genus Marinobacter; species Marinobacter sp. L-13. The sequence continues at coordinate 5,000 of NZ_JBSXNQ010000024.1, forward strand.
ATTGATTTCACAGAAGCTCCTTTTCGACCAAAACCTAGCATTCCATGTTGATCAGTTTTATGTGGTTGTTGATTCTTGCTGCAATAATGTTCAACTTTGCTTCAAAGAATGCCGGCAAGCGCAAGATACCAAAGATCTCAATTATATTCTTAGTAGTGTGTTTCCAGACGTTCAAATCGGTTATAAAAACCCCTTGCACCAAAAATCACACATAAAAAGCTAATCTAAACTACCTACTTCCTTTTTTGGGTATGCGACTACTATTACTTTTCGATGTTCCGGGGCAGCTTTTCTTGATGCGCGTTTCCCTGCATCATTGAAGACGCCTCGCCCTTCAAAGCTCACAGAACCGCTTGATATTCCCAACGCAAACAGGAAATCGGCGACCGATTTTGCGCGATCGAACGAAAGTTTTTCATTCTGCGCTTCCTCACCCAGTGGGTCTGTGTATCCCAGCAATCTGACAGCGAAATGAGATTCGCTGTCGATAATCTTGGCAATGGCTCTGAACTTGAGCTTCATCGTTTCTGTCAGCTCATGGCTACCCAACCCATACCCTGGAACAGGTAATTTCTGACCGAGATCGCTCTTTGACCAATGCGCCAAGACCGAGTCTGCGTAGTTCTGGATAGATCGTTCAATGTCCACGAGCAACGTCACTTCATCAAATGTAACCCGCACACTTTTACCGATTCTGGAAATGTGGGCGGAAAAAACGCGTTCCAATGGCCCATGTTCAGGGTAGGTAGCGGATATGTAGAACTGATCCGATTGCGCCCCATCTGCTTGATCGGGATAAAAGACGCTCCATCCCTTGATCGAGCCACATGAGCTACCTTCACAAGAAAACGCGATCCGATAACCCTCTTTTCGAAGAACCTTTTCAGCCAGGCTGAACGCGGTCAAAGAGCCAATATGGGATGGGAGATCCAGAACCCTTCTATCGATTTTTCCTTCGTAAATTCTGGATTTATCTGCCTTGAAACCTTCAGTCTCACCAGGCGAACTTGGGTACAGGTAATTCAACGTGCCCAGCACGAGCTCGTATTGACCAAAGTCTGTCTGCTGCCTCGAGTATTCATGCGCACCATCCAAGCCTTTATATAGTTGGCTTGATATCGACGCAGCTGAGCTGGGGGGCACAGAAAACAAACACGCGATTGCTGGAAAGAGCCTGAGTAAAATGATCCATTTCATGAAAGAAACTCCTTTTAAAAATGCGCGCCCAAAGACTACCAGCGGATTGGCGTTTGCATTCGAACCACACTCATAGCGCTGACAGGCAGATAATATGAGCTATTTATGAGGGATAATGCTCTGCACGCCCTCCAGTGAGGGTTTTTGGCGCCTGGTAGGCTCGCATAGGTCTGATAAATAAGATAATTTACAAATGGCACAATCATTTCGTAGCACCAATGCCCACGAATCTTTAGCAAATTCGCATCCTGAAGATTAATTCTCACAGTGCCTGTCCCTGCCTTCACAACCTTCTCCGAAGCGCTTCGCACGTTGAGATTATCGTTTGGCATCTGCTTGATTCGTCTCTCTCGCCTATTGTTATCGAGGTAGTGCTGGGCTCGCTCAAACTCTTTATAAATGGCCTTGGTCGGAGAAATAATGTCCACCTTACCGATTGGCGCTGCGGGTACCTTCATCGCTGCATACAAAGACGTTCGCCTGATAATCAGTTCCGAGTAGGTGGCATCCCTCAGATATAACGGGGCCATGGCCTCGGCCAGTTTTTTTTCCATTGCAGCCTTATTTGCGTGGGTGATCGAGCCCTCTCTCGCAGCCTGAAAAGTCGCATTGTTCATAGTGGACTTGGCGTTATAGAGGAAGCCCATCTGAATTATGCCAAGCGTTAGCATGAGCAGAATTGGCCACAACCACACGCTCTCTATGATGAAAGAACCTTGTTGCTTGAAGTGACGTCCTTGTCTCTTCATGGTTGCGCTTCCCGCCCTATTTCACCAAGTGTTCAATCAGTGCTTCCCGGGAACGAGCCAGTATTGCGGAACCAGGTGTATCACTCGGAAAGTAATGCTGTGCGTTGTCCAGAACAGCAAGACTCTGCTTGAGCCTCGTCAAGGAGAGGTTGCTCCAGCCACGAATATCGTCCGGACGTAGCTCTGTGCATTTTTCAAACATCCTGACCGCCGCCTCCAATTGGCCAGTCCGCACATAAATATTGCCTAACCGAAGCCACGGCTCATAAGAATCGGGTCGGATCCGAGACACTTTCCGGTAGGACGCCTCAGCCTCAGTGAGCAATCCCGTCTCGTACTGGGCAGCTGCTTTCTCCAACCAGAAAGCAAATTCTGAGTTCTCTTTCTTTCCGGGCGTGGATGCGCAGCCCGCAACGAGAAACATTACCCCCAAAATAAGAAGACGAAACTTCTGCACACTGGCTTTTAAACCCATATCAGGACCTTTACTGTTCAAAATTCAAGTATTCGCCAACTTTTAGAACCGGCGATACGACTTCACCCGCCTTTAATTCCAATACATATTTTGCACCCGGGACAAACAAGCAACGTCCGGACCGCACGTTGAAGTAACTGCGAATCAAGCGACGTTTTTTATCCAGAAAATACACGTCGATTTCAAAGGTCATGCCAATCGTGTGTATTGAGGAACACGGGTATATAAGGAGGCCATCGATCGTTCTCGCTAAACCTTCTTTCTTGAAACCCATGAGTCGTTTCATCCAAGTGTCGGCATGACCGATCGTTATGCAATAGCCATTCCCGGACTCCAACGTGGATCTTCGATACGTAGCGTCAAACAACACAAGTTTCTCTTCGGCTCGCCGGGTAAAGCCCTTTGAAACCGGCATTACATTTCATATAAAAATTTCATCGCAATCGGAAACCCGAGTACGATAAATGTCATCGGAAATATAAATGCCACCAAAGGGAAGATCAGTTTGACCGGCGCTTCCATTGCCATCTTTTCCGCGCGCTGAAACCGCTCCACTCGACGCTGATCCGCCTGAATCTTTAACGTTTCGCCCAAGCTACTCCCTGTTTTCTCTGCCTGTGCAACTGCGGTTACAAAACTGGTTATTTCCTTCAACTCCAGTCTTTCTGCCAGCGCGCGGAGTGCATCCACCCGATGCATGCCAGCCCGTATGTCCCGCATGACCTTTTCAAGCTCCAGTTTTAATGCCCCTGCAGGCCCTTTCTCGATTGCCTGGGTCATTGCGCCGGAAAGGTTCATTCCGGCCTGGACCGCCATTGTCAAAAAATCCAGAAAGGTTGGCAGTTGCTTCAATATCATTGTTTCTCGTTTCTTGCGCCGGTCCCTGAGGGAAAGAGAAGGCATAACCCACCCCACAATAAATGCGAGAGGCAGGTAAAAAGGGGTAAACGCCTCCAGAAGCCACATCATCAACGCAAAAACACCAGACGCAGAAATGGCCGCAAGAATCTTGAGCCCGACAAACTCATCCGCCGTCATCAAGTAAGCAACGCCTGACCGACGCATCTGCCGATAATAGTATTCAAGGACATCGGTAGGAAAACGCTCCCCCAGATAGAACGCAAAAACCCTCACCACAGGCCACATGACCCGCAAGCCGGCTGGTAAAGGGTCCATGTAATCACGCTGGGAGTCCGGAACAGACGATTTGATATTTCGTATCGCGAGAATGAAGAACGCGACTGCCAGGAAGGCGGCGACAAACAACATCGATTTCATGAGAGTCATTATCTGGGCCTCAGACATCAATGGTTATGATTTTTTTAATAAAGTGATATCCGAGGAGTTCGAAAACGATGATGACGGCGCAAACTCCCCATCCGACGGGATCTGTCCATAATCTGGACATGGCTGATGGCTCAATGTGATAGATGATCAAGGCAAGAAACAGAGGAAGTGCTGCCATCACAATTCCCTGATATTTCCCCTGTGCCGTGAGCGCCCTGATCTTCCCCTCCATTTCAAGTTTCCGTCTAATCGTCTGCCCAAGTCGCTCAAGCGTATCGGACAGTTGTCCTCCAATTTCCCGGGATATCTTGATACCTGATGTCACCAGGACCAATTCCTGCAGAGGCATCCGATCACAGAGATTATCCAGCGCGACCGGATACTCTGTACCCATTCGCAGTTCTTTCTGGAGCAGGCCGAACTCCTGTCTGATCGGTCCCGATATCTCGGCGAGAACAGTGTCCAGAGCGGTGGACATGTTGCCCCCGGCCCGCATGCTGTTTGCAAGGGCAAGAAGAAAGTCCGGCAAATCGGACAAAAACTGGTTGCGCCGTCGTGAACGGAAGAATCCATACAACCAACTCGGGAACCAGGCACCAGCAGTCGCTGCAATCAGGGCAATTACAATGGCTCCGCTAGCCAACCAGGCAATAATGAATACCAGCAAAAGCGAAACGATGTTTGCGATATAAAGCTTCTTGGGATCGATAAAAATGAACAGGTCTGAAAGGTTTGCTCGTGCAGCCTCAGTGAATCTCTCTTCGTATCGCTGGACACCAATTTTAATGTAATAAAAACAGATAGCCGCGAGCAGAAGGGCTAGCAGTGAGGAAGCAAAAACGGCAACCAATACGGTGTCAGACATGCCTGACTTCCTTTTCTTGATGATTTTCCGGCCGTCGATCGAAAATCGACAGGTCAACACGGGCTCCCTGTTCTGCCAGCTTTTCGTAGAACTCCGGAATAAGACCCGTTGCTTCGAACACCCCTCTGACCTTCCCATCACTTCCATAACCTGTCTGGCGGAAGCGAAAGATTTCCGCCAACTGAACCGTATTCCCCTCTATACCGGTCACTTCGGTAATCGATGTCACTTTTCGACTACCACAGGAGAACCGGGTTTGCTGCACGATAATATTTACTGCCGAAGAGATTTGCTCACGGATAGCAGCCAACGGCATCTCAAAGCCACTCATCATCACCAGGACTTCGAGCCTTGATACGCAGTCACGCGGAGAATTGGAGTGAATCGTTGTGAGTGATCCGTCATGGCCGGTATTCATGGCCTGTAACATATCCAGCGCCTCCCCGCCCCGGCACTCTCCCACCACGATCCGGTCTGGCCTCATTCGCAGGCAGTTCTTGACCAGATCCCGGATGGAAACGACGCCCTTACCCTCCTGATTAGCAGGTCTTGCCTCCAGGCCCACAAGGTTCGGCTGAACCAGACTCAACTCGGCCGCGTCCTCGACCGTAATGATTCGCTCAGAATCAGGGATAAAATTCGACAGCACATTAAGCAGAGTGGTTTTGCCCGATCCGGTGCCACCCGAGATAATCACATTTCTTTTAGCTTTCACCGCAATCTCGATGAACTCGATCATCGCAGCGCTGACGGATCCGAAATCAATAAGGTTTTGAGCTCTCAATCTTTCCTTGGCGAATTTACGGATAGTGATGCTCGGCCCTTTCAATGCGAGGGGAGGGATCACGGCGTTTACTCGTGATCCATCTGCCAACCTTGCGTCCACCATTGGCGAACTTTCGTCAATCCTCCGTCCCAATGGAGCGACGATTCTTTCAATTGCACTGATGACTGCCTTGTCGTCGCTGAATGTCACATTGGATTTTTTCAAGCGTCCATTCTGTTCAAAAAACAGCTGATCGGCCGAATTAACCATGATTTCTGTTATCGAGTCGTCGGCGAGTAATTCTTCCAGTGGCCCCAGCCCCACAGCCTCTGCAAGAGACTGCCTGGCAAGTTCTTCAGGGTCGATTTCCAGAGGCAGGTCCTCTGCGTCATTAACAATTCGATCAATTGCTTCCCCGATAACCGCTCGCAGCTCGCCGTCACTCAGGTTATTAACATCAATCCGTCGCAGATCAAGGAGCTTAACGAGCCGGTCTCGAACGCAGACCCGCCAGGTCGCATAGAGTTCTTCGTGCTCAGAGACACTGGACTTAGAGACTGCTTCCGACTCGGATTTGTTTGCGGAAACCGGTGAGAACAATCCGGTTTGCTGGCTTATGCCGGCAGTCTCGCAAGCAGAACTGCCTTGAGATCGCTTGCTGATAACCTGAAGAGCGTAATCTCCGATTACTATCGAGTCCTCAAGCTTTATGGGGCCATGAACGGAAACCTTGGCACCATTTACGATTACACCGGTTCTTGAAAAGTTATCTTCGATAAAAACGCCTTCTTCTCGCTCTGAAAGCCAGGCATGTACTCCACCGACCTTCCGTCCCTGAAGAACAATCATGTTGTCGCGGTCGCGTCCAATTCGGCATTTCTCCTCTGCGCAGTGGACCTTCTGAAGAACCTTGCCCCTCTTTGAAGCTACCTGTATCTCGAACATGGCTTAATCCATCAACGATTCGTTCAGTTTTCCATCCGCCCAGGGTTTGGACATCCGGCGCCCCAGTTCCAACAGCTCCCTGTTCTTCTGGCTGTCCGCTGATATCAGCTGCGGAGTCACAAACATGACAATTTCCGTTTTTTCCTCAATCGTTTCGGTAGATCGGAACAACGCGCCGAGAAAAGGAATGTCTCCAAGAAAGGGCATTTTTGTCGACTGGTCAGAGGTGTTGGCGGCCGCCAAACCGGAGATAACGATGGTTTCTTCGGCCTTGACGTTAATGACGTTCGCAACGTTTCTGGTCAACAGACCAGGCGTGTCTCCCGCCTGATTAGCACGATCTATGGAACTTACCTCCGCGGCGATGCTTGTCATGATGTTGCCCTCTCCATCGACTACAGGCTCGATTTCAAGGGCGATCCCGTAGGAGCGAAACTGGATGACAGGCCGGCCCAACTCATCAATCGTCTGATAGGGGAGCTCACCGCCAGAGTTGAATTCCGCTAACTCCCCACTTCGGGTCACCAGCTTGGGAGAGGCGAGAATCGACGCTTCGCCGCTTTCTGCCATTAAATCAATCTGGGAACCCAGACCACTACTCAGGCCGGCATAGCCATAGAAACTGTCTACTCCGGCGCCACCGACCGCAGTAAGAATCTCCTCAGAAAAATCATTTGCATCGGGAGAAAAAACGGCAAACCGTGAATTGGTCCCAAACGGCGCGTACAGTCCTACCGATGGCCCCGCCGCAACCTGGCCCCAGCGGATACCAAGTTGCTCGGCTGCTTTACGATTTACCTCAATGATCTGCACGTTCATCAACACCATGTCTTTCATGGTGAACGCTTTTTCCGTAGTCAGATCGAGGCTTCCCGGTAACGCAGCTGAAAGCTGGGTGACTCTTTCTCTGTCCTCAGGAGAAATCTCGCCCTCGAAGATCAAAACTCCGTTTACCTGCTCCAGTCGAAGATTGGGGATCCTCTCTGCAAATTCCCGCGCAGCCCTCAAGGCTCGGGAGAGGTTTTGCTGGAAAACCGTCACAACGAATCGTGTCCTTCGCTCACCGGCCGTCCAGACTTCCACCGTGCTCTCGCCGACACCATCGGCAATAAAAAGCAATTGGCCGTTATCCAGTGCCCGATAATTAACGACGTCGGAATTTCCAACAGCCACTCTTTTCACGTTTGCCAGATCAAAGACACGCACTTGACCGACAAACATTGATACATAGGTCGTTTCGGCTGCGGTAAGAGAAGAAACCTGAAATCCGAGAATTAATACCAGCAGCAATCTTCGGGCTAACAGCTTTTCCAGGTTGATTATCATGTCAAACATCCTTGTCACTCCGACACAATTGCATGCTGGTTGAGAACCGAACCGACACTGCCTCGGAATTTCTGAGCCAACCGGTATCGATCAATGCCACCGTTGGATTCACCTGGCTCGAGCATTTCATATCGAGCCTCAAGCAAACCGTTCTCCGCTTTCCCCCCGATGCTTTCGATTCCTGCCGCATCCGACTTCAAGCCTCTGGATCCACCCGGGTAGGATGCAACGCTCTGATCGTTCGGATGACGCAAAAGGATATTGAGCGTTTCCTTTTCGCGAGCCATAAGAATTTCGGTGACCAGATAAGCGGGAACAGCAATCGTGATGGTTCCAAAGAATGGCTCCTCCGGGTAAACACCATTGGCCTTGGCGTATTTGGCGTCAATTCTTGTCATGGTGCCTGTTGCCAAAACCTGGACTTTTTCCATCAGGCGTCGGAGCACATAGTCTTTAGAGTCAGAACTTGCTCCCTCCAGCTCACCTGAAATCACCAGGTCAATAAAATCGCCGGCTTCGAGCATTCCGGCCACGGCATTGAGTTCATCGACAGGCAACGTCATAGCCCGCCAACCCTTTTTTAGCTGCGCGGAAAAACTGGATTGATGACTCAGGCCTGAGATGTAGGACTTCAGCAAAGGTCGCCCGGGGTCGAGAGGAACAAGAATGGTCTTCTCCGCGTATAACTCGAACTCTTGAGGAGCTATCGCGTCCTGAGGCAAGTATTTCTGTGGAATATCGGCGATGGCCATATTATCGAGGGTGATCGATTCACCGGGACTGACAGCCGTACTGGCAACCACCACTTCAACGGACGGCCCATCCATTGATGCAGCGGCTTGCTGCAATTCCGCTTCACGAGTGTTTAGGTAAGAGAGTGTGCCCCAACCGGCAAGTCCGGCAAAAAGCAGAGCGAGCAGCACTAGGCCGCCTGTTTTAAGAAAACCAGCCATTAAACAGTTCCATCCTTGGCAAACTACGAAATATTCCCTTCTACAATGGGTAAGACATACCCCAGACGTAATGGTGATGACTATCCTTGAATCCCTGGATCATCATTTCCATCACAGATTCATTCTGACCCGGTATCGGCACAAACAACATTGCCACTGTCACAATCATGACAACGAGGTATTCTGCGGTTGAAGCCCCAGACTGATCTGAACGAAAAAATTTCCGGTCGGCTAAGCATTTGCCACGAAGCATCCTGTGCTCCCAACGCTTAGTCATAGCTTTCCACCAATACCCCATAACTCTCATTTTCAAACCGATTGAAAACGATACTGATTTCACCGCTGCCTTTATTCATCAGCAGCAAAGCCTTATTTCTATCCGCCGGCAATTCCGAGAGCTCTGCCCAGCCATCGGCTAAGTAGCGATTCCGGTAGAAATTGTAATTCGCTTCGATCGACTGGGAGTTCTTGAACTGTATTACTCGCCCGCGCTTGCCGGCATCGTCAGAAAACACATCTGACAGAATTTCCGATCCCGCGGGCTTGGCAAAACCATCCGCCTGATAACCGACCAATTCCATCGGCCTGGATACCGCAAGAAACCCTTTTGAAGATCCCATTGACGATTCCACGACCTGAACTGTGTAGAGGTATGGATCCTCCGATCGGCTGATAACCTGCCAACCTCCAGCTTCCTCTTCGATAAACCCGGGGCTGTCGGGGACCGCCGGTTTTTTCCATTCTCGACGATAGTAACTCAGTACCTCCTCAGGTGGTTGAGCAGTGGAGAACTCCCAGATTTTTGTTGGCAGGCCGTTGATACGCATATCCTCGCCCACAATGACTACGCTGACACTTTCCGGAGAGGGAAACTCAGGCCATTCCATTGCTGATGCTGGCATCCACACTAGGAGTCTGCGCGGCAGAAGCTACATTCTGGCACAATAGATCAAAATTCTTCAGCAACAGGATGACTGATGGGAACCACTTTCCGCCCGTATTCGCCTGGCCAGGAACTGCTTCTTCCCCCGAGCCTGAACGAGTGGCT
>NZ_JBSXNQ010000025.1:0-15707 GCF_056857715.1 Marinobacter sp. L-13
TGCGTTATCGATCTGGTCGAAGGCACTCGCAGAGCCTGTACCCCAAACTTCGTGACATACACGGGTCAGGGCAGCAGTCAAAGTGGTTTTACCATGGTCAACGTGACCAATGGTGCCTACGTTCAAGTGCGGCTTATTACGCTCAAATTTAGATTTAGACACGGTTACACCTCTTCCTGTTTCTTAAGTCCTGGGGATCAACCCTTTTTAATGATCGCTTCGGCAATGTTCGAAGGTGCCTCTGAATAACCAGAGAACTCCATCGCATAGGACGCCCGGCCTTGCGTTGCAGAACGCAGGTCGGTGGCGTAACCGAACATTTCCGACAACGGAACCTCTGCACGGATGACCTTACCGGCAGGACCTTCGTCCATGCCCTGGATAACGCCGCGACGACGGTTCAGGTCGCCTACAACATCACCCATGTAATCTTCCGGCGTCACAACTTCAACACGCATGATCGGCTCGAGCAGTGCCGGGTTCGCCTCGAGGGCACCCTTCTTCATTGCCATGGAACCAGCGACCTTGAAGGCCATCTCGTTCGAGTCGACGTCGTGGTAGGAACCGTCGTACAGGGTTGCCTTGATACGCAGCAGCGGATAACCGGCCAGACAGCCGTTCTGCATCTGCTCTTCAATACCCTGCTGAACTGCCGGGATGTATTCCTTGGGAACAACACCACCAACAATCTCATTCACGAAGATAAAGTTTTCACCATCTTCATCATCCAGCGGCAACGGCTCAAGCTTGATCTTGACGTGACCGTACTGACCACGACCACCAGACTGACGCACAAATTTGCCTTCGACGTCTACCGACTTGCGAATGCGCTCACGGTAGGCCACCTGCGGCTTGCCGATGTTCGCCTCTACCTTGAACTCGCGACGCATGCGGTCAACGATGATGTCCAGGTGAAGCTCACCCATGCCAGAGATGATGGTCTGACCGGATTCCTCGTCGGTACGAACGCGGAACGACGGATCTTCCTGAGCCAGCTTACCCAGTGCAACGCCCATCTTTTCCTGGTCCGCCTTGGACTTCGGCTCAACGGCAACAGAGATAACCGGCTCCGGGAATTCCATGCGCTCGAGAATGATCTTGTGATTCTCGTCGCACAGGGTGTCACCGGTGGTTACGCTCTTCAGGCCGATCGCAGCAGCGATGTCGCCCGCCAGTACTTCTTTGATTTCCTGGCGATCCTTGGAGTGCATCTGAACCATACGGCCGACGCGCTCTTTCTTGCCTTTGACCGAGTTGTAGACGGCATTACCGGACTCAAGCTTACCGGAGTAAACCCGGAAGAAGGTCAGCGTGCCCACAAACGGGTCTGTGGCGATTTTGAACGCCAGTGCCGCGAACGGCGCATCATCATCCGCCTCACGAAGCTCCTCGGTACCGTCTTCGTCAACTTCACCACGGATGGCCTTGACTTCGTCCGGCGCCGGCAGGAACTCGATAACGGAATCCAGAACCGCCTGAACACCCTTGTTCTTGAACGCAGAACCACAGGTAGCAACAACGATCTCGTTCGCCAGGGTACGCATACGCAGACCCTTCTTGATATCGTCGATGGAGAGCTCACCCTCTTCGAGGTACTTTTCCATCAACTCTTCGTTGGCTTCTGCAGCAGCTTCAACCATCTGCTCGCGGTACATGGCGACTTCGTCTTCCATTTCCGCGGGAACGTCTTTCTGCTCGTAAGTTGCGCCAGAGTCAGCTTCGTTCCAGTAGATGGCCTTGTTCCGGATCAGGTCAACGATACCGGCGAAGTTGTCTTCAGCACCGATCGGCAACTGGATGGGAACGCAGTTCGCACCGAGACGCTTTTTGATCTGCTCGACGACGCGCAGGAAGTTTGCACCGGCACGGTCCATCTTGTTGACGAACACCATGCGCGGAACTTCGTACTTGTTGGCCTGACGCCATACAGTCTCGGACTGCGGCTCAACACCGGAGGAACCACAGAACACGACAACCGCACCGTCGAGTACGCGCAGGGAGCGCTCTACTTCGATAGTGAAGTCAACGTGCCCCGGGGTGTCGATGATGTTGATCCGGTGCTCCGGGTACTGCTTGTCCATACCCTGCCAGAATGTCGTAGTCGCAGCAGAGGTGATGGTAATACCACGCTCCTGCTCCTGCTCCATCCAGTCCATGGTAGCTGCACCATCATGAACTTCACCGATCTTGTGGGAAATACCTGTATAGAACAGTACCCGCTCGGTGGTCGTGGTTTTGCCCGCATCAACGTGCGCACAAATACCAATGTTTCTGTAACGCTTGATAGGAGTCTTGCGTGCCACTGTATAAACCTCGGCTGATTAGAAACGGAAGTGAGAGAACGCCTTGTTGGCTTCTGCCATGCGGTGAACATCTTCACGCTTCTTAACAGCGGAGCCTTTGCTGTCAGCGGCGTCCAGGATTTCACCAGCCAGACGCTGAGCCATGGACTTCTCACCGCGCTTCCGTGAATATTCTACGAGCCAGCGCATTGCCAACGCGTTCTGACGAGAAGGCCGTACTTCGACAGGCACCTGGTAAGTAGCACCACCAACACGACGGGACTTAACCTCAACCATCGGCTGGATGTTCTCCAGGGCCTTCTCGAACATGTCGATCGGCTCTTCTTTGGATTTCTCGGCAACAATGTCCAGAGCGCCGTAAACAATGCGCTCTGCGGTAGACTTCTTGCCACTTTCCATCACGTGGTTGATGAACTTGGCAAGACGTGCACTGCCGAATTTCGGATCCGGGATAATTTCCCGTTTAGCTGCAACTCTTCTTCTAGGCATCGATAAGCCCTTATATATCTAAAAGGTCTTCAGGAACCCCTGAGATAGCAAATGCTACTCAGCCTTACTCTTACCGTTCTGACAAGCAACGATAAAAGACACCCGCTCGGGACATCAGGACTTGGGTCGTTTTGCACCGTACTTGGAGCGGCCCTGCTTACGGTTCTGTACACCCTGGGTGTCCAGCGTTCCGCGAACAGTGTGATAGCGCACACCCGGAAGGTCTTTTACTCGACCGCCACGGATAAGCACAACACTGTGCTCCTGAAGGTTGTGACCTTCACCACCAATGTATGAGGAAACCTCGTAGCCGTTGGTCAGACGAACACGGCACACTTTACGCAGTGCTGAGTTCGGCTTCTTCGGCGTTGTGGTATACACACGAGTGCACACACCACGGCGCTGAGGGCAGGCCTGGAGAGCAGGAACATCGCTCTTGGCTACCTTGCGCTTACGAGGCTTACGCACCAACTGATTAATCGTTGCCATGTAAGCAAACTCCAAAAAACCATATCAATGAAACTTACCCCCTGTGCAGGGGGTAAAATTTAAGGGACGCAAGTGTAAGCCTGCGCCCCCGGACAGTCAAGATGACTGGTCTCTTTTTGACCACCTCTCGGGTAGGTAACTACCCGGAGGCGGCGCGTCGTCCCAACTCAGCTTTCGCGGTTGAGCTCGGCACTCAGAGCTTCTTCCACGTCGGCCGCGGTTACGCCCTGCTCTTCCAGGTCACGCTTGCGACGACGCTCGTTGTGGTATGCCAGACCGGTACCGGCCGGAATCAGTCGACCAACCACAACGTTTTCCTTCAGGCCGCGCAGGTAATCACGCTTACCGGTAACCGCACCTTCGGTGAGTACCCGGGTAGTTTCCTGGAACGAAGCCGCAGAAATGAACGACTCGGTGGCCAGGGAAGCCTTGGTGATACCCAGCAGCAGACGCTCGAACCGTGCAGGCTCTTTGTCGGCGGCATCGGCCTTCTCGTTTTCTTCCAGCACCTGGGTGATTTCCACCTGGTCGCCGGAGAGCAGAGTGGTATCGCCGGGATCGGTGATTTCCACCTTCCGCAGCATCTGACGAACGATAACCTCAATGTGTTTATCGTTGATGACAACACCCTGCAGCCGGTAAACGTCCTGGATTTCGTTGGTGATGTACTTGGCCAGTTCAACCACACCCAGCAGACGCAGAATATCGTGCGGGTTGGACGGACCGTCCGAGATTACCTCACCCTTCTCAACGGTCTCGCCTTCGAAGACGTTGAGCTGACGGTGCTTCGGAATCAGAACTTCGTAAGCATCCCCATCCTTCGGTGTGATAACCAGACGCTTTTTGCCCTTGGTTTCCTTGCCGAACGAGACCATACCGCTGATTTCAGCCAGGATGGAGGATTCCTTCGGACGACGGGCCTCGAACAGGTCGGCAACCCGCGGCAGACCACCGGTGATATCCCGGGTCTTGGAGCTTTCCTGCGGGATCCGTGCTACCACGTCACCCAGTTCGATCCGCGCACCGTTGGCCATGGTGACCAGAGCGTTTGCCGGCAGGAAGAAGATCGCAGTACCGCCACCTGGCAGCTCCACTTCTTCACCCTTCTCATCAATGAGCTGGATCGCAGGACGAATGTCCTTACCAGCTGCAGGACGCTCCTTGGAGTCGATGACCTCCATGGTGGACAGGCCCGTCAATTCGTCGGTCTGGGTGCGGACAGTGATGCCCTGGTCCATGTTGACGAATTTCGCGGTACCACCAGCCTCGGCGATGATCGGGTGGGTGTGCGGATCCCACTTGGCAACCACAACGCCCGCTTCAACCGCATCACCGTGCTTGACGGATAGAACAGCACCGTATGGCAGCTTGTACCATTCACGCTCACGACCCTGGTCATCGGCAATGGCCAACGCGGAGGAACGGGAAATCACCACCAGAGTACCGTCGGCCTTCTCGATCGACTTCATATTGTGCAGACGGACGGTACCGCCATGCTTGACCTGGATATTGTCCACCGCGGACGCCCGGCTGGCCGCACCACCAATGTGGAAGGTACGCATAGTCAGCTGGGTACCCGGCTCACCGATGGACTGCGCAGCGATAACGCCCACAGCTTCACCGACGTTAACCTCGTGACCACGGGCCAGATCACGGCCGTAGCACTTGGAGCAGATACCGTGGCGGGTTTCACAGGTGATCGCAGAGCGAACCCAGACTTCATCCACACCGGCCCGCTCGAGGGTTTCAACGGCCTTCTCGTCCAGCAGAGTGCCGGCTTCGATAACGGCGTTATCCTTGTCGGTCGGAGTAAACGCATCACGGGCGGTCACACGACCCAGAACCCGGTCACCCAGCGGTACTACAACGTCGCCACCTTCGATGTGCGGCGTCATCAGCAGACCTTCGTCGGTACCACAGTCAGGCTCGGTAACGACCAGATCCTGGGAGACATCTACCAGACGACGGGTCAGGTAACCGGAGTTCGCGGTCTTCAGAGCGGTATCCGCCAGACCCTTACGGGCACCGTGAGTGGAGATGAAGTACTGGAGTACGTTCAGACCTTCACGGAAGTTCGCAGTGATCGGCGTTTCGATAATAGAGCCGTCCGGCTTGGCCATAAGGCCACGCATACCGGCCAGCTGACGGATCTGGGCCGCGGAACCCCGGGCGCCGGAATCGGCCATCATGTAAACCGAGTTGAACGACTCCTGCATCAGGTATTCGCCGTCCTCGCCCTTCACCGGTTGTCCGTCAGGCCCGATAACCTGCTCCTTCGCCAGACGCTCCATCATGGCTTTGGAAACTTTATCGTTGGCACGTGACCAGATGTCGATAACCTTGTTGTACTTCTCGCCCTGGGTCAGCAGACCGGACGCGTACTGGGTTTCGATATCCTTCACCTCAGCGGATGCGGCATCAACCAGCTCGTACTTCTCCGGCGGAATCTCGAAATCGTTGAAACCAATAGAGATACCGGAAACGGTCGCATAGTGGTAACCCATGTACATCAACTGATCCGCGAAGATGACGGTGTCTTTCAGACCGGCATCACGGTAGCAGGTGTTGATCAGGTTAGAGATTGCCTTCTTGACCATCGGCTTGTTGACCAGCTCGTAGGACAGGCCATCAGGCACGATGTCAAACAGCAGAGCACGACCAACCGTGGTATCAACAATCTTGTATTGCTCGGTACGGGAGCCATCTTCGGCAATCGCCACTTCCTTCACGCGAACCTTGACGATCGCCTGAAGGTCGACCTTGCCAGCGCCGTAGGCACGATGCGCCTCTTTGACGTCGGCAAACACCATACCCTCACCCAGGGCGCTCTTGCGCTCACGGGTCATGTAGTACAGGCCGAGTACCACGTCCTGGGACGGCACGATAATCGGCTCGCCGTTGGCCGGCGACAGCACGTTGTTGGTGGACATCATCAGCGCACGGGCTTCGAGCTGGGCTTCCAGGGTCAGCGGTACGTGAACCGCCATCTGGTCGCCGTCAAAGTCGGCGTTGTAGGCCGCACACACCAGCGGATGCAGCTGGATCGCCTTGCCTTCGATCAGAACCGGCTCGAATGCCTGGATACCCAGACGGTGCAGGGTCGGCGCACGGTTCAGCATGATCGGATGCTCACGGATGACTTCGTCCAGGATATCCCAGACCACGCCTTCCTCGCGCTCGACCATCTTCTTGGCGGCCTTGATGGTGGTCGCCAGGCCGCGGTGCTCCAACTTGGAGAAAATAAACGGCTTGAACAATTCCAGTGCCATCTTCTTTGGCAGACCACACTGGTGCAGGCGCAGGTACGGACCGACCACGATCACTGAACGACCGGAGTAGTCCACACGCTTACCAAGCAGGTTCTGACGGAAACGACCCTGCTTACCCTTGATCATGTCAGCCAGGGACTTCAGCGGGCGCTTGTTGGTGCCGGTAATGGCCCGGCCACGGCGCCCGTTGTCCAGCAGCGCGTCAACGGCTTCCTGCAGCATCCGTTTCTCGTTACGCACGATGATATCCGGAGCGTTCAGCTCCAGCAGGCGCTTGAGACGGTTGTTCCGGTTGATCACCCGACGGTAAAGATCGTTCAGATCAGAGGTCGCGAAGCGGCCACCGTCCAGCGGTACCAGCGGGCGCAGATCCGGCGGAAGCACCGGAAGCACGGTCATGACCATGTCGCCTGGCTTGTTGCCGGAATACAGGAACGCCTCAAGAATTTTCAGACGCTTGCTGAACTTCTTGATCTTGGTTTCGGAGTTGGTCTGCGGAATCTCCTCACGCAGGGCATCGACCTCTTCCTGCAGATCAATACCTTCAAGGAGCTCCTTGACCGCTTCGGCACCCATGCGGGCGTCGAACTCGTCGCCGAATTCTTCCAGGGCTTCATAGTACTGCTCATCGTTCAGCAGCTGGCCCTTCTCCAGGGTGGTCATCCCCGGATCGATAACAATAAAGGATTCGAAGTACAGGACCCGCTCGATATCGCGCAGGGTCATGTCCAGCATCAGACCGATACGGGACGGCAGTGACTTCAGGAACCAGATGTGCGCGACCGGGCTGGCCAGCTCAATATGGCCCATGCGCTCACGGCGGACACTGGCCAGCGCAACCTCAACGCCACACTTCTCGCAGATAACACCGCGATGCTTGAGGCGTTTGTATTTACCGCACAGACACTCGTAGTCCTTGATCGGGCCGAAGATCTTGGCACAGAAAAGACCGTCGCGCTCCGGCTTGAAGGTACGGTAGTTAATGGTCTCAGGCTTCTTCACTTCGCCAAAGGACCAGGAACGGATCATGTCAGGCGACGCCAGGCCAATACGGATGGCGTCGAATTCCTTGCTTTGGTTCTGGCTCTTGAGAAGATTCAGCAAATCTTTCATCAGTAAAAGCTCCGGATGGCGTTAATCTCGGGCGGGCACTGGTCGTGCCCGCTCACGCTGCCAAAAACAATTCGGCTCACTCGGATTCCAGCTCGATGTCGATACCCAGCGAGCGGATTTCCTTGACAAGAACGTTGAAGGATTCGGGCATGCCCGGCTCCATCCGATGATCGCCATCGACAATGTTCTTGTACATCTTGGTCCGACCGTTCACGTCATCAGACTTGACGGTGAGCATCTCCTGCAGCGTGTAAGCTGCACCGTAGGCCTCGAGAGCCCACACTTCCATCTCACCGAAGCGCTGGCCACCGAACTGCGCCTTACCACCCAGCGGTTGCTGGGTAACCAGGCTGTAAGAGCCGGTGGAACGAGCGTGCATCTTGTCGTCGATCAGGTGGTTCAGCTTCAGGATGTACATGTAGCCAACCGTTACCGGGCGGTCGAACATATCACCAGTACGACCGTCATACAGCATGGTCTGACCGGTAGTGCTCAGTCCCGCAAGCTCAAGCATGCGCTTGACCTCGGCTTCCTTGGCACCGTCGAATACCGGCGTTGCCATGGGCACACCGCCGCGAAGGTTGTGGCACATCTCCAGGATTTCCTTGTCGGACAGGGAATCCAGGTCCACCTTGAACACTTCGTCTGAGTGATTGTAGATCTCATCCAGCAGCTTGCGTAATTCAGCCACCTTGCGCTGCTCGTCCAGCATCTGGCTGATACGCTCACCCAGACCCTTGGCTGCAGCACCCAGATGAGTCTCAAGCACCTGACCTACGTTCATCCGCGAGGGAACACCCAGCGGGTTCAGAACCACGTCAACCGTGTTGCCGTGCTCGTCGTAAGGCATGTCTTCGATCGGCATCACCGAGGAAATAACACCCTTGTTACCGTGACGACCGGCCATCTTGTCACCCGGCTGGATACGACGCTTGATAGCCAGGTATACCTTGACGATCTTCAGTACGCCCGGTGCGAGGTCGTCGCCCTGCTGAAGCTTGCCTTTCTTGTCGTCAAAGCGCGCTTCGTGTTCCTTCTTGCGGTCTTCCAGACCCTGCTCGGATTTCTCCAGCAGCTCGTTCAGGCTCTCGTCTTTCATCCGGAGCTTGAACCAGTCAGAACGCGGCAGCTCGGCCAGGTAGCTCTCTTCGAGGGTGGCGCCTTTCTTCAGGCCCGGCCCACTGATCACTTCCTGCCCTTTCAACGCACTGTTCAGACGCTCGAATGTCGCACCTTCAACAATCCGGTACTCGTCTTTCAGATCCTTGCGATACTGGTCCAGCTGCTCTTTCTCGATGGACTGGGCACGCTGATCCTTCTCGATACCGTCGCGGGTAAAGACCTGCACGTCGATAACGGTGCCGCGGGTGCCAGTCGGCACGCGGGAGGAGGTGTCCTTAACATCGGACGCCTTCTCACCAAAGATGGCACGCAGCAGCTTCTCCTCAGGCGTCAGCTGGGTCTCACCCTTCGGTGTGACCTTGCCTACCAGAATGTCACCGGGGCCCACTTCAGCACCAATGTAAACAATACCGGACTCATCCAGCTTGGACAGCGCACTTTCACCAACGTTCGGAATATCCGCGGTGATTTCTTCGCTACCCAGCTTGGTGTCCCGAGCCACACAGGTCAGTTCCTGAATGTGGATGGTGGTCAGGCGATCTTCCTGCACCACTTTCTCGGAAATGAGGATGGAGTCCTCAAAGTTGTAACCGTTCCAGGGCATGAACGCGATGCGCATGTTCTGCCCCAGTGCCAGCTCACCCAGATCCACAGAGGGACCGTCTGCCAGCACGTCGCCACGGGCAATAATGTCGCCCTGACGCACGATGGAGCGCTGGTTGATACAGGTGTTCTGGTTCGAACGGGTGTACTTGGTCAGGTTGTAGATATCCACACCTGCATCACCCGCTTCGGTTTCCTCGTTATTGACACGAACCACGATGCGCGAAGCGTCAACGCTTTCGATCACACCGCCGCGGCGAGCCGATACACAGACGCCAGAGTCTTGGGCAACCGTACGCTCAACGCCGGTACCTACCAGAGGCACCTGGGAACGCAGGGTCGGAACTGCCTGACGCTGCATGTTCGCGCCCATCAGTGCCCGGTTGGCGTCGTCGTGCTCCAGGAACGGAATCAAGGACGCAGCGACCGACACTACCTGGCGCGGAGAAACGTCCATGAAGTTGACACTTTCCGGCGGAGTAACGGTAAATTCGTTCTGGTGACGCACGGTGACCAGTTCGTCGGTCAGACGCTTGGTCTTCTCGTCCATGGCGGCGCTGGCCTGGGCGATAACGTAGTTGCTTTCCTCAATAGCGGAAAGATAAACCACCTCGTCCGTAACGACACCTTCAACCACCTTCCGGTACGGGCTCTCAAGGAAACCGTAGGAATTTGAACGGGCATAGGTCGCCAGCGAGTTGATAAGACCGATGTTCGGACCTTCCGGCGTCTCGATTGGGCATACGCGACCGTAGTGGGTCGGGTGTACGTCACGAACCTCAAAGCCTGCACGCTCACGGGTCAGACCACCTGGGCCCAACGCAGAGATACGACGCTTGTGCGTGACCTCGGACAACGGGTTGTTCTGGTCCATGAACTGCGACAGCTGGCTTGAGCCGAAGAATTCTTTAACCGCGGCTGCTACCGGCTTGGCGTTAATCAGGTCCTGCGGCATCAGCCCTTCGCTTTCAGCAAGGCTCAGACGCTCACGAACCGCTCGCTCAACCCGAACCAGGCCAACGCGGAACTGGTTTTCGGCCATTTCGCCAACGCAGCGAACACGACGGTTACCCAGGTTATCGATATCGTCCACATTGCCCTGGCCGTTACGTATGTCGATCAGGGTCTTGAGAACGTCGATGATGTCTTCGTGGGTCAGGGTGCCCTCACCTGTGCTTTCTTCACGGCGCAGACGGCGGTTCAGCTTCATCCGGCCAACCGCAGACAGGTCATAGCGCTCTTCAGAGAAGAACAGGTTATTAAACAGGTTCTCAGCCGACTCCTTGGTGGGCGGCTCACCCGGGCGCATCATCCGGTAGATCTCAACCAGCGCTTCGAGCGGCGTGCGAGTCGGATCGATACGCAGGGTGTCAGACATGAACGGACCACAGTCCAGATCGTTGGTGTAAAGGGTTTCGATATCCTTCACGCCAGCGTCGAGAATCTTGGTGACCAGCTCTTCTGTCAGCTCGGAGTTACACTCCACCAGGACTTCACCGGAACCCTGATCGATCATGTCTTTCGCCAGTACACGGCCGTACAGGTACTCGGTCGGCACCTCAAGCTCGTTGATGCCGGCTTTTTCCAACTGCTTGATGTGGCGGGCCGTAATCCGGCGACCTTCTTCGACAATCACGTTACCGTCATTGTCCTTGATATCGAAGGTCGCGATGTCGCCACGCAGACGGCTCGGCACCAGCTCCAGCTTGCACACTTCCGCGCCCAGGCTGAATTTACTGGTTTCGAAGAACATCTCCAGCATCTGCTCGGAGGTGTAGCCCAGGGCACGCAACAGAATGGATGCCGGAAGCTTACGACGACGGTCGATACGAACGAACACGGAGTCCTTCGGATCAAACTCGAAGTCCAGCCAGGAACCACGGTAAGGAATCACCCGGGCAGAATACAGCAGCTTGCCGGAGGAATGGGTCTTGCCCTTGTCGTGATCGAAGAACACACCCGGAGACCGGTGGAGCTGGGAAACAATAACGCGCTCGGTACCGTTGATAACGAAGGTACCGTTCTCGGTCATCAGGGGCATCTCGCCCATGTAGACTTCCTGCTCTTTAATGTCCTTGATCGCCTTGTTGGACGATTCCTTATCGTAAATGATAAGGCGGACCTTCACCCGCAGCGGCGCTGCATAGGTTACGCCCCTAAGCTGGCATTCCTTGACATCAAAAACCGGCTCGCCAATACGATAGCTCACGTATTCGAGCGCGGCATTGCCAGAGTAACTGACAATCGGGAATACGGATTTGAATGCTGCGTGAAGACCGGTTTCCCGGCGGTCTTCAGGAGCGGCTTCCATTTGGAGGAAGTCCCGGAACGAATCCAGCTGAATAGACAGCAAATAGGGGACGTCCATCACGGAAGGCAATTTACTAAAATCTTTGCGAATCCGCTTTTTCTCAGTGTAGGAGTAAGTCATCTGCATTCCCCAGCTTTAGACCTGATACCTGGTATCAAGAAGCAACCAATGTTCTGCTTCGGGGCCGAATTGCTCGGCTTATCGCGCCGTCTTGAACAAGACTCTGGCTGTAGGTTATAGATCTGACATCAACCTGCAATTGCTCACCAGACTCTATAGCATATACAACAGAAAAAGGCCGGTGGCCCAAAGCCACCAGCCTGTCCATGCTTATCGCACGGTTTCGATCAACAGCCGACTCTTACTTGAGCTCAACAGAAGCGCCTGCTTCCTCAAGCTTCTTCTTGGCTTCTTCAGCGTCGTCTTTGCTAGCTGCTTCCTTGATAACGGAAGGAGCGCTGTCGACCATTTCCTTGGCTTCTTTCAGACCCAGGCCAGTCAGTTCACGAACGGCCTTGATTACGTTTACTTTCTTCTCACCAGGACCGGTAAGTACAACGTCAAACTCGGTCTGCTCTTCAGCAGCGGCTTCGCCACCACCAGCAGCTGCCGGCGCAGCAGCAACGGCTGCAGCGGCAGAAACACCGAATTTTTCTTCCATTGCTTCAACCAGCGCAACTACGTCCATTACGCTCATTTCAGCGATTGCGTTCAAAATGTCTTCGTTAGACAGAGCCATGACTTTCTCCCAAAAATATAAAAAATGGTGTTCAACAGAATCAAGCAGCTTCTTGCTTCTGGTCGCGAACTGCCGCTACAGCACGAGTCACTTTCGAAGGAACTTCGTTCAGTGTCCGTGCCAGCTTGGTGATCGGTGCCTGTGTTACTGCGGCCAGCATTGTCAGCGCTTCGTGACGTGTTGGCAGCTTGGCAAGACGGTCGATCTGGTCTGCACCCATCAGCTCTCCGCCGACGGCCAGTGCCTTAATCTCGAACGCCTCTTTCTCTTTCGCAAAATCCTTCAACAGACGCGCTGCCGCGCCCGGATCTTCCATAGAGAATGCCAGAATGGTCGGGCCGACCAGGGCTTCGTCGATGCACTCGAACTCGGTACCGCGAATCGCGATCTTCGCCAGGTTGTTACGAACAACCTTCAGACGCACGTTTTCGGCACGAGCCTTGGCACGAAGCGCCGTCATGTCACCAGAGG
Organism: Marinobacter sp. L-13; assembly: GCF_056857715.1. NCBI lineage: Bacteria > Pseudomonadati > Pseudomonadota > Gammaproteobacteria > Pseudomonadales > Marinobacteraceae > Marinobacter > Marinobacter sp. L-13. The sequence continues at coordinate 12,910 of NZ_JBSXNQ010000025.1, forward strand.
TAACACCACGGTAGTCAGCCATAACCACAGACAGAGCACCACCGGCAGTCTCGTTGACTTCAGCGACGATCGCTTTCTTGTCTTCGAGTCTAATTGCCACTGGATTTCTCCTCGATTTCGCCGGGTCTTCCCGGCAAACCCACATATACCCCTCGCGGGGCTCCTAACGGTGTTTGGGTTCAGAGAGAACGTCTTCACACCGTCTGCGCAGGCGTTGCTTTAACCCTTGCAGCACTTCCAGTCAGACCGAAAGTGCTTCGGGGGCCTGCGGTCTTTGACAGCCTTGGCTTCCGCCCAGACTACAAAGTAACCACCGATCAAAGGATCAAATAGCGAGACCGCTCTGATCGATAGTCAGGCCAGGACCCATAGTCGAGGAAATGGTGATCTTTTTGAGATACACGCCTTTCGCCGACGACGGCTTGGCCTTTTTCAGATCTGCTACCAGAGCTTCAAGGTTTTCCTTGATGTTCTGCGCAGAGAATTCAACGTTACCCAGCGGAGCGTGGATAATGCCGTTCTTGTCGGTGCGGTAACGAACCTGACCGGCCTTGGCGTTCTTGACCGCAGTCTCGACGTCAGGAGTCACAGTACCCACCTTCGGGTTCGGCATCAGGCCACGGGGACCAAGAATCTGGCCCAGCTGACCAACAACACGCATGGCGTCCGGAGTGGCGATAACCACGTCGAAATCCATGTTGCCTTTCTTAACTTCGTCCGCCAGATCGTCCATGCCTACAACGTCTGCACCAGCAGCCGTTGCTTTCTCGGCATTGGCGCCCTGGGTAAATACAGCGACGCGAACGGTCTTGCCGGTGCCGTGAGGCAGAACAGTGCTGCTACGGACAACCTGGTCGGATTTACGTGCGTCAACGCCCAGATTGACGGCTACGTCGACAGACTCTTTGAACTTCACGTTCTGGCCCAGCTCAACCAGCAGTGCAACTGCTTCGTCGACAGAGTAGGAACGGGTAGAGTCTACCTTTTCACGAATAAGCTTCTGACGCTTGCTCAGCTTCGCCATGTTACAGGCCCTCCACGTTCAGGCCCATGCTGCGGGCTGTTCCTGCAATGGTACGTACCGCTGCGTCCATATCGGCTGCAGTCAGGTCCGGCTCTTTGGTCTTGGCAATTTCTTCAAGCTGCTCGCGGGTCACGGTACCGACTTTCTCGGTATTCGGACGACCGGAGCCACTCTTGATGCCAGCGGCCTTCAGGAGAAGAACCGGTGCAGGCGGAGTCTTGGTAATAAAGGTAAAGCTGCGATCACTGTAAACGGTGATCACGGTCGGAATCGGCAGACCAGGCTCCATGTCCTGAGTCTGGGCGTTGAACGCCTTGCAGAATTCCATGATGTTTACGCCGCGCTGACCCAGTGCAGGACCAACGGGGGGACTCGGGTTGGCCTTGCCGGCAGCAACCTGAAGCTTGATGTACGCTTCAATTTTCTTTGCCATGATAGATCTCCTGTGGGTTCAAACGCCTCTCGGCTCCCCGTTTTTACAACTGCTAAGAGCAGACACAAAAAGCCCGCGTCGCTTGAGCGCGCGAGCTTTCAGCTTTCCCGTTACCGGTCAGTCTTTTTCGACCTGCCCAAACTCCAGCTCTACCGGAGTTGAACGACCAAAGATCAGAACGGCAACCTTGACCCGACTCTTGTCGTAGTCAACTTCCTCAACCACACCATTGAAGTCCGCAAAAGGACCTTCAACAACGCGAACAATCTCACCCGGCTCGAACAGCGTCTTCGGCTTGGGCTTGTCTGCACCGCTTTCGACTCGACGAAGGATCGCTTCCGCTTCCTTTTCGGTGATCGGTGCAGGCTTATCCTTGGTACCACCAATAAAACCAAGAACACGCGGGGTGTTCTTCACAAGGTGCCACGTCGCATCGTCCATTTCCATCTGGACCAGTACGTACCCGGGATAGAATTTGCGCTCACTCTTGCGCTTCTTCCCTTCTCGCATTTCGACGACTTCCTCGGTCGGAACCAGGATCTCGCCGAAACGGTCTTCCATCTCGTGCAGCGCAACGCGCTCCCTGAGAGTGCGCATTACCTGCTTTTCGAAGCCAGAATACGCATGAACGACGTACCAGCGCTTAGCCATTGCCCACTCCTGTTAACCGATAAACCCGGCGACCAGCCAGCTGATCAGCGAATCCATACCCCACAACAACAGAGCCACAACGAGCACAAACACCACAACAATCGCTGTCGTCTGCACGAGCTCGGGCCTGGTGGGCCATACCACTTTCCGGATCTCTACTCTCGCTTCCTTCAGCAGCGTCGCGAAGCGACGACCACGGTCGGTCTGGAGGGCAACAAGCGCCGCCACAATTGCGAGACCTACAAGAGCCAGAACCCGATACAGCAGAGACTCGGCACTATAATACTGATTCCCCACCACACCGATGGCGATCAGAACGAAAACAACCAGCCACTTCACGAAATCGAAACGGCTGGCTGACTGAACGGCTTTTGACTCCATAGGAATCAACTTATGTATCCGGATGTTAAAAAATGGCAGGCCAGGAGGGAATCGAACCCCCAACCTGCGGTTTTGGAGACCGCTGCTCTGCCAATTGAGCTACTGGCCTGCACCGAAACAACTCAGTGCACTTACTCTCGAGTCCATTACTCGATAATCTTGGAGACTACGCCGGCACCAACGGTACGGCCGCCTTCACGAATCGCGAAGCGCAGGCCATCTTCCATGGCGATCGGAGCAATCAGGGTAACACTCATCTTGACGTTGTCACCCGGCATAACCATTTCCACACCTTCCGGCAGTTCGCAA
>NZ_JBSXNQ010000026.1:0-10460 GCF_056857715.1 Marinobacter sp. L-13
CGGCTCACGGTTTACGCTCCACGCTTCCTCCCCACGGTCGGTCACCCTTCCGCAGTTGCGCTTCACTTCGTTCGCTGTGGCCAGCTCACGGGAGGACTTGCACCTCCAGGAGTGCGCCCGTGCCGGGCGCACCAAAAAAGCCCGGCTGAGCCGGGCTATAACATCTTCATTTCGAATCGAGCGTTTTACTGCCAGATAACCGGCTGACGCTGTGCATACCAGTTCTCCACTTGCTCCTGATACGCATCCTCAACCACATTGCGCTTGAGCTTCATGGTCGGCGTGAGGAAGCTGTTCTCGATCGACCACTCGTCACTCATTACGGTGATAAACGCCAGCTGTTCGTGGGGATCCACGGTCTTGTTCACATCGGCAATCAGCTTCTTGAAGCTCTCTTCGATTTCCTTACGGAAGGCTTCATCCGCCATTTTCGGCCGGGACTCCTCGGCCAGCATCACCAGCGCGTGGGGCTGGGTCTGATTGGCACCGGAGACACACACCATCTCGATGGCATCGTGGGACATCAGACGGTTCTCAATGGGTGCAGGCGCAATATACTTGCCCTTGCTGGTCTTGAAGATTTCCTTGATGCGACCGGTGATCTTGAGCCGGCCCATCTCATCAATTTCACCCTTGTCGCCAGTCTTCAGGAAGCCATCCTCGGTGAAGGTCTCCCGGGTTTTCTCTTCGTCCTTGTAGTAGCCCATCATGGTGGCCGGGCTCTTGATCTGAATCTCTCCCTCCGGGCTGATGCGGGTTTCAACCCCCGGCGCGGACTCACCAACGTAACCGGTTCTTGAGCGCCCTGGCTTGCTCATGTGGGAGTAGGCAAAGTTTTCAGACATGCCATAGCCCTCAAGCAACTCGAGGCCGAGGTTGCGGTACCAGTCCAGAACGTCGCTCGCGAGGGGGGCTGAGCCACTGCCTGCCAGCTTGACCTTGTCCAGACCAAGGCCCTTCAGGATTTTCTTCTTGATCAGTTTGTTGACCACCGGAATCTTCAGCAGCCGGTCCAGCTTCTTCTTCGGCAGCTTCTGGAGCACACCGTGCTGGAATTTCACCCACAGGCGCGGTACCGAGAGGAACAGCGTTGGCTGCGCACGCTGCAAATCCTGCACGAAGGTGTCCAGAGATTCTGCAAAATACAGGTGGAAACCCGCATAGAGCGAGGCCAGCTCAACAAAGGTACGCTCGAACACGTGAGCCAGCGGGAGGTACGACAACATGCGCTCCTCGGAGCTCACACCGAGTACCTCCATGCCGCCCTCTGCCGCATAGGCCATGTTGTAAAAGCTGAGCATGACGCCCTTGGGTTTACCGGTGCTGCCTGAGGTGTAAACGATGGTGGCCAGTTCGTCGGCATCACGCTTAACATTTTCTTCCAGAGGCGGATACTTGGCGACGATATCGTCCCAGGTTTCGAAATCATTGGGAGGGCTCAGCGGGAAGGAGATGCAACGCACGGATTCCGGCACGCCCGGTTTCATCATGTCCCAGTCGTCCAGCTTGCCGACAAACACCACCTCGCACTCGGCGTGGTTCAGGATGTAGTTAACGGTGTCGGCATTCAGGGTGGGATACAGCGGAACGGAAATGTGACCGGCCATCCAGATGGCCCAGTCGGTCATGATCCAGTGGGCGCAGTTCTTGGAGATCAGGCCGATGCGGCTCTTTTCGGGGAGATTCAGCGATTTGAGGTAAGACGCCATGCGCCGCGCCTCATCCACCGCCCGACCCCAGGTGTAGTCGACGGTTTTGCCGTCGCCAATGGGCTGGGTCATGTATACGGAGTTCGCCTTGGCCTTCTCCCAGTGATCAACCATATCCAGGGGAAGCTTGTTTGTTGTGTCCATGGACCTTCCTTGCAGTTCGTTATTCGAGTTATAGATGATTTATTATTAGACTTTCGTAGGGTATTTCAACATAGTATGAGCGGTCAAAACGTGACACAAGCAAAATAATTTCCAACTGCATCTATTGCAACCAAAACGCCGCCACCGGCAACATCCCCTACCCCTTGAACCCCTTGCCTGTGGTAAACTTCCGCCCCTTCAGATTCGCAACATATCAGTTAACCTACCCGGAGATGGGCATATGGCCAAGACAACCCTGCGCACCCTGTTCGGTGCCACCCTGCTGGCGCTGGCAACACTTGTTCAGGCACAGGAACCCCGCGTTGTAGCCATCACACAGATTGTGGAACACCCGGCACTGGACGCCGTCTACCAGGGCATAAAAGATGAACTCGCCGAGCGCGGCTTCAAAGAGGGCGACAACCTCGAAGTGATGCACGAAAGTGCCCAGGGCAACTCTGCCATTGCTTCCCAGATTGCTCGCAAATTCGTTGGTGAGAGTCCCGACGTGATCGTGGCGATTGCAACGCCTTCCGCGCAAACCGTTGCCGCTGCGGCCCGCAATACACCGGTGATTTTCTCCGCTGTGACCGACCCGCTTGGCGCCAAGCTGGTAAGTAATCTGGAGGCGCCTGGCGCCAACATTACCGGCGTAAGCGACATGCTGCCCATCGACAAACACCTGGACATGCTGCAGCGCGTAATGCCCGATGCCAAACGCATTGGCACGGTGTACAACCCGGGCGAAGCCAATGCCGTCTCCCTGGTGGAACTGCTCGAAGAGCGCCTCGCGGCGCGTGGCCTTGAACTGGTAAAAGGTGCTGCCACCAAAACTTCCGAGGTTCTGGGCGCGGCCCGCTCCCTGGTGGGTAAAGCAGACGCCATCTACCTGACCACAGACAATACCGTGATCAGTGCTGCCGAAGCCGTCATCTCTGTTGGTGAGCGCGCCAGCATTCCGGTATTCGCGGCAGACACCGCTACCGTTGAGCGCGGTGCCGTTGCAGCACTCGGGTTTGATTACTACGACCATGGCCGCCAGACCGGCGTGATGGTTGCCCGGGTATTGAATGGCGAGAAACCCGGCGAAATGGCGGTTGAAACCATGGAGAAGCTGGACCTGTTCGTGAACCCGGCCGCCGCAGAGCGCATGGGCATCACCCTGTCAGATGATGTAATCGCAGACGCGAAGAAAGTGATCGACAGCGCCAAGTAATCCCCCTGAACCCAACGGGCGGCCCTCACGAGGGGCTGCCCGTTTTATCATTGGTGATACCCGACCATGCTGAGTAACATCGCTCTTTATGGTGCCATTGAGACCGGACTGATCTACGGCCTGGTCGCCTTCGGCATCTACCTCTCCTTCCGGGTGCTGGATTTCCCGGATCTCACTGTAGATGGCAGCTTTCCCCTCGGTGCTGCCGTTGCCGCCGTACTGATCATTGAAGGCTGGAACCCGTGGTTAGCCACAGGCTGTGCCGTCATGGCCGGCATGGCCGCAGGCGCGGTAACAGCACTGCTGAATGTGAAACTCAACATTCTTAATCTGCTTGCCTCGATCCTGACCATGATTGCGCTCTATTCAGTCAACCTGCGCATCATGGGCCGCCCGAACGTGGCCCTGCTGACCGAAGAAACCGTGCTGACGCCCTGGTACGACCTGGATCTGGCCTACCATCAGGTACCGGTGCTTCTGTTCGTTATTGTGGTCTTTGTTGCCCTTATCCTGCTGTGGCGTTTCATGAAATCCGAAACCGGTCTGGCCATGCGAGCCACTGGCGCCAACGCCAGAATGGCCCGGGCACAGGGCATCGCCACCGGCGCCATGATTGTTCTCGGCGTTGCCGTTTCCAACGGCCTTGTCGGACTTGCCGGTGCGCTCTTTGCCCAGAGCCAGGGTGCAGCCGATGTCACCATGGGCGTAGGGGTGATCGTCATTGGCCTTGCCTCCCTGATTGGCGGTGAAGCCGTGGTGACTCCCTCGACCGTGGTACGCGCGCTCATCGCGTGCGTGGTGGGCGCAATCATCTACCGACTGGCCATTGCCTTCGCTCTGAATGCGGATTTCCTGGGACTGCAGGCCCAGGATCTGAACCTGATTACCGCGGTTCTGGTTACCCTGGCCATCGTTTTGCCCGGCGTACGTTCATCCATTGCCGGCAAACTTTCCCGTAGCAAGGCCTAAGGAGGCGACATGATCAGTGCAACCGATCTCCGGCTTACCTTTGGCAGGGGCACACCGCTGGAAAACCCGGCCCTTCGGGGTATGAGCCTGACCGTTAACCAGGGTGAGTTCGTCACCGTGATAGGCAGCAACGGCGCCGGCAAATCCACCTTTCTGAATGCCCTCGCCGGCGAAGTGCTGGTAGACAGCGGCCAGATCATCGTGGACAACCTGGACGTCACCAAACTGCCGACCCACAAACGGGCCGGCCGTGTTGCCCGGGTATTCCAGGACCCACTGGCCGGTACCTGCGAGGGCCTCAGCATCGAGGAAAACCTCGCCCTGGCCATCAAACGTGGCCAACGCCGCGGCCTCACCAGCGCCGTGAAGAAGCAGTACATGGAAAAATTCAGGGACAGCCTTTCGTCCCTGAATCTGGGCCTGGAAAAACGTCTTGGCGACAAGATGGGCCTGCTCTCCGGGGGTCAGCGCCAGGCCGTGAGCCTGCTGATGGCGAGCCTAACGCCCTCGAGCATCCTGCTGCTGGACGAACACACGGCCGCGCTGGACCCGAAAACCGCTGCATTCGTGCTGGAACTCACCACCAAGATCATCGAAGAGCAGAAGCTCACGGCACTGATGGTAACCCACAGCATGAAGCAGGCACTGGAAGTCGGCAGCCGCACGGTAATGCTGCACCAGGGCCAGGTGGTATTCGATATCGCAGGCAAAGATCGGGAAGGTCTGGAAGTGAAGGATCTGCTCGGGCTGTTTGAAAAGCAGCGTGGGCTGGAAGTGGACGACGACAGCCTGTTGCTGGGCTGATAAAAAAACGGGGCCAGACTGGCCCCCGTTTCCCCTCCGGGCCCGCTTGTTTTTGTCACTTTTCGACCGGAATCGCACAATTCGCTATTGACACCACATCCTCACAAAACCACAACATGTAGTGGTTTTGAACCTTTAGCCCCAAACCGCTGTTTTAGAAAAAATTTCCCGGATTCAAGTCGGTTTTGATTGATTTTCTTTGCCCCGAAGCGTCTATCAATAGTTGCGTTCTTATTCACAGAACACTATATCCTGTTATACTCGTTTCAGATTCAGCCCATATATAGTGGTTAAAAAGAAAACAGGCCCAAGGCCAATCAGACGATTCTCAAGGGGTATGGCGCCGCCGGTATAAGGACTGGCGCCATCAAAAGAAGACATACCGGAAGACAGAGGGTGGAAATGAACGCTAAGGCACAGGCAGTGGTAACGACAATCCCGATGCAGGAAGCCTCGATCGACATCTGGCACAGTAAATATCAGCTGAAGACCAAGACCGGCGAGCCCGTAGACAAGGACATCAACGCAACCTACGAACGTGTTGCCAAAGCCCTTGCCGAGGTGGAAAACAAATCCGTACGCACCCAGCACATGAAGAACTTCATCTGGGCCCTGCAGAACGGCGCCATTCCCGCCGGCCGGATTACCTCCAATGCGGGTGCCGAAGCACACAAGCCGGCAACCTCCACCATTAACTGCACCGTTTCCGGCACCGTTCAGGACTCCATGAACGACATCCTGGAAAAGAACCACGAAGCCGGCCTTACCCTCAAGGCAGGTTGTGGTATCGGTTATGAATTCTCCACCCTGCGCCCGAAAGGCGCGTATGTGGCCGGCGCCGGGGCAACCACCTCCGGCCCGCTGTCGTTCATGGATATCTTCGATCGCATGTGCTTTACCGTGTCCTCTGCCGGTGGCCGCCGTGGCGCCCAGATGGCCACCTTCGATGTGCACCATCCGGACGTGATCGATTTCATCCAGGCCAAGCGTGAAGACGGTCGCCTGCGCCAGTTCAACCTTTCGCTGCTGATCACCGAAGACTTCATCGAAGCCGTACGCAACGGCGACGACTGGCACCTCTCCTTCCCTGTTACCCAGAAGGAAGTGGAAGACGAAAAGCTGGACCTGAGCGACGAGAGCCAGTTCGTATACCGTGATTTCCCCGAACAGAAAGGCTACGTGGTGAACGGGGAAGGCAAGGTTGCCTGCCGCATCTACCGCACCCTGAAAGCCCAGTTCATCTGGGACACCATCATGACCAGCACCTACGACTACGCCGAGCCGGGATTCATCCTGATCGACAAGGTCAACCAGATGAACAACAACTGGTTCTGCGAAGACATCCGCGCCACCAACCCCTGCGGTGAGCAGCCCCTGCCCCCGTACGGCAGCTGCCTGCTGGGCTCGGTGAACCTGACCATGTTCGTGGACTACCCGTTCACCGACAAGGCCAGCTTCAACTACGAGAAGTACCGCAAGGTGGTGGGCATCTTCACCCGCATGCTGGACAACGTGGTAGAGATCAACGGCCTGCCGCTGGCCGAGCAGCGCCACGAAATCACCTACAAGCGCCGCCACGGCATGGGCATCCTGGGCCTGGGTTCCACCCTCGCCATGCTGCGCATGCCCTACGGTTCTGCAGAATCCGTACAGTTCACCGAAGAAGTCGTGCGTGAAATGGCCGTGGAAGGCTGGCGCCAGTCCCTCGCCCTGGCCGAAGAAAAAGGCGTTGCGCCAATCATGGACGACGAGTTCGAAATTACCCCGAAAATGCTCACCAAGTGCCCGCAGCTGTCTGAAGACGGCTACAAACTGGGCGACAAGGTGAAAGGCCGCATCCTGCACGCCAAGTACAGCAAGTACATGCAGCAGATTGCCAACGTGGAACCGAAGCTGGTGGAAGAACTGGCCGAGAAAGGTGGCCGCTTTACCCACCACACCTCCATCGCGCCGACCGGCACCATCAGCCTGTCACTGGCCAACAACGCCAGTAACGGCATCGAGCCGAGCTTCTCGCATCACTACGCGCGTAACATCATCCGCGAAGGCCGGAAGACCAAAGAGAAAGTCGACGTATTCTCCTTCGAGCTGCTCGCATATCGTCATATGGTGAACCCGGGCGCCATGCCGTTCTCCGATGACGAGGACAAGAAGCTGCCGGCCTACTTCACCACCTCCGACGATGTAACACCGTCGCAGCACGTGGACATCCAGGCCGCCGCCCAGAAGTGGGTAGATTCCTCGATTTCCAAGACCGCGAACGTTCCGACAGACTTCGCCTACCAGGACTTCAAGGACATTTACCTCTACGCCTACGACATGGGCCTGAAGGGTTGCACCACTTTCCGCTTCAACCCGGAAGCCTTCCAGGGCGTACTGGTTAAGGAAAAAGACCTCGAGAACACATTGTACGAGTTCACCCTGGACGATGGCAGCAAGGTCACCCTCAAGGGCAACGAGCAGGTAGAGTACGACGGCGAAATCCACAACGCCGCCAACCTGTTTGACGCGCTTAAAGAAGGCACCTACGGCAAGTACTGATCCGGGAACCGACACAGGAAAACGAACATGACAGTTAAAATCAGCAACAAAATCGTCGGCTACCGCGTAAAGAAGGTCGACCCCGAAGCTACCGAACACCAGGCACCGGTGCACGCGGAAACCAAGCCCGTTCAGATGAACGAATACATCGAACGGCCGGACTTCCTGCTGGGCACCACCTACAAGATCAAGCCGCCGGTGGCTGAGCACGCGATGTACATCACCATCAACGACATCCTGCTCAACGAAGGCACCGACCACGAAAGCCGGCAGCCGTACGAAGTGTTCATCAACTCCAAGTCGATGGAACACTTCCAGTGGGTCATCGCCCTCACCCGCGTTATCTCTGCGGTATTCCGCAAGGGTGGCGACGTAACCTTCCTGGTGGAAGAGCTGCGTAGCGTGTACGACCCCAACGGCGGCTACTTCAAGAAAGGCGGCGTGTTCATGCCGTCCCTGGTCGCTGAAATCGGCGCCGTGATTGAGAAGCACCTGAAGGCCATCGGCCTGCTGGAAAGCGAGGAAATGAGCGAAACCACCAAGCGCATCCTCGCTGAAAAGCGCGCCGAGTTCGAAGCCAGCCACAGCACGGCCACGAACGACGAAAAAGCCGACGACTACCCACCCAACGCCACCATGTGCGGCAAGTGCAGCACCAAGGCGGTGATTGTGATGGACGGCTGTGCGACTTGCCTCTCCTGCGGCGATAGCAAGTGCGGTTGAGATGATGAGCGGCACTGAGTAACAAGAAGGCCTGGAGTGAGAACTTCGGGCCTTTTTGTTTGGTGGGCAGGAAAAGTCATCGGTTTTATCGAAAAATTGGTGATCTCAGGAAAAGCAGTCGTTGTGATCGTTTTTATAGAAGTTTTGAGGCAAGTTTGGAATTCAAGATATTGAGATTTTTTGAACTTTTGGTTCGATTGGCAAAGTGGTCATTCTGGATAGTTGGTCGGAAAAATGGTCATCGCGACCAATATAAAAATGTTATACATGAGAGGGAACTCAGGTGAGCCTGAAAGATCACTTTGAATTGCTGTCCATATACAACCAATGGATGAATTCCAAAATTTACGAGTCTGCAAGTTCGCTCTCTGCAACAGACTTAACTCAGGATCGCGGGGCTTTTTTCGGCTCTATTCTTGGAACTCTGAATCACATCGTCGTTGGTGACACGATCTGGCTGAAGCGGTTTGCCAACCATCCATCCTGCGTGGGCTCGTTGCAGGAGGTCGCCAACCTTCCAAATCCGACAAGCCTAAGCCAGATAGTGTTTGACGATATTGGTAGCTTATTCGAACATCGGACTTGGCTTGACCGGCAGATTATTAGCTGGGTAGCCGGGTTAACCCAAAGCGATCTGGATTTCGTTCTCAGCTACCACAACACCAAAGGGATTCCGGCCAATAAGCGATATTCGAGTCTTGTCCTTCATTTTTTTAACCATCAGGCTCATCATCGAGGGCAAGTTTCCGCTCTATTATCACAGGCAGGTGCGGACGTTGGGGTTACTGACCTATTGGCTCTGATTCCGAAGGAAACTCACGTATAACCAGTCGCTGTAGTGCGTTCCCGGCCCGAGGGCCGTCCACCGGACGCCACTGTCGTGGCGCCGCTAAGCTCAGCGTTATGCAGTAATTCTCAGGCCATATTGACAAGCGTCACGTGACGCAATACACTTCGTTTCATGATCAAATCCTTTGCTGACAAACGAACCCAAGAACTTTACTCCAAGGGCAAGTCAAAGAAATTTCCTGCGGATGTTGCATCGAGAGCCGCTAGAAAACTTGAATACGTGGATCTGGCCGTACAGTTAGAGGATTTGAAAGTGCCGCCTGGCAATCGCCTTCACCCGCTGTCGGGAGACAGGCAGGGGCAGCATGCAATTTCAATAAATGATCAGTGGCGTATCTGTTTTCGTTTTGAAGATGGCGATGCGTATGAAGTCGAGGTGTGTGACTACCACTGAGTGAGGGGATGACTATGGCTATTCTTAATACTGCCGGTATGCAGCGCAAACCGACTCATCCTGGCGAAATGCTGAGGGAGGATTTTCTTCCGGACTATGGCCTGACTGTTTCGGGGTTGGCTGAGTCTCTGGGTGTCTCTCGCCAGTCAGTTAATGAATTACTGCGCGAGCGTCGTGCTGTCAGCCCTGAAATGGCGCTTAGGCTTGCACGTTTGTTTGGTAATTCGCCGGAATTCTGGCTGAATGCGCAGCGATCTGTTGATCTTTGGACCGCCGCTCAGTCGGTCAAGGAAGAAGTGGATCGGATCAAGCCGCTACATGCTGCATAACCAGGCCATGCACCGGATGCCAAAACCTCCGCTTCGCTCTGGTTTTGTCACCGGTGATGGCGGGCGTTAAAGCTATAAGCACATCAGTCTAAGGAGCTATCAAATGGGTAATGGCTTTGATCTTCATGAGATGGAGAATACGGAAGTTGGCTCGGTCACGATTGATGGAGCAGAAATTCAAACGTTCACTTATACCCTCACCGGTGTGCACATCCAGTCTATTACGGCTGGAACTACGGGCTTTATGGGCGGCGACAGCGGTCATGGGGGCCGCACGTACCTTAAAATTAAAGACCATGGCAGTACGGACCTAAAGATAAAAAATCCGAAATCTGGACTTTTTGAAGAAACCTCGTCGATTGAAATAAGCCTGGGTGGAGATGCTGAACTAAACAGTACGATAGCCCTACTCGAATATGCAGTGAAAGTCTTGAAGTCCCAGACCAAACTGGAAGTCGGGCTTTAACAATACGCGTCACACGGATGCCCTTTTCTCCGCTTAGCTCCGAAAAGGTCACCGGTGCGCTTCGCGTTATGTGGGGATGGCGCGAGGTGCCTCGTCAGAATCCACGATGAAAGGTGCTGATAAATCCTATTGTGTGCCCGGAGTCCAGGGCGAGCATGGAAGCTCAAATGGACCAGAGTTATTGTCAAATCTGGTGTATGAGCATCAGGCGGCGTCTCTGCCGGATTGATCATCCACCCGTTCTCCATCCCGAAACTGAACGTTATTCACGACCAGCTTCAGTTGGTTAAACCCCTTGATCCGCTTCCAGCGTTTC
>NZ_JBSXNQ010000027.1:0-12508 GCF_056857715.1 Marinobacter sp. L-13
ATCGGCTCACGGTTTACGCTCCACGCTTCCTCCCCACGGTCGGTCACCCTTCCGCAGTTGCGCTTCACTTCGTTCGCTGTGGCCAGCTCACGGGAGGACTTGCACCTCCAGGAGTGCGCCCGTGCCGGGCGCACCAAAAAAGGGAAGCCGAGGCTTCCCTTTTTCTTTGCCTGAAGTTCCGTGATTGCGTCAGGTGCTGGCCAGCTTGGCGCCCATGGCCACGAAAAACCCTCCCGTCAGGCCGTTCAGCGTTCGCTTTACACGCGCGTTTACACCAAGACTCCGAAACGTAACCACCACCCAGGCCAGACCACACTGCCAGAGCATTGCCAGCAGAAAATGCACACCGGCCAGCATCAGCGATTGCTGAAAGGCGTTGCCTGCCGGATCCACAAACTGTGGCAGCAAAGCCATGTAGAACAGGGCGGTTTTGGGATTAAGAACGTTGGATAGCAGGCCCTCACGAAAGGACACCGCCAAGCCAACCTTCCGGCGGGCGACCGCTACGTCCTTTGCCGCAGGCGCGTCACCCCGGCGAAGGGCCTGGCGCAACGAACCGATGCCGAGCCAGACCAGGTAGCAAGCGCCGGCCCACTTCAATGCAGAAAATGCCCAGGCGGTTTCCACCAACAGGAGGGAGATGCCCAGCGCCGAGAGCGTGGCATGAATGAACAGGCCGCTACAGATGCCGACACTGGTCACGCACCCATCCCGCAAACCGCCCCGGCCGGTATTACGCATCACCAGCAGGGTATCCACACCGGGCGTGATGGTGAGCAATGTAATGGCAACCAGATAGGCCCAGAACAGATCCGATATCAACGTCATGCCCTCTCAAAATCCTGAACGAAACCTTCCCCGGGGCCCTGCCGACAATCTCAGACTCAGGCCTCCTGCTGGAGAATCTTACGCGCAGCGGCGGACTTGTAAAATGGCGCAAGCCGCCGACGAACCAGGGCCTCAACATAGCCCTCTTCACGTAACACGTCTATAACCGGAATTGCGTAGGCATCTATCTCCGCCATAACAACCTCACGGCTTACCCCCATATCGCCCAGCAGGTCTGTAAGCGGGCGCTCGCCATATTTGTCGAACAGGTGGGAAACCACGGCCCGGGCACAGTTCTCAAAGTATCCGGTCTTGCGAAACTGCAGCCAGAACTCATAGCCAAGCACCACAAACTCCTGCAGCTGCACGTCTCCGAGCCCCTCGTGAAGCTCGGCAATGGTGCGATCCTCCAAAGACACCCAGGCGGCCATCACACTGTCGCGCAGCTCCTCATCAGACAGGGCACTGTGCAGGAATTGCTCACTGCGGCTGATCAAACCGGGCAGGCTGTCAGACAACCAGGCTTTCAGTCGACGCTCAAAGGTTTCATCCAGCCCCGGCACCGCCCGGTTGGCCATCCGCTTGCCAAATTTCATCATCGAACCAACGCCCGGCACAGACTTGGTGATCAGGTTATCCTCGTACAGGTAGTTCACCAGGCCGTGGTACACCACATTGGACACCAGCTCCTGATAGACCGGGTGCGCCATGATCTCGCTGATCACCCGTTCACGTTGCTGCCGGAGCTCCAGAGCTTCCTCCAGAAAGCCCGTGGCCTGTTCGCGGGTGATGATCTCGCCCAGGGTGGTCTTTGACTGCACATCGGCATTGAGCACCTCGGTGGCCATCTCCGCAGCCAGTTCCGGAATGCCTGCATCCAGTTCCATGTCCATAACGATACGCTGGATAACGCCCATCACCTGCTCTTCCGAGGTTATCCGGCCAAGGGTTATCTCGCCGGCATAATGCCAGAGCTCATCGAGCTCCTGCTCCAGGAACTTGCGCAGCTTTGCGCCCTTTAGCGAAGCCAGCTCATGTTTCACATGCTGCTCAAGCAGTTGGTTGGCGAGATCCGTTTTGCCTTTGGTCATGGCGTCAGTTGTCCTGTTGAAGAAATGAAACACACAGGCCAGAGGCTAACACGAACGAAACGCTGGCAGGTTTGCCAAAACTACAGGTGGAGAGGCGCGGCCGGGCCAGTATGATTCAGTCACGCACTCTGAGAAGGAGTTACTGAAAATCGTTGAAGGTGTGGGGTTCCGCAGCAAGTGCGAGGCAAAGACTGCCGGGGCCAACGTAGATGCTGCTGGTAATCCCCATCTGGGAGAGCAGCAGTTCCACACCATTGCGTTCGCAAGCATCGCGCAGTCGGTTGAGCCCGGGCAAATCCTCGATCTCCGTCCAGGTAAGACCACAGGACAGGCTTACATAGGGTGTCAGAAGCCCGGCTTCGACACGGGCAGCGGCATAGTTCATCACCTTTTCCACGGCCACGTCGAAACTCCGGGTTTTGGCCGCGGGCTGGCCCTCGGCCCCTTGCCCGAAGATAACCGGCGTAATGTTCAGTGCTTTGCCCAGGAAGGCAACCAGCGCCGATACACTCTTGTCGCCACGCCGCCGTGCCCGTTCACGGATGTAGTGCAGATCCCTCGGAATGACGCAGGTGTAGATCTTGTCGCTGAAGGTTTCCACCTCATGGCGCAGGGCATTCTTGGACACATTCTGGCCGATCAGCTTGAGCGTGTGGGCTGCCAGCAGGCCCTGGCCGGCAAAAATCTGTTTACTGTCGATCACACGCATAAAGAACCGGCCATCACGACCGGCGGCTTCCCGCGCACCTTCGTAATTCGCCAGGACACTGTTCATAGCCTCGGTGGCATTCTGGAAAATCAGGCTTCGGGATTTCGTGACCGTCTCGCAGATAGCAATATCGAACTGGGTGACGATCTTCTCCATGAACAGATCGTGTATCTGCTCTGCGGTGAAGGCGCGGGTTTCCGCCTGATGTCCTTTCTGCAACAGGCCGCTCTGATAGAACTCCTGGGTCCGAACCGGATCATGCTTGTCTATGTAGGTCTGGCCATCGATTACAGCGGTTACCGGCAGCACGAACAGGTCGTGCTTGCGGCTGAACTCATAGGGTAAGTCGCACGCAGAATCGACGATCAAACCAACTCGCATGGTGGGCCTCCAGCTCCGGGTAGCTTCTCGAACGGAAGCCCCCTTTATTGTCGTTATTCTTTGTGCCGCACAGTTTTACACACCGCGATCAGAATTTCAGCAACCCGGCCCTATCGTGCTGCCGATGTCATATCCAGCTCACGGAGATTCTGCTCGAGCAGTTCGCGGTTATCCTGCTGCCAGGGGTGAAAGCCTTTACGGAAATACGCCAGGAATTCCGGCAGACACTTGCGGAGCACTCCGGGCTTGCCCCAGAGAAAATTAAACCCGCCAACCCAGGTGCGCAGGCTCCAGAGTTTGCCATCGGCCTTCAGCAGGCTACAGGTGTTCAGGAAGGTGTACTTGAAGAAGTTCCAGGTCACAAACAGGAAGACGATCCGGCGCAGCCGCTCGTTGCCGACACATTCCCGGTAAACATCAAAGGCAACGGATTTGTGTTCGGTTTCCTCGATGGCGTGCCAGCGCCAGAGCTTTGCCATGGCCGGGGTAGCCCCTTCCATCCATTCGGGGTGACTCAGGATGGCGTTGGCCAGTACCGCCGTGTAATGCTCGGCACCGCAGGTGCCCGCCAGTTGCCGGCTCGGCGGAAGTTTGCCAACCCACGCCATATGCTTCTCGAACCGCCGGTCGAGGGCATCGATATCATAGCCCCGCGCCTTCAGAGCTTCGTTGTAGCTCTTGTGCTCCCGGCTGTGCAGCGCCTCCTGGCCTATAAAGCCGCGAATTTCCGCTTTCAGCTTGGGATCCTCAATCTGGTCCCGATAGAGTCGCACGGCATTAATGAATTGCTGTTCGCCATCAGGGAACTGCAGGGAAAGGGCATTGAAAAACGCGGTCCGGAAGGCATCGTTGCCGTGCCAGAGCGTTTTCAGATCTTCACTCACATCGAACCGCATGTGTCTCGGCTCAACAGACACCCCCTCTGGCGTGGAGCTGATGGTCATGGCGGCCTCCTGTCATCGGCATTTTGTTCTATGTGTTTTTCACCACGGATGTTCTTTGACCAGATCTGTGAGTGTAACTCTGCCTGACTTCAAACAGGAAGGCTGTCCTAGAGCAAATCAGACAACTTGTCACAATATGACAAGCTGTCACACACCTGTCAGCTCTTTGTCTTCAGGCAGAATCCCCCACTCAATAAACATCCTCCAGATACCGGCCTTCCGCTCTCAATTGATCCACATCCATGCGCAAGGGCCTGAGAATCTCCTCGAAAACCTGTTTCACCCCGGCGGCCATGTCCCTGCCGCCACACACCAGAACCTGGGCACCGGTATCAATCATCTGCTGCAAGGCGGTCTGATCCTGCCGGAGCCTGTCCTGCACGTAGGCCCTTTCATCGGATCTTGAGAACGCGGTACTCAGCCCCGTTAGCCGGCGATCCTCAAGGTAGTGTCCCAGTTCCGGTTGATAGAGAAAGTCCGAATTCGCACTTCGCCCGCCCCAGTACAGGTACATGGGGTTACGGGCGGTGTTTTTCCGGATAAATCCCGTCAGCGGGCCGATCCCCGCACCGGCACCAATCAGAATGACGGGCACTGTGCCAGTGGCCGGGCGAAACCCCGGATTCTGGCGAATGAAGGCCTCAATACTGTCACCCGGTTTCAGGCCATGCAGGTAACCGGAGCAAAGGCCACCGGGCTGTTTGCGAACGCAGATCTCAAACACACCGTCACTGGCCGACGAAGCCAATGAGTAAAACCGCGCATCCTGCCCCTCCTGTGGCGGCAGGATGCCAAGCAGGTCACCCGCCTCGAACACTGGCAGGCTATTGCGGCCAGACCGGGAAAACCAGCACCGCCATCTCTGCCCCGCGTCTGCCAGCCGGAAGCGCAGTATGCTGGTCGGTGCCTGCACTGCGAGCCCGTAATCCACACGTCCTGCAAGCTCCAGCCGGAAGGTGCGCGGTGGGACCGGATCATGGCTCAGGGAAAGCTGAGCCCCGATCGCAGTGCCAAGCCGGTCACCCCACTCGCTGAACCGGGCAGCGGAGCAGCGGTCAATCAGTTCAACGGGCTGTATCCGGCTCAGCCCCTTGCCGGCGAGCGCTTCATCGACCTCCAGAGCAAACCGGCAGAAGTTCGGGAACTGACGGTCACCAAACCCCAGTACGGCATATTTCAGCGCGCTTCCGGCCCTGAAGTCGCGGAGTCGGTCCATGAATCGCCCGGCAGAGCCCGGCGCATCACCATCACCATAGGTGGAGGTCAGCACGAACAGCATGCCGGCCCTTGGATAGGAATGCGCCAGTGCATTCATCTCCGCGCAATGTACCCGATATCCCGCCTTGGTCAGGCCCGCCTTCAATGCCCGGGCAAAGCCCCAAGTAGCACCGGCCTCCGACCCCACAAGAACAATCACGTCGGCCTCGGCGGCAGCGGCATTGTCCTGGGTCTGTAACGACAACCGGCGCCGCTGCCACCAGATGATCGTTCCGGTCACCGACAGTGCCGGCACGGCCAGCGCGGCCACACCGAGGATCAGGCCCAGCCACCAGAGGCCCTCACCGGTATGCAACCTCATGATCCATTGCTGGACCACGCTGCCGGTGGACCGGGGCTGGAACTGCAGCAGCTCGCCGGTAGCCTGATCAACGAACCCGGAGCCCCCAGTGGTGGTCAGGGAGTACACATCCTGAGGGTCATCCGGATAGGGAAACACGAGTTCCCGGAGATCGTTAAGATCAACCTGTGAGAGCGCCTGAAGCCGATCCACGGGACGGGGTTGGCCCCCGGAAACCTCTGCCGGGAAACCTGGCCCCAGATCGGAGGCCTCGGGTATCAGGCCAAATCGCTGGGCTGACATGAAGCTGCCGGTCAGTGCCGACAGCAACAGCCCCAAAACCGCCAGCCGGGCCATTTCGGCGTGAACCCGTTTGCTGCCGGTGCCGGCCAACGGCCGCATCAATGCTCTCCAGCCACCGCTCCGACGGGCCAGCAATACCATGCCCGATAGGCAGACAAACAACATCAACGCGGCCGAGATGCCCGCTACCATCCGCCCTGGTGTATCCAGCAGGAACGAACGGTGCAGGTCCCTGATCCATACAAAGAACGCCGATGGCTGGTAGGCTCCCAGACGCTCGCCGGTCACCGGGTTGACCAGATCCGCCCCGGCCTGGCCATCCCGGCTGTAGTAAACAACCACCTGGCCGGAGAGGTCACGCACAATCTGTTCAGTACCCGGGTAGTTTGCCACCACCCGTCCTGCCAGCTGGGCAACGCTGGCCTCACCGGCAGGCGGAACCACTGCGCCGGCCCGGTCTAACGCCGGCGCGAGGGCCAGGATTGAACCGGTAACAGCAAGTGTCACCAGAAACACCACCGCAAACAGACCGGGCAGACCGTGCAATTTACGCAACATCAAACTTGCTCCTGGCTAACCATTAAAAATCGTAGCGGAACGAGCGAACGTAACCCCGCCCGGAGACCGGCTTGCCCGCGCCCTCGGTGGTCAGCGGTACCGACACATCGGCCCGGTTGTCCCGCATATCCTCAACCGCGGTGTCGACCAGGACTTCGTGGCCGCTGTCAATCAGCGTGTCATCAAGATCTAGGGTGATTTTCAGGGTTCGGCCGCTGGTGATGCTGGCGCCCGTCAGCCCGTCGTATTCTGCGGGGTCCAGCCTGCTGCCACGGGCCCAGCCGCTCAGATGCTTGTAGTACTTGGACTTTTTGCCGGCAACCCAGAGAGTTCCCTGATACGCACCGGACGCATCCGTCAGGTAGAGGGCCATGTAGGCGCCATCTCCGCCGTAGTCGAGTAACTCGGTTGTGAAGGTCACTTCACGAGCCTGAGCAAGAGCGGGCAAGGCGACTGAGACAGCCAGGCCCAGAGCAAGAAGAATCTTTTTCATACCGTACCTCTCCATACCGTACTTCCGGTATCACGTTGAATTACAGAAACAGCGGGTAAAACAATGGGGGGGTTATTCCACGGTCACTGTCGGGCGCCCCTTGACGATGCCATTACGGGGAACCGGACGATCGGCCCGAGCCTTGTCCCGGGCCTGGCCGTCACCTCGGTCATCTCTGTTATCGTCTTCGTCTTCGTCGTCATCGTCTTCCCGCTCCAGATCCATCAGCTCGAAAGTAGCCGGTGCAAACGATGCCTCAGCACTAAAACCTTCCGGGGCCATACCCTTCACTTCATAACAACCGTCATCCACCTTGATGCGGTAAACCGTCCAGCCTTCTGACTCCAGTTTCTGACGCAACTGCTCCCGTGGCTGCCAGTCAGTCATCGGGTCATCACAATCATCGTCCGCCAGCACCGGCGCACTGAGGCACAGTAGCGCGAGGCTGATAATCACAGGTTTGGTTTTCATCGGATGTCTCCTGTTGAGTCCACACCATCTATTCTGGGGCGCAGACCTGACACTGGCCTGAACGCCCCGGAAATGATTAACGGAACTGGAAGGCTTCCTTATGGAAGCGTGACAAACGCAACGGTGCCGCCCGCAATCCCCGCTCCAGGGTCTGCCCCAGTCCTGCCGGGCCACAGAACCAGACTTCGGCCCTGGCACCCGAGGACTTACTGGCAGACAAGGCTTCTGCCGAAAGGCTCTCCCCCATGCTGCTGTCGTGAATCTGCAGCTTGATGCCCGGAAAGTCCTGGCAAAGGGCCTGAAGCCGCTCTACCACCGGGTCCTGGCCCGCGTTGCGGGTGCAGTAATGCAAATCCGCTTCGGGTTCGGGCTGGTTGGCGGCACTCGCCGCTTCGAGCCAGGCGAGAAACGGCGTGACACCAATACCGCCGGCAATCCAGATCTGGTGGGCCTTGCGATTTCTTCGGTTGAAATCGAAGCAACCGTAGGGACCTTCCACGGTCACCGGCTGACCCACCCTGATCTTATGGGCAAGGTTGCGGGTGAAGTCGCCAAGAGACTTGATCAGAAAAGTGACGCGGCCATCACCACCATCGGCACTGGCAATGGTGAAGGGATGAGAGCCTTCCAGCTTGTTGAACGTCACCAGGGCAAACTGCCCGGGCCGATGCCCCCGCCAGGCCTGGCCCAGGTCCAAAGTCACCTCGGTGATATTCGGTTCCGGGGTATCGATGGCTGAGATAGTGCCCTGCACCTGACGATGCCGACCGACTCTTCCGGCCAGTGAAAGCACGCTGGCAAGGCTGCCACCTGATAACAGGGCTGCCATCAGCCAACCGATAGGCTGCTGCCACCAGTCGAGCGGGGCCAGCCAGGCAGCATGGAACGCGAGCAGCAGGTAAAGCGCAGGCATTGCCCGGTGCAGATACCGCCAGTACCGATAGGGGAACTTACGCAACAGGGTAATCAGCAACATGGCGAACAACAGGTAAATGGCAAACTCGCCCACCTCTTCTGCCGCATCTCGCATGGCTTCGACCAACCCCGAATCGTGCTGGTCTTCGAGTCGACTGGCTCCACCGAAGATTGATTCGATGA
This sequence comes from Marinobacter sp. L-13, assembly GCF_056857715.1. Lineage (NCBI taxonomy): Bacteria > Pseudomonadati > Pseudomonadota > Gammaproteobacteria > Pseudomonadales > Marinobacteraceae > Marinobacter > Marinobacter sp. L-13. Next base: position 8,435 of record NZ_JBSXNQ010000027.1, read on the forward strand.
CATCGTCCCCCATCTCGATCAACCAGTGAGCCGCCGCGAAGGTCACCGCAAGAATGCCCGCCCATTTATGGGTTCGGTAGATCTTGTCCAGCCCACCCATGGGTCGTTCAAGCCAGGCCGGGCGTAGGGCCAGCATCATGGTCAGGGACAGTAAGGCGATGGATAACCAGCCGCTGAGCAAGAGGCCCTGATCATAGACGGACCAGGCCCCGCCCGATGTTGTCAGGCTCCATGCCCACAGGCCGGTAACCACAAGAATGAAAGGTAATATCAGCCGGATCATGGTGTCTCCTCTGATCAGTTCCGGGAATCGTCACGATCAGGCTAGCGCCGGAACCTGACAGCCAGCTGAAGCGGATCAGAAAACAGGGCCGATCCTTGACTTTTCAGGCTGCCGTCAGGTTCTGGCTGTAGTATCTTCGTCGGAAATTGCATCAGAGGTGAGCTATGCGGATATTGCTGGTGGAAGATACCGTGGGCCTGGGCGAGGCCGTGCGGGATCAGATCACCGAGGAAGGCCATGCCGTGGACTGGGTGGAGTCACTGAGGTTTGCTGAAGCAGGCTTCCGAACCACCACCTACGATTTGATTCTTCTCGACCTGATGCTCCCGGATGGCCATGGCCTGGATTTTCTGAAAACCATCAGAGCCAGCGGAAACAGCACCCCGGTGATTATTCTCACGGCGCGGGACCAGGTATCTGACCGCATTGAGGGACTGAATGCCGGTGCCGACGACTACCTGATAAAACCCTTTGATCTGTCCGAACTGTCCGCCCGTGTGGCTGCCGTCGCCCGTCGTTACAGAGGCAACCCGAATCCGCGGATCCAAGTGGGTAACCTGGAGGTGGATCTTCGCGATCACCGCATCCAGCGCAATGGTCAACCGGTGGAACTGACCGCCCGCGAGTGGGCCTTGTTTGAGGGCTTTATCCAGCGACCCGGGATGCTGCTTTCAAGGCAGCAACTGGAGGATCGGCTGTATGCCTTCGGGGCGGAAATCGAGAGCAACACCATTGAAGTCTATGTCAGCCGTATGCGAAAAAAGCTGGGGCGCGATGCCATCGTAACGGTCCGGGGCATGGGCTACCGTCTGGAAACCCATGAGTCGTAACCGCAGCCTGCAAAAACGCCTGGGCATTGGCCTCACCCTGGGAGCCACTCTCCTGTGGCTGCTGGGCGTTGCCGCGTCCGGGTTGGTGGCGCAGCATGAAATGAACGAAGTCTTCGACAGCGCCCTTGAGGAAACTGCGCAACGCATTTTGCCGCTGGCCGTTACCGACATCCTGAATCGCGATACCATTACCGGCAATCAAACCGCTCCTGCACTGAAAGAGCATGACGAGTACCTCACCTACGTGGTCAGGGATCGCCAGGGCAACCTTCTGCTGCAGTCCCACGATGCCAACCCCGATATCTTCGCGGAACTGCCCCGCGAAGGTTTCACCAATACCACCACCCATCGCATCTATGTTGCTTCGGCGGTCAACGACACCCTCTACATTGAAGTCGCCGAACCCCTGGCCCACCGGCGCGAAGCCGCGCTGGAAGCTGGCCTGGCTCTATTGGTGCCGCTGATTGTCCTGATTCCGGTCAGCCTGTTCGGGATCTGGTGGGTTGTCCGGTTATCCCTGCGCCCGGTGATCGAATTCCAGCACTCGATCGAAGCCCGGGGAGCCAGCGACCTCTCACCCGTGGACAAAGACGCGCTCCCTGAAGAGTTCGAACCAACAGCGGTTGCCGTCAATCGGCTGCTGGAGCGGCTGAATCGCGCGCTTGACGCAGAACGGAGTTTCACCGCCAACAGCGCTCACGAATTGCGCACCCCACTGGCCACGGCGCTGGCCAAAGTGCAACGGTTGAAAACACAGCTTGAGGATAACCGCCTGAGAGAGAATGTGGCCGAGATCGAAGAGGCGCTGCATGGCCTGTCCACATTGTCCGGCAAGCTGCTCGAACTTGCCAAGGCCGAAGGCGGAGGCGCACTTTCACAAAAACCGCATGACCTTGTGCCGATACTCGCGATGATCACCCGCGACTTTGAACCTCTGGCGCCTGGCCGGATTCGCCTGACTTTGCCGGACCATGAAGTGAACTCCTTCCTGGATCCGGATGCCTTTGCCATTCTGGCCCGCAACCTGATCGAAAACGCTCTGAAGCACGGCTCCATGCAACAGCCCGTCGACATAATCATGACCGACGATGGCAGCGTGAGAGTCTGCAACGGAGGCGACATCGTGCCTCCAGAACAACTGACCCTGCTGCGAAACCGGTTTTCCCGCTACGACACCAAGTCCGCCGGCTCCGGCCTGGGACTCGCCATAGCCGATGCCATTGCTTCGGGTGCTGGTATGACCCTGCATTTGCGCTCGCCGGCAACCGGACGGGCGGATGGTTTCGAAGCAGACATCAATGTAACCCATGCCGGCAGGGATTCTGGCCAGTGTACCTGACCTTGACCGACCTCATTCTGCTGACCAGTATTATTCAGGCGCTGAGTCTGGCCACATTCTTATTGCTTCCACCCAATAATCGACTGGTAAGCAACCAGCTTCTTGTTGCGACACTGGTTTTCTTCGCGGCCGGGCTTGGAGAGATTTTTCTCTACAGCAGCGGACTGGCGCTTGCACACCCCAATCTGGCGTACCTCGGCACCCTTATCGGGCTACTGCAGGCGGGCACGCTCTTTTTATACACCCGGGCTCTGATGTATCAGGATTTCCGCTTGCGTAAGGAGCATCTCGTTCACACCCTACTGTTCTGGGTCGTCGGTGCCATTTTCCTGATCGAGTACTATTTGCAGCCAACCGGCGAAAAACTCCGCATTCTGAACGAACGCGATCATCCGGGCGTGTTGACCTCGCCTCTGCTCGCTGTTGCCATTCACGCTGTTTTCCTCGGGTACCTGTACGCCACCATTCGCACCATCAACCGCTTCGGCCTCAGCCTGCGACAGGTCTTTTCAAGTATCGAAAACAAACAGCTCTCATGGTTAAGACTACTTCTGATTGGCTACGCAATAGCCTGGACAGTCAGTATGTTCTACTGCATGACGGCCCATGTCTTCAAAAGCGCACCGGGCGCCGATTGGGTGGCAGGGGCCGGCGCTGTTACCGGGTTTCTGTTTATCAACTTTTTGATGGTTAATGCGCTTCGACAGCCGGTAATTTTCACGGGGCTGGCAGCCGACCAGGCTGCGCTGCTGGACGACACCACAGTTCCTGAATTTGATCAGCACCTTAAACAGAAACTGGCACAGTTTATGGCAGAGGATAAACCCTATCTTTACTCGAACCTTACGCTGGAGCAGCTCGCTCAAAAAGTCGGAGCCCACCCCAGAGAGGTCTCCCGAGCGATAAACCAGGGGTTCGGGTGCAATTTCTTCGAATTTGTCAGTAGCTACCGCGTACAGGAAGCGAAGCGTCGACTGGCCGATCCTTCGGACACTTCCAGCATCCTGCAGGTGATGTACGATTCCGGCTTCAATTCCAAGTCCGTTTTCAATACGGCTTTCAAAAACAACACTGGTCTGACCCCCAGCGATTTCCGTCGCATGCACACTCGCAACGACAACAACCGCACCCAACCCTCATCGTGAGACCAGCCATGGCGTTCGACTTTGGATGCCCGCAAACAAGAACCTCCAACCCATTGGTTTATATGTCTTTTATGCCTACCACTTTCCAGGTCTGACTTCACGTTTGCGAACGATTCGCTGGGGCGTTTTCCCTAAGCTGGTTCCCAGGTTCCACCGAAACCGGAACTTGTCTCAATCACCAAAACGCGAGGAGTTATTGTCAAATCTGGTGTATGAGCATCAGGCGGCGTCTCTGCCGGATTGATCATCCACCCGTTCTCCATCCCGAAACTGAAGGTTATGCACGAGCAGCTCCAGTTGGTTAACCCCCTTGATCCGCTTCGAGAGTTTCTGGGCGGATTGGAGCAATTTAAATACCATCGATAAGGTAGTGTCGCGGTTGCCACAGGACGGGCTTCGCTTGGTCCTCAGCCTGACTGTGGCGAAGGTGGACTCAATGGTATTCGTGCTCGTCAAGTGAATCCACTGCGTTGCGGG
>NZ_JBSXNQ010000028.1:0-46807 GCF_056857715.1 Marinobacter sp. L-13
AGGACGGCAGGCGCGGATCTTCCATCAAGGCCAGAGGCGACAAAGCCGCCTCATCAAACAGGCCGGATATACGGGCGCAAACCTGTCCCTGACATTGAGTGCTGAGACCTTGCAAACGGGGAGGAGACCATATACGGATTATGGGCGTTGTAGAACAGGGTGTCGGCGGCCTGGTTGCCCTCCAGATCCAGAATCCGGATGGTTTCGCCGGCGTTCACCACTTTCAGGAAATACTCGCCTGCCGGTACGGTTTCACGGAAGGCGGCATTTTCGGGCTTCAATGTGCTTTGCTTGATCATCTCCGGCCTCCCATTACTGCATCAGGTGATAAAGAGCGGTGTTGGCAAATGCCCGTGTCGCCTCGGGCGACGAGGTTTTGCACGGATCGGCATCGGTCACCGGGGCCGCCTTGAACAACTGGTACCGCAGCGGATGGCTGGGGTATTCGCTGGCCGGATTCATCGGATGCGGGCAGGTGTGCAGCACCACGATGGTGTCCATCTCGAATCGAAGGTCCACTGTGGCGCCGGCGTGGGAGTGGCCCTCGGAGAAGGCCATGTTGCCGTCGTCATCTGTTTTTACTTTGCTGAACCAGTTCAGGTTGGCGGTCAGGTCTTTCTTGCCAAGGCCGTACTTGGCCAGTTCGTTCAGAAAGCTTTTGAAACCGTTCCGGTGGTAGTGATTATGGGCTTCCTGATAGGTCTTTTTGCCCCAGCGCTTTTCCACCAGATCGGCATTGCAGGTGCCGGCGACGGTGTCGTGCCAGCCCAGGTCATCGCGGATGATGGAGGCAAATACCCGGCCCATGTCCGAGAGCAACACGTGGCCCTTGGTGAGCAGGAAGGTGTGCTGGTTTTTCAGGGTGTCCGGCATGTTGTACCGCTCGAGCGGGTTCTCGGGGTTGTACATCAACATGCCGACGTTGGCACCGCCGGTTTCGTCAATCAGGCGCAGCACGTGGCCACGGCGCACGATAAAGGACCAGTGGGATCCGCCGGGAATCAGATCGTCGTAGAGGGGGGCTGCGGTTTGCAACATGGCCTTTTCCTCCTAGTTAGGGCATCCAAAAAAGCGAGAGGCGTCAGTAACTGAGCGATCCTCCCGGGCTTTTGTCCCGCCGTGTAACCTTGGAAAAGGTCGTCAACTCTCGGACCAGTCGTCTGCGTTTGTGGTTGCAGACCGGAACCCTAGTCGACCATTGGTCAGATTGTGGCGCTTTGATTGTGGTTTCAGTAACCGACGTCTCGCTGCGTGCTGAATGTACTGCAGAGTCCATGCCAATCGGCAAGTCGCTGATTTTATTGAGGTGGAAGTTCCGGGATGGGGCAGTGTTGCTCCCTGCCTGGGCGAGCGCACCGTTTTTGTGCATCGATCGGTGCGCTTCCAGTGCATTTATTTTCGGAGTTTGATTCCAGAGCCAGACCACTGATGGCATGGCCTTCAAGCCATCTACTACCAAGGGAGGAGTTTTTCGCCTCCATCGCATCATTCAAACCTTGGGAATTGGGGTCTACATTGAATGGGTAAACGCGAAAGGCCGCGTTGCCCTGTGACAAACACAACAAGAGGTCGAGATCATGATCTACGCACAACCAGGAAAGGATGGCTCCGTCGTTTCTTTCAAATCCCGTTACGAGAACTACATCGGTGGCGAGTGGGTTGCCCCGGTAAAAGGCCAGTATTTCGAGAACATCACCCCGGTCACCGGTGAGGTGATCTGTGAAATTCCCCGCTCCAGCGCCGAGGACATCGAACTGGCCCTGGATGCGGCTCACAAGGCCGCGCCGGCCTGGGGCAAGACCTCCACCACGGAGCGCTCCAACATCCTGCTGAAAATTGCCGATCGCATTGAGCAGAACATCGAGATGCTGGCGGTTGCCGAAACCTGGGATAACGGCAAGGCGGTGCGTGAGACCATCAACGCTGACCTGCCGCTGGCCGTGGACCACTTCCGTTATTTCGCCGGCTGCATCCGTGCCCAGGAAGACACCTCCAGTGCCATTGATAACAACACGGTTGCCTACCATTACCACGAGCCACTGGGCGTTGTCGGCCAGATTATTCCCTGGAACTTTCCGCTCCTGATGGCCGTCTGGAAGCTCGCGCCATGCCTGGCGGCTGGCAACTGCACCGTAATGAAGCCAGCCGAGCAGACCCCGGCCAGCATTCTGGTGTTGATGGAGCTGATCGGCGATCTGGTGCCCCCAGGCGTGGTAAATATCGTCAACGGTTACGGCATTGAAGCCGGTCAGGCTCTGGCCACCAGCAAGCGTATCGCCAAGATTGCCTTCACCGGCTCCACTCCGGTTGGCTCCCATATTCTGAAGTGCGCTGCCGAGAATATTATTCCGTCTACCGTAGAGCTGGGCGGAAAATCCCCCAACATTTACTTCTCCGACATCATGAAAGCCGAGCCGGAGTTTATCGATAAGTGTGTGGAAGGCCTGGTGCTGGCGTTCTTCAATCAGGGCGAGGTGTGCACCTGTCCGTCCCGCGCGCTGATCCAGGAAGACATGTACGACGAATTCATGGCCAAGGTCGTTGAGCGTACGAAGTCCATCAAGCGCGGCAATCCGCTGGATACTGATGTGCAGGTGGGCGCCCAGGCCAGCAAGGAACAGTTCGACAAGATCATGTCCTATCTGGAAATTGGCAAGCAGGAAGGTGCGGAAGTGCTGACCGGTGGTGGTCGCGAAGAAATGGAAGGTGAGTACAACAATGGCTTCTATGTCCAGCCCACCCTCCTGAAAGGCAGGAATAACATGCGGGTATTCCAGGAAGAGATTTTCGGCCCGGTGGTGGGTGTGACCACCTTCAAGACCGAGGAAGAAGCCTTGGCCATTGCCAACGACACCGAGTTCGGACTGGGTGCCGGCCTCTGGACCCGCGACATCAACCGTGCCTACCGGATGGGGCGCGCCATAGAGGCGGGCCGTGTCTGGACTAACTGCTACCACCAGTACCCGGCCCATGCCGCCTTCGGTGGTTACAAGAAGTCTGGTGTTGGTCGTGAAAACCACAAGATGGCGCTGGACCATTACCAGCAGACCAAAAACATGCTGGTCAGCTACGACATCAACCCGCTGGGTTTCTTCTGAATTTGTGAGCGGTAGGCGGGCCTCCCACACGGGCCCGCCTGTGAGTCAGCACAGTGGAGGTGCACCTTCATTCCCGGCATCTGGCCGGGGAAGCTCTCTGACGAGAGTTCGGGTATTTCTGTCACTCTCTTTTGGCCCTTCCCAGGGCCTTTTTTCGTTTCATGCCAGGGCCTGGACTGCCGCTGGCTTGTGCGACCTAGGGAGGCACCAAAACAGTTCCAAAGTACCATATTGGCCCCTTGCCCCGGCCGATAGGATGGGAACTGGGTTATCGGCAATGTCGTTGATTCACCCGCAATGCCCTGACAATCATGACAACAGAGGTGAGCATTATGTGGACCAAACCAGCCTACGAAGATCTGCGCATCGGTTTCGAAGTCACCATGTACTTCGCCAACCGCTGAGTACAGACGCGGCCAGCCTCGAGCTGGCCGTTTTGTCTCAGGAGTAACCTGCCATGTTCATCCACGTTCTGGGCTCCGCCGCCGGCGGTGGCTTTCCCCAGTGGAACTGCAACTGCGCCAACTGCGACGGCTTCCGAAAGGGCACCCTGAACGCGAAGGCCCGTACCCAGTCCTCCATTGCCGTCAGTGAAGACGGCGAGCACTGGATCCTGTTTAACGCCTCCCCGGATATCCGCGCCCAGCTAGCCGCGTTTGAAGCGATGCAGCCGGCCCGCGAGCTTCGCGATACCGGCATCGACGCCATCGTGCTGATGGACAGCCAGGTGGACCACACCACCGGTTTGCTGTCCCTGCGCGAGGGACTGCCGATGGACGTCTGGTGTACCGAACAGGTGCATGAAGACCTCAGCGGTGGTTTTCCCCTGTTCACCATGCTCAAGCACTGGAACGGTGGCCTGAACTGGCAACGCATCGAAGCGTGCGAGCAGACGCCCTTTACCATTCCCTGCGCACCATCCATCGAGCTGACCGCCATCCCGCTGCTGAGCAACGCACCCCCGTATTCACCGCGCCGGGACAACCCACACCCGGGCGACAACATAGGCCTGTTCCTGAAAGACACCCGCACTGGCCAGACAGTCCTCTATGCCCCGGGCCTGGGCGAGCCGGACGACCGTATTCTCGGCTGGATGCGCCAGGCCGACGTGCTGCTGGTAGACGGGACCGTCTGGCACGACGACGAGATGATCCGCCAGGAAGTGGGCACCAAGACCGGCCAGGCCATGGGCCATCTGGCCCAGAGCGGCCCGGGCGGCATGATCGAGGTGCTCGATGCCATGCCGGCCCAGCGCAAGATCCTGATACACATCAACAACACCAACCCGATCCTGAACGAGGACTCCCCTGAGCGGGCGGAACTGACCCGCCACGGTATAGAGGTGTCCTGGGACGGAATGCACATCGACCTGTCGGGGCAGCCATGAACGCCAAAGCCAACACCGCCATGAACCGGACAGCCTTCGAGCAGGCCCTGCGGGCCAAGGGCCAGTACTACCACATCCACCACCCGTACCATAAAGCCATGTACGGCGGGCAATGCACGCCTGAACAGATCCGCGGCTGGGTGGCCAACCGGTACTACTACCAGATCAAGATTCCCCAGAAAGATTCGGCGATCATGGCCAACTGCCCGGACGCCGGTGTGCGCCGTCTCTGGCTGCAGAGGATTCTGGACCATGATGGTCACGACGGCGATGTCGGCGGCATCGAGGCCTGGCTGTCCCTGGCAGAAGCGGTGGGCCTGAGCCGCGAAGAGGTGATTGACCAGCGGCACGTGTTGCCGGGGGTCCGCTTTGCGGTGGATGCCTACCTGAACTTTGCCCGCCGGGCGACCTGGCAGGAGGCGGCCTGCTCGTCCCTGACCGAGCTGTTCGCCCCGGAGATCCACCAGTCGCGACTGGACAGCTGGCCTGCCCACTATCCGTGGATTGAAGAGAGCGGCTACAGCTACTTCCGCAAGCGCCTGTCGGAAGCCCGACGAGACGTAGAGCACGGGCTGACCATCACCCTCGACCATTTCACCACCGAAGCTGAGCAGACCCGAGCCCTGGAGATCCTCCAGTTCAAGCTGGACATCCTCTGGACCATGCTGGATGCCATGACCATGGCCTACAGCCACCGTACCCCGCCGTACCACACCGTGACCGACGAACAGGTCTGGCACCGGGGGCTGTAATGGAGATCGCCATGCATCAGGTACCGCGTTTTCGCCGGGGGTTCCGGTTCCAGTGGGAGCCGGCCCAGGAAAGTTATGTGCTGCTTTACCCCGAGGGTATGGTCAAGCTCAACGGCAGCGCCGGTGCGATTCTCAATGAGGTGGACGGCCAGTGCACCGTGGCCGATATTGTGACGAGCCTGGAACAGCAGTTTCCGGACGCCGGCCCGCTCGGCAAGGACGTGAGTGAGTTCCTGCAGGACGCCGGGCAACAACACTGGATCGAACTGTCATGAGCTGCACCAACCCCCACAATGCCGGACCGCCCCTGTGGCTGCTGGCGGAATTGACCTATCGCTGCCCGCTGCAATGCCCCTACTGCTCCAACCCCCTGGACTTTGCCCAGGCCCAACGGGAACTGACCACCGAGGAGTGGGTGAGTGTGCTCAGACAGGGCCGGCAAATGGGCGCGGCCCAGCTGGGCTTCTCCGGGGGCGAGCCACTGGTACGCCCGGACCTGGCGGAACTGATCGCCGAGGCGCGGCACCTGGGCTATTACACCAACCTGATTACCTCCGGCCTGGGGCTGACAGACGCCAAGGTGGATGCCTTTGCCGAGGCCGGGCTGGACCATATCCAGGTGAGTTTCCAGGCTTCGGATCCGGAGTTGAACAATGCCGTGGCTGGCTCCCGCAAGGCCTTTGACCAGAAGCTGGCCATGGCCCGGGCGGTGAAGGAAGCCGGGTATCCGATGGTGCTCAACTTCGTGATCCACCGGCACAACATCCACCAGATGAACGACATCATGTCCCTCTGTGAGCGTCTGGGCGCGGACTATGTTGAGCTGGCCACCTGTCAGTATTACGGCTGGGCGTTTGAAAACCGGGAAGGATTGATGCCCTCGAAAGCCCAGCTGGTGCAGGCGGAACAGGAAGTGAACCAGTACCGGCAGCGGCTTCAGGAATCTGGCTCCGCCATGAAGCTGATCTTTGTGACTCCCGACTATTACGAGGAGCGGCCGAAAGCCTGCATGAACGGCTGGGGCAATCTGTTCCTGACCGTGGCGCCGGATGGCACAGCATTGCCATGCCACAGCGCCCGGCTTCTGCCCATCGATTTCCCCAATGTCCGGGACATGGATCTTCAGGCCATCTGGTACGACAGCCCGGGATTCAACCATTACCGCGGCGACAGCTGGATGCCGGAGCCCTGTCGTTCCTGCGATGAGAAGGAAAAGGACTTCGGCGGCTGTCGCTGCCAGGCCTATCTTTTGACCGGTAATGCGGATAATGCAGATCCAGTATGCAACAAATCGTCGTATCATGATCGAATACTGGCAGCGAGGAAAGCTGCCGATCATGCCACGGCCGGCCTGACTGAACTGGTATATCGAAATGCGGATAATTCACGGCTTTTCTTCCGGGGTTAACAACTCCGCCATCAAGCCTGCACTGGTCGGCCATCACCACGACAAAACGGTACTGAGTGCCTACGAGGCCTGCTCGGCGCATGTCCAGCGTGGGGAACTTGCGGTGGCCCCGGCGGGTGTGTTCTGGCTGGAGACGGATCCGGCACGCGGCTGCAATACGCTCTGGCACCTTTCCGATCAGGGGCCTGTTCGCCTTGGACCTGATGATCTTGGCATCCGCAGCCGGGTAAATGGCTATGGTGGTGGCGCCCTGGCGGCTGCCGACAGCGGTGTGTTCGTGGTTGGCGAGGATCAACAGATACGGTTTGTCAGTCTGCCCGACGGCCAGTGCCACAACCTGACCGATGACCCCGGAGCGGCCTATGGTGGGTTGGTCGCTGACCAGTCCCGTCGACGGGTGCTCGCGGTACGGGAAGCAGAGGGCAAGCAGCAGCTGGTTGCCGTCTCCATGCTGGGCGAGCGTTCGGTGCTTCATTCCGGCCTGGATTTTTACAGCGCGCCGGCGGTCTCGGCCGATGGCAGTCAGGTTGCCTGGACCAGCTGGCAGTTGCCGGATATGCCCTGGCTGCGTTCACGGCTGTGGACCGCAAATTGCTCTGAAGATGGATTGCTGGATCAAGGCCGGGAATGGCCCACACCTTCTGAGGCGTCGGTACAGCAGCCGGTGTTCGATGGCAACCAACTCTGGGTTTTGTCAGACCACGGGGGTTGGTGGCAACCCTGGCATATTGATACTTCGGGCGAGGGCGCTTGGCACGCCACCGAATCGCCAGCCCGGGATCATGGCAACGCGCCCTGGCAGTTGGGTGAATCCCACCACTGCCCGACAGGCAGTGGCAGTTGGGCCCGGGTTCGTTACTGCAATGGGACCGGCGAGCTCTGGCTAAGCTCCGGCGAAACGGGTGAAGCAATCCGGGTTGCCCGGGGCTTTGGCGACTTCCGATGTCTGCAGTCGGCTGGCGAGCATCTTTACTGCATCGGGCGAGCCGCCACCCGCCTGGACGCGGTCCTCCAGATTGATCTCGAGACCGGCCAGGCCCGCACCATTGCCGGGGGCGAGGAGGCCATGCCAGAGCCGCGGGCGGCACTGCCGCTGGATATCGAGATTCCGGCTCTGAACCCGGGTGAAGCTTCTATCCACGGATTTTTCTACACTCCGAAGCTGGCCACGCCAGACGTCCCTCCACTGATTCTGATTGCTCACGGAGGACCCACTTCGGCGGCCTATCCGGTGTTCAATCCCCAGGTTCAGTACTGGTGTCAGCGGGGCTTTGCCGTCGCTGAAATCAACTATCGAGGCAGCACCGGCTTTGGTCGTGAGTTCCGCCTGGCCCTGGAAGGTCGGTGGGGTGACGCGGATGTCGCGGATATGGAACGGGCGGCAGACCACCTTGCCTCCTTCGGCCTGGCTGATGGGAGACGGGTGTTTATCCAGGGTCGCAGCTCCGGGGGTTACACGGCCCTGATGGCGATGATCCGGAGCAGGCGTTTCACCGCTGGCGCGAGCATGTTCGGCGTAACGGATCCCATGCGTTTACGGGCCATGACCCATCGGTTTGAATCCGGTTATCTGGATTGGCTACTGGGGTCGCCAGAAAAATACCCGGAGCGGTGGCAGGAGAGAACGCCCCTGTTGCACGCCGAACGCATTACCGCGCCCATGATCTTTTTCCAGGGCGGACAGGACCGGGTTGTGGTGCCTGAGCAGACCCGGGCAATGACCGAGGCCATGAAAGCCGCGGGCAGGGCGCCGGAGCTGCACTGGTTTGAAGACGAGGGGCATGGTTTCCGGCGACAGGCCAATCAGGCCGGTATGCTCGAATGGATGTTCAGCTTCTACCGAAAGCATAGCCAAAAGGCCAATGATCAGGCGGAGAACTTGAGTTAAACTCTCGGCTATTCCTATAACAACAAACGGTCGAGTGCAGTCTGATGAGTCACGATATATCCAGCTTGCGAAAGTTTGTCTCACCGGAAATCGTATTTGGTGCCGGCTCCCGGAAGTCCGTGGCCAACTTCGCCAGTAATTTCGGTGCCCGGCATGTCTTTCTGGTGTCCGATCCGGGTGTGGCTGCCGCCGGTTGGGTCGATGAGATCGTGACGCTGCTGACCGATGCAGGTATCCGCTCCACCGTTTATACCGGTGTTTCACCAAACCCCAAGGTGGATGAGGTGATGACCGGGGCCGAGCTCTACAAATCCAGTGAATGTGATGTCATTGTCGCCATCGGTGGCGGCAGCCCCATGGACTGCGCCAAAGGCATCGGTATCGTCGCCACTCATGGTCGCAGCATCCTGGAGTTCGAGGGCGTCGACACCATCACCAATCCGTCACCGCCCCTGATCCTGATTCCGACCACGGCGGGCACCTCGGCGGATGTTTCCCAGTTCGCGATCATTTCCGACCCGAACCGCCGTTTCAAATTTTCTATCATCAGCAAGGCCGTAGTGCCGGATGTTTCCCTGATCGATCCGGAAGTTACCGAGACCATGGATGCCTACCTCACCGCCTGCACCGGGGTGGATGCCCTGGTGCATGCCATTGAGGCTTACGTGTCGACTGGCAGCGGCCCGCTGACCGATACCCATGCCCTGGAGGCAATCCGGTTAATCAACCGGAATCTCGAGCCGCTGGTGGACAACACGGCAGATCCCTATCTCCGGGAGCAGATCATGCTGGCCTCCATGCAGGCGGGGCTGGCCTTCTCCAATGCCATTCTCGGGGCAGTACACGCCATGTCCCATAGCCTGGGTGGTTTCCTGGATTTGCCCCATGGTCTGTGTAATGCGCTGCTGCTGGAGCACGTGGTGGCTTACAACTTCCAGTCTGCCGAAGATCGTTTCCGCCGCGTTGCCGAAGCCATGGATATCGATACCCGGGGTATGAACAAAGCGGAAATCAAGAAGCGGCTGATGAACCGTATTGTGGAGCTCAAGCGGCGGGTCGGTCTGGAGGCCCGTCTTGCCCAGCTGGGTGTTTCGGTGTCCGACATTCCCCACCTGTCCGGCTTTGCGTTGCAGGACCCGTGCATTCTCACCAACCCCCGGAAGTCGTCGCTGCGGGATGTCCAGGTTGTCTATGAAGAAGCCCTCTGACAGCAAGGATGGCGAACAGGACAGTAGCTACGGAATTGGCGATCTTCTCGGGCTGGGCAGCCAGTCCGTCCGCAAGAACTATTACCCGGCTCTGCAGGAACGCATTGACGAGCTGGAGCAGGAACGCAACCGCTACAAATGGCTGTTCGAGAACGCCCTGCACGGTATCTTCCAGGCCAACCTGCGGGGCGGCTTTCTGGCCTGCAACCCGGCGATGGCGAGAATCTGCGGTTATGACAGCCCCGAGGCGCTCACGGAAAAGGTCATCCGGCTCCGTGAACAGTTGTTCTGCAGTTCCAGTGAATTCGATGCCATACGGCAGGAGCTTCTCAACGAGGGCAGCCTGAGTGCCCGGGAAACCCGTTTCCAGCGTGCTGATCGCACGCCGGTCCACGTTGCTGTCACCCTGCTGCGACGCCCGGACCTCGGACCGGAAGTGGTGGAAGCCTTCGTTGCCGACATTACCGAGCGAGTGTTGGCCCGGCAGAAACTGGAGCAGTTGAACGCCACCCTCGAGCGGCGCGTGGAAGAGCGGACCGAAGCACTGCAGAATGCCAATGTGGGCCTGCGCTACCAGATTGAGGAGCGCGAGAAGGTTGAGCGCGAGCTCTTTGTTGCCATGGAAGCCGCCAAAGAGGCCAACCGCAGCAAGGATAAATATCTCGCGGCGGCCAGCCATGACCTGCTCCAGCCCCTGAATGCAGCCCGGCTGATGATATCCGCGCTCCAGGACAGCACGCTGCCGGAACAGGAAACCCGCATGGTGCACCAGGTACATCGGGCTCTGGAGGGCGCCGAAGACCTGCTGGCGGACCTGCTGGATATCTCCAAGCTCGACCAGCAGGCAATGAAGCCTGATCTGGTTTATACCGATGTGGCCGCCCTGGCCAGATCCCTCGGGGAGGAGTTCGAGGCCGTTGCCAGCAATGCCGGCCTCGGGTTCCGGGTACGCACCATTCCGGCGATGGTGCGAACAGATCGGCGCATGCTGACCCGTATCCTCCGAAATCTTCTCAGCAATGCCTTCCGGTACACCCGCAAGGGCGGTGTTGTCATGGCGTTGAGATCCCGCGGCGACCGTCTGCGGATTGAAGTCTGGGATACCGGTGTTGGCATCGAGGAAGACAAGCTGCGGGACATTTTCACCGAGTTTCACCAGCTGTTGCCCCAGGGCACCGGCGGCCGGCAGGGTGTGGGCCTGGGGCTGGCCATCGTGGAACGGATGGTTCGGGTGCTGGGGTACGACATTGATGTGTCATCACGGCCCGGTCGTGGCTCCCGCTTCGTGCTGACCCTGCCGCTTGAACCCGCTCAGGCCAGACCGGATATGGCCCGTACAGATTCGCTCCAGAATTTCGCCGATGGCTTTGATGGTGTGCCGGTGCTGGTGATCGACAACGAGCCGGCGGTGTTGGAGAGCATGCAGTTGCTGCTGGAGCGTTGGGGCTGTGATGTGCTCACAGCCGCAAGCAAGGCAGAGGCCGTGGAGGCTCTCGAGCAAACCGGCCAGATACCGGCCCTTATCCTTGCGGACTATCACCTGAACAATGAGCGAACCGGTTACGATGCAGTTCACGGGGTTCGCCGCCACCTTGGTCGGGATATTCCCGCCGCCATCATTACCGCAGATCGCAGCGATGACACCCGCAAGATACTGCGCGCCCAGTACCTGCCAATACTGAACAAGCCGGTGAAACCCAACCGGCTCAGGGCCCTGATGACCAGCCTGCTGACCTCTGCCTCGGCGTGACCCCTTCTCGCCCGTCCTGTAAGACCTTCTTACATACACTCTGAAGCCCTTCGCGAAATACTCCCTCAACCGGTCTCCGATACCGGCAGGTTTCAAAACATCTGAGGGAGTAACAGATGAAAACAACAACGATTGGCCGGAAAGCCGGCAGTGGATTTGGGCATTGGTGGCTGGCAATGATCGGCGCTGTGCTGTTGGCCGGTTGCGGCGGTGGGGGCGGCGAGACGGAGGTGTCCAGCCCCTCGGATTTCGAACCCCCGGCGGAGCCCGTGAACATAGGGGGCGATGCCGAGCTTTATGATCCCGAGCGGCTGATTGATGTGTCGGTCACCATGAGCTCCGCCGATTTCAGCAAACTGAAATCGGAAGCCCGAACCCTGGCCAGCACCGACCGGGAATGTGTGCCCGAGTTCGAATACACGGAATTCACGGCCAGCGTCACCATCGACGGTGACCGCATGGACCGGGTGATCGTGCGCAAGAAGGGCTACATGGGCTCCCTGAGCCCCAGTATCCCCTCTCTCAAGCTCGATTTTAACGATCTCTGGCCTGGTCGCACCTATCAGAACATGACCCGGATGACCCTGAACAACAACCGCCAGGACCCCTCCAATGCCCGCCAGTGCATGGCCTATGACCAGTTTCGGCAGGCCGGGCTCGCGGCGCCGAAATGCAATTACGCCAGAGTGTCTGTCAATGGCGAGGATCTGGGTGTGTTTACCAATGTCGAGCCTATCAAGAAGCCCTTTCTGGCACGGGTATTCGGGGACGACGACGGTAACCAGTACGAAGCCCAAACGGCGGACTTCGGTACCTGGCTGAGCGAACGTTTTGAGAAAAAGACCAACGAAAAAGAAAACGACCGAACTGACCTGCAGGCCGTTACCGATGCTCTGGCCTTGCCCGATGAGCAGATGGTGAATGTATTGCCGCAGCTGGTGGATGTGGATGAATTCATCCGGTTCTGGGCGGTGGAAACCCTGTTGGGCGCCTGGGATTCCGCCACTGGCAACGCCAACAATTTCCACATCTATCGGGACCCCGGAGACGGCCTGTTCCATTTTATTCCCTGGGGCGCTGATACGGCCTTTCGTGGGGCGCATCCCCTGAGGCCGCTCACGGGGGTGCTATACCGCAACTTCTCGCTGGCGGACCGGCTTTTCAGCATTCCCGAGTACCGGGCGCGCTATGAGGCCGAGCTTGAAGACCTGCTGGCCACCCAGTGGGATGAGGCCGATTTGCTGGCGGAAGTGGAGCGGATACGTGAACTCACCGGCACCAGCGCGGAGGCGACGGCCAGCCTGAATGCCTTCATTGGTGGCCGCGGCGTGGCCGGTGATGACGATTTCCGGCCTGCCCGCCGAGCTGTTATTGAACAGGCCATCGCCGAGGAGACGCCCTCCGGGGAAGTGTACCGGCTTGCGGACACGCAACCGGATTGCAGCGTGCCGGCGACAACCAGCCTGACCGGCACCATCAAGTCCGAGGACGGTGCCGACACAGGTGCCTTCCGCTTCACGCTGCCCGGAGGTCGGGCGGTGAACGCGAGCCTGACTTTTGCCGCCTTCGAGGTGGACAGCCTGGTTTACTCGGTTGATCGCGAATCAAAGCCGGCGGTGATCAGCCTCCTGCTGATTGGCGCGGATATCAACGACAACTTCACGCCCTATGTGCTGCAACTGTTTATCGAGGCATCCGATTACGTGCCGGGCACACACGAGTTCCATGGCTTTGCCACCAACGCTCTGTTGTTTGAGGTGGATGAAAGCCAGCCCGGGGATGTGCGCACCCTGGCCCTTGGCGCAGAGGGCAGTATTACTGTCATCGGGGTGGGATCCGGGGCCAGTGAGGGCGACGTGGAACTGAGCCTGAACGCCACCCTGGAATACGATTCGGCGATTCGATGAACATGGCTGTCGCCAGCCCGCTGGAAGAATTCCGCGGGCATTGTCTGGCCGAACAGATGCAGGCCCGTTTGATGAATCGGGTCGACACCAAGTTTCTGGTGCCTGCATACCTGCTGGATGCCTGTCTGCGTGGATTGGAGCACCATTACTCCATCCTGGAGATCGACGGGCGCCGGCGGTTCACCTACGACACCCTGTATTTCGATACACCGGAACGCCAGCTTTACCTGGATCACCACAACGGCAAGTTGAACCGGTTCAAGCTCCGTATCCGGCACTACCGTGAAACCGGGGACAGCTTCCTGGAGGTCAAGAAAAAGAACAACAGGGAGAGAACCATCAAGAACCGTTTGCCGCTGACATCGCAAACCGTTGCGAGCAGCCGGGTGGTCCCTTTCCTTGAAGAGCAATTGGGCCGACCGGTGGCAGGGATGCTGCCGGCTCTTTTTGTCGGCTACCGCCGGATGACCTTCATGAGCGCACGGGGGACCGAGCGTATTACGGTGGATACAGGGCTGGGTTTTCACTCGGCCGACCGTCGCAGCGGTCTGTGCCTGCCTGATGTTGCCGTTTTCGAGGTCAAGTACGATCGCAAGGTCCCATATTCCCCTTTCCTGGAACGTCTTGGTCAGCTCGGCTGCCGCCCCGTGCAGTTCAGCAAATACTGCATCGGCACAAGCCTGTTGTTCGGCCACGAATGCAAAACCAATCGCTTCAAACCGCTGTTAAGGAGACTTCATGGAATCTGCAGTTGATGTCCATTTTGCGATCCGGCTTTTGATCAATACCGCCTCCGTGTTTGTGCTGATTCGCTGCTACTACGCGTTTTCCCGTCACCGGGAGAATGCCGCCTCGTTCATTCTTTTTGGTGTCGGCGTTTTCCTGGTGACCGCATTGCTGCATTCGGTCACCGTCACCATGGGCTTTGCCTTCGGTCTGTTCGCCGTTTTCTCGATGCTCCGGTACCGAACCGAGGCCCTGGGCATAAAAGAGATGACCTACCTGTTTCTGGTGATCGCCATGGCCCTGCTGGCAGCAGTTGGCAACATGCACCACCTGGAGCTGGTGTTTCTGAACCTGCTGGTCATCGTTCTGGCGCTGGTGCTCGAAACCCATGTGCTTTTGCCGCGACACAGTGAGAGAGAGGTGGAGTACGAAAAGATAGAGAACGTTCACCGGGACCGCCGGGAGTTGCTCATTGCGGACCTGCGAGAGCGCACCGGTCTGGATGTGTTCCGGGTGGATGTGGTGTCTGTCAGCTATCTGAGGGACACCGCCATGCTACGTATGCACTTTCGTCAGGAGGCCGATCATGCTCGCTGAGCTGAAATGGGCGTGGCTGGTGATCGGTCTGACACTGGCGTTCATGTTACAGCCTCTGCTCGCTGTGGCTTCCCCTGTCGAGGCAGAAGTGGGCGGTTACGTCGCCGCCGGTGTTGACCATTACGGGTCATTTTATGATGAAGACGGTGAGCGCAGCACAGCCCGGGGCGTCCTGAGAAATGCGAAAATTGAACTGGAACTGGCCTTGGGCAAGCGCTGGGAGGCAGAGCTGGATGGCAGCTACAAGATTGAAGGCGACAAGAAAGAGCTGGATCTGGGCGATGCCTATCTCCTGTATGACGGGGAGAGCCGTTTCGAGGCTCAAATTGGGCGCTTCAAGGAGCCTTTTGGCCTGGAACGCCTCGCCAGCTACACCAGCCTGAACACCAGCGAACGTTCGCTGGTGACCTCGGCGTTCGCACCGGGGCGTTCCATCGGTGTTATGGCGGGGCAGTACCGCAAACGCGGCACCTGGTCCCTGGGTCTGTTCACCGATGAGCCCGATGGTGGCTCCACTCACGCTATAACCGCGAGACTGACCCGTGCCCCCATTCGTTCAGAAAACCAGACCCTACATCTGGGCGCCGCGGCCTCTTATCGTGATCTTGGCGACAGCCGCTTTCAGATCAAGGATGAGGGAGAGGTGTTCAGTGCCGATAATGTCATCCGCAGCCCACGATTCGAGGCTGGTGATGCTTGGCTGGCAGGTCTCGAGGCCGCCTGGCTTTATCATCGTCTGACCCTCGTGGCGGAGGCCATGGCTCAGAGCGTGCGTCGAACCGACGGGTCACGCTGGCAGTTCGGTGGCGCCTACCTCCAGGCCGGTGTGTTCCTGACCGATGATCGGCGCTATTACAGCCGGGGTGAGTTTGACTGGATAGAGCCCCGGCACCGGGCGGGCGCCCTGGAACTGGTGGCACGGCACAGTGCTGTGGACCTGAGAGACCGGAACCTGGGCGCCGAGGCGAGTGTGACGCTGCTGGGTCTTGCCTGGTATCTGGGCGAGCTGTTCCAGCTGCGCCTGAATTACCTGATGCCGGATATTCGCGGCAATACCCTGATGGCCGTGCCGGACGGAGACGCTGTTACCCTGCGTGCTGTGCTGCGGTTCTAGGCAGCGTGAGGGTCACCTGCGTCCACTGGCCGGGTTCGCTGGTAATCGACATGTTGCCCTTGTGATGGCGCATGATGGTCTGACAGATACTGAGGCCCAGCCCCAGGTTGTCCGGTGTATCACTGGTGGAATAGAACGGATCAGTGAGCCGCTTCATATCGTCTGGCGCGATGCCCTGGCCGTTGTCCCGAATTACGATTCGATGGGCACTGTCAGCGCTTTCGGCCGTTATCTCGATTTTGCCGGGCTGCCGGTTTTTGCTCACGGCAGAGACGCCATTGAGCAGCAGGTTAACGAACACCTGGGTCAGGGCAGATGGATAGCAGGGAACGGTCGTTCCCTCCGGGATGTCAGTCTGAAGCTCGACACCTCGTAGCTGATGCTGGCAGAAGCGGGTGGCGGTGGTCACCAGTTTGCCGAGGTCTGCCGTTTCCAGGCTGTGTTCAGGGACGGGGCGGGAAAACTCGATCAGGTCAGACACAATATCGGCAATGCGTTTCTGGTGGGTGCTAGCGTCGGTCAGGGCGTCTGCGACCTCGACATCCCGGTTTACCGAGTTGGCAAAATCCACGGCCTGGCTGGCGCAGTTCAACGGGTTCATGATCTCGTGGAGCAGCCCCTTAGCCATATGGCTAAGGGCCTGATGTTTCTGTTCCTGGGCCAGTCTTTCTTCCGTTGATTTCAGGGTTTCCAAAGTGCGGGAAAGTTGTCGATTCCGGTCTCGGAGCAGGAATTGGAGCGCCAGCAGGTTGCGCAGGAACTGCGACAGGAACCAGGCCGATAGCGGTGCGACCACCAGGCACATCAGAATCAGCCAGTTGGTCAGAATGCCGATCAGGGTGTCGCTTACCTGAGTGCTGTCGACCGCCACGAACGTGGCGAGTACCAGCAGTGTCAGGTTGATCAGGATAATCACGCTGGTGTGGAACAGGGACAGGGTAATGATGCCCACGGAGCTGATGAAAAAGAACAAGCCCACGATGGGAGCGAGCGACGCGCCCGTTGTCATGTATCCCAGGTAGCTGAACGCCGCCATGTTGAAAAACACCAGGTAGACAATCATCGGCGCTGACCGGCGCAGGCGCGTGAACCGGTGAGCGGCGATCAGACCGGTCAGAATCGCGGTGTAGATGAGGTAGATACCGAATACGTCCGGTGCATCCGGGTTCAGGGCCAGGCCCCCGAGAAACAGCAGGGTACCGATAAAGGCAATCACCAGGTAAACGTCGGCGAACAGGGGCAGCACCCGGTACCGATACTGGGTGTGGTAGAAGCGTTCGAAGCGTCGCTGTCGGTAGGCGGGCAGCTGGCGGATCTGATCCATCCCGGAAAGCAGTTTCACTCGGCGGCTCCGTGTTGGTGTCGTTGCATAAAGAGAATGAGCTCGGGCAGGCGCTCGAAGCCCAATTTCACGAAAATCCGGTCCTTGTAGGAATGCACCGTCTTGCAGGAAACGCCAAGCCTGCCTGCAATATCGCGTACCGGCAGCCGGCTGGCCATCAGCTGTGCCACTTCCCGCTCCCGTCCGGACAAGGCCTGATAGGCGAGCATGGCGGCCGGTGCTGGTTCCTGCTGCCAGTTACCGACATAAACCTGCCCGTTTCGAATGTAGAAGAGCGTCTTGATCAACTCCTGCACTGGCTGGTCCTTGGACACCACGGCCTTGATGCCTGCTTCCAGATAGATCGCCATCCGCCCGCTGCTGACCGGCGTGTCCGATATCAGCAGCACGGACAATGACGGATTCACCGCCAATGCATGCTCGGCGATGGTGAGCCCGTCGTTGTCCTGCAGGTTTTCCTCAATCAGCAGTACCGAAGGGGTGGCCCTCTTTAGCCGATTGAGCGTTGCCACTCCGGTCTCCGATTCGCCAACCAGCTCGACCTCATCGTGCAAGAGGATCTGGAATAGCAGGCTGTCACGGAGCAGTCGCTGCCCCATGGTGACGTACAACCTGAGCCTGCGCTGACCTGACGCCATCAGTCTGCCCTGGCCGGCAGATGGAGACTCAATCGAAGACACTGGTCGCCTCCGGTCACGTCGATATCGCCAGCAAGCAGTCGGGTGCTTACGAAGAGCATCAGAAGAGCGCTCTGCTGCTCCAGCAGGGGGCGGGAGAGGCGGGTGATTGGCGCCAGCAGATGGCTGTACATGTGAAGTGGGCTGGCGCTGGCGACCATGAGGCCGCTTTCGGTCCGGGTCAATTCCAGAGCAGAGCGCTCCAGCCCGGAGGCCTTCATCAGGGTTGCCAGTGCCTGGCAAAGGGCCATCAACGGTGTTTGTGTTTCGCTCGTGCCTGCCGGGTTCTCCAAGGCGTTCGCGAGAGCCTGGTCAAAGGCTTGCCGGTTCTGGATGCCGTGCACGTGGCCTGGCTGAAGGGTGCTGAGCTGCCTGCCCACCATTCCGGCAAAGTCTCTTACAAGATCATGCTCAAGCGCGGTTTCCCGGCTTGCGCGCAGATGGGGTGGCTGGGCAGGAAGTGTGCGAACGGTTGCCAGGGCATCCAGAAAGTCGGCGGTGATCGGTTCGCCGGTAAAACCGTCCACTCGCTCGTTTAGATGTTCAAGCAGTCTGGCTCGTCGTTGCTGGCGAAGCTCCGCGAACTGTTGTTCTGCAATTGAGCGTGAACGGTCTCTTGCAGAGACCAGGGTGCGATGTTGGACAAGAGCCTTGCGGAAGAGCGACAGCAATTCGGCTGCGTTCCATGGCTTCTTCTGATAGCGGAAGATCCGGCCCTCGTTAACTGCATCCATGGCCACATCAACCTCGCCCCAGGCTGACGTGAGAATTCGGACAATTGTCGGGTGCGACTGGCGTAGTTCGTCCAGCAGCTCTTTGCCATGCATCCCGGGCATTCTCTGGTCTGTCATCACCACCGCGACATCGCTGTCTTTCTGCAACACGAGCTGAGCCTCTTCTGCACTGATGGCGCTCAGCACGCGGAATTCGTCCTGCATGCGCTCCAACTGCCTCGACAGATAACGGGTGGCAGTCGGTTCGTCATCCACGATCAGAATCGCCGGTTTGGGGCCCTCGTGGGCCTCGCTGGTATCCGGAGAGAAGGTTTGTCCTTCGCGGGTAAGCGCGGCTGTGAGCACGTGCGACCGGATAACATCGGGATTGACCGGCTGTTCGAAGCAGCGATCGACCAGCTGATGGTCGAGCAGTTTCACGAGGAGGTTCAGCGCAATGGCATCTCCTATGAGGATCTTCAGAATCCGGGGGTGGTGGTCCCTGGCCCGTGCCAGTAGCGACGACTCAAGATAGTCATCAGCGCGGTTCGGAAGCAGAACGATGGCGGTGGGTATGGTGGCAGCCGAGGGCAGGTAGTCGAGTGCCCCCTGGTCAGTGGCGAACGCGTGAATAACGAAATCGCTGGCAAACAAGGTTTCGAAGTGCTGTCGGTCCTGGTCGTCGTCATACCGGAGAAGGATCTCCGCCGCTCCGCTGGTCGCCATGATTACTCTGTATCCTGTTAATGGGGTAGGGAAGAGATTAGCAACAACAGTGGCTTAGCGGTGTAGGAACTTCCTACAGCAGTGCCTTTGCCGGCAATGAAAACCTGGTTCTGTGACAGCCTTGGCACTATGGACTGTCCTGGCGTCAGGAGCGACTACACTTACCAGAGGCTCATCGAAAGGGAGATAACCATGACAGTTCCTGAGAATGGTCTGACGAATCACGAAGTCACCATCTGCCTGGCTGGCGGTGCCGTGCTGGGTCCGTTCAATGCGACCTGGAGCAAGGATTCCGGTGGGGATGTGCGTGAGCTGGTCCGCGAGTACGATGCGTTTCTGCAGGGTGAAAAGCAGCACCGTTACAAGTTTCACCTGCACGACACCTACACCAACACCGTTCATACCCTGATCCTCAATTTTGAACAGGTTACGGGCATCTGCGACCATGTCCGGCTCAGATCCCAGGGCGGCGGCTGAGCCATGGCCGGGCCCCTGGCGTACACGCCAAGAAGCCCACAGTGCAAATGCACGGACAGGAGGGAATATGAGCGAATTCAGAACGGAAACCGACAGCCTCGGGGACGTACAGGTACCTGCGGATGCGCTCTGGGGCGCTCAAACCCAGCGCGCGGTGGAAAACTTCCCGGTCAGTGGCCAGCTGATGCCTCAGCCGTTTATTGCCGCTGTTGCCCAGATCAAGCGCGCGGCCGCCGAGGCCAATACCAGCCTGGGGCTGCTCGACAACGATCTGCGGGATGCGATCTCCCAGGCTTGCGAAGATCTGGTTAAGGGCGAGTACGCGGATCAGTTTCCGGTAGACCGCTACCAGACCGGCTCCGGCACCAGCACCAATATGAATGTCAACGAGGTGATCGCCAGTATCGCCCGCAACGCAGGCTTCGAGGTGCATCCGAACGATCATGTGAACATGAGCCAGAGCTCCAACGACGTGATTCCAACGGCGATCCACGTGAGTGCCGTGATTGCAGCCAAGGAGAAGCTGCTGCCGGCGCTGTCGCATCTTTGCGGTGTGATCTACGAGCAGGAAGCGGCGTTTTCCAGCCAGGTAAAAACCGGCCGCACCCACCTGATGGATGCCATGCCCGTGACCC
The DNA here is from genome assembly GCF_056857715.1 of Marinobacter sp. L-13. Classification (NCBI taxonomy): domain Bacteria; kingdom Pseudomonadati; phylum Pseudomonadota; class Gammaproteobacteria; order Pseudomonadales; family Marinobacteraceae; genus Marinobacter; species Marinobacter sp. L-13. The sequence continues at coordinate 20,406 of NZ_JBSXNQ010000028.1, forward strand.
TCGGCCAGGAGTTGAAAACCTGGCGCGAACAGCTTCTGGCCGTGGAAAAGCGGGTAGAAGCCGCGGCTGATGAGCTGTTGGCCGTTCCCCAGGGCGGCACGGCGGTGGGTACCGGAATCAATGCGCTACCGGAATTTCCGGGCCAGTTCGTCAAGTTCCTGCGGGCTAACACCGGCTATCCTTTTACGTCGCTCGATCACAAATTCACCGGCCAGAGCGCGGTGGATGCCCCGGTGGCCCTCTCCGCACAATTGCGCGGAGCAGCCATCGTGCTTACCAAGATCGCCAACGATCTGCGCTGGATGAACAGCGGCCCTATTCACGGCCTGGCTGAAATCAGTCTTCCGGCATTGCAACCGGGCAGCAGTATCATGCCGGGCAAGGTCAATCCGGTCATCCCGGAGTCCGTGGCCATGGTCGGCGCCCAGGTGATGGGGCTGGACAGCGCCGTGGCCATTGCCGGTCAGTCCGGTAATTTCCAGCTCAACGTCATGCTCCCTCTGGTGGGCGGTAACCTGCTGGACATGACCGATTTGCTCGCCAATGCGGCCATCATGCTGGCGGACAAGGCGATCAAGGATTTCACGGTCAATGCCGACAACCTGAACGCAGGTGTGGGCAAGAATCCCGTACTGGTGACAGCGCTTAATCCCGAGATCGGCTACAGCCTGGCGGCAGACATCGCCAAGGAGGCATATAAAACGGGCCGGCCAGTCATCGATGTGGCGGAGGAACGCAGCGGCCTGAGCCGGGAGCGGCTCGAGGAGTTGATGGATCCGCTCAAGCTGACCCGGCGCGGTATCGCCTGATCGGTCGTTTCAGAGGGGCGCAAACGCTTGCTGATCATCCTGGAGCTGTTTGTGATGCTGGTGCTGGCCAACGGCACGCCGGTGGTTGCGGCCGGGCTGCTGAAAAACCGCTGGTCGGCCCCGGTGGACGGCGGTCGACTGCTGTCCGATGGTCGCCCCGTATTTGGTGAAAGCAAAACCTGGCGGGGTGTTGTATCCGGTGCACTGGCTTGCGGGCTTTTTGCGCTGTTTACCGGGCTGGGATTCGTGTTCGGGCTTCTGTTCGGCCTGCTGGGGCTGGGAGGAGATCTTCTGAGCAGCTTCATGAAGCGTCGAATGGGTTTGGCATCAAGTGCCCGGGCTGTCGGGCTGGATCAGATCCCGGAAGCCCTCCTGCCCATGCTGCTGGCGATGTGGTGGCTGCCGGTGAGCCTGTGGGTAGTGTTGGTTGTCGTGGTGGTTTTTACCCTGTCCAACATCTATGGCTCACCGCTGCTCTACCGTCTCGGTATACGCCGGCAGCCCCACTAAACCGGGCCGCGAGTCAGGGTGTGAAGGGTTACTTCCGGCGGGCAGTTCAGGCGAACGTTTACCACGGACGTTCCGGAACCCGGTGAGGTGTAGCCCTGCATGCCATTCATCCGCCAGTAACCTCGACCGAGTGTGCGCGGGCAGTCAGAGTCGAGAGTCACCGGTATACCTCCGGGCAGGCAGATCTGGCCGCCGTGTGTGTGTCCGCAGAGAAAGACGTCGTAGCCGGCGTGGGCAGCCTCGCGCCAGATCTCCGGCGTATGGCTGAGGAGGATGCTGGTGCCTCCCGCAGGGATATTGTCCCCCGCCTGGTGCAGGTTGTGGACCTTGAAGAAGTGGGCGTCGTCCACACCCGCGAGGTACAGGGTCTGGCCTCCCCGTTCAATGGGCGCCATTTCGTTCATCAGCAGTTGGTAACCCATGTCTTCCAATGCCGGTACCATGCGAACGCTGTCGTGGTTACCCAGAACCGCATAGGGCTTGCTTTTTATACCGTCCCTCAGCCGCGCCATGCCGTCCAGGGCGCCCTCAATCGGGCCCCACGTGAGTTTCCGGTAGTCGCCGGTCAACACGCACAGATCGTAGTCTAACGGTTCGATCTGGCGCAGGACTGCCTGCAGGTTGGCTTCGTCCATGTCTACGTGCAGGTCGGTCAGATGCAGAATGCGAAAGCCCTCGAAGGCTTCCGGCAGGCCGGGAAGCTGGAAATGATTGTGCACAGTGTACAGACGCCGGCTGTTGCTCTGGCCCCGGCCCCAAAGGCCAACCATGCGCAAACAGGTACGGATAAAGCCGGGCGCCGTGGCCCAGTTTTCCAGATGGAATGAGCTGTGATCCTGCCCGAATACCTTCGCTTCAGCTTCCCGTTCAATGCCGAGCCTCTGGCGGGCGTGAACAGGGCCGAGCCTCAGGCTCAGGCGGTATTCCAGGAGTTCATCCTGGTTCTCCGGTGTACGAGCCCTTGCCGTCATTTTTCTTCCCTTATATGCCGAGCCGGGCATGGCAGATGTACTAAGTGGCAAACCCTGTCTGTCATTATGGATGGCCCTCGAAGGTATGCAACCAAAACGACACAATGTTCATGTTTGATGACACACTGACGGTTAAGCCAGCGGAGCAACAGACTCAGGAGTTTTATGACGGAACCATCGAGTGATGACAGGCTGTCGTTCAGCCAGATTTTCCTGCTGTTCCTTCGGCTGGGGCTGACGTCGTTTGGTGGTCCGGCAGCGCATCTCGGATTCTTTCACGATGAATTTGTCAAACGTCGGCGGTGGCTCTCAGACAGTGCCTACGCAGAAGTTGTGGCCCTCTGCCAGTTGCTGCCGGGACCGGCCTCCAGCCAGGTCGGTCTGACCATCGGGTTCCTGCGCGGCCATTACCGTGGCGCACTCGCAGCATGGCTGGGGTTCACCCTGCCATCGGCGGTGATCATGATTGGTCTTGCGCTGGGGTTGAACGCCTGGCCAGAGGCCAGCGGTGGCGGCTGGATACAGGGTCTCAAGTTGTTTGTGGTGGCGGTGGTGGCCCAGGCGGTCTGGCAGATGGGAAAAACCCTGTGCCCGGACCGTCCCCGAATCGCCATGGCGTTGCTGGTAGCGGTGAGCCTTCTGGTGATGGGCGAAACCTGGATGCAGATACTGGCGCTGGTCATTGCCGGGGCTGTGGGTTCCTTTCTGGGGGTGGGGAGCAGTGAAACATCTGAGCCGCTTCATGTGCCCCTGCAATCCCGGAAACCTGCGTTTTTTGCAGGGGCCTTTTTGATTCTGTTGTTGGTTTCGTTCCTGCCTCAGGCCACCGGCAGTCTTGGCTGGATAGGCTCTGAAATGTACCGGGCCGGTGCCCTGGTGTTTGGCGGCGGACATGTTGTGCTGCCCTGGCTGCAGGAGGGCTTCGTGGCCTCCGGTGCCATGCCGGCGGACACTTTCCTGGCGGGGTATGGCGTTGCCCAGGCTATACCGGGGCCGCTGTTTTCCTTTTCAGGATTTCTGGGTGGTTCACAGGCCGGTGTTCTCGGTGGTGTGATTGCGGTACTGGCTGTGTTCCTCCCGGGAACCCTGCTTGTATTCGCCGGTCTTCCCCTATGGAGTTGGCTTCGGGAGCATCGTCGCGCCCGGTCAGCACTGGCCGGGGTGAATGCAGGCGTGGTGGGGTTGTTGCTGGCGGCTCTTTATGATCCGGTCTGGGTCTCCGCCGTCCATGGTGCGCAGGATCTGGCACTCGTGCTCGCTATTTGGGTCTGTCTCGCTGTCTGGCGGGTTCCGGTCTGGCTACTGGCGCCGCTGAGTGCGCTGGCTGGAGTGATCCTGCTGTCCTGATCAACGTACATATAATCCTTTCTTCCCGAGCCGGCACACGGGTTGGCAAATCAGCAGGTTTCCAGCCACAATCGAGCGGTTAAAGGCAGATAATTCGAACGCAGAGGTTACCATGACGACATCCTGCAGTATCCCGGGTCTCAACGTACCACGTAGCCGTTTTCCCGATCCTGAACAGGACCTGCCTGCGGCCGAGGGCGAACAGCGTGTCGTGCTGGCTGGCGGCTGTTTCTGGTGTGTGGAAGCCGTTTTCCTGGCCATCGATGGCGTAACCAGTGTTGAGTCCGGTTACGCTGGCGGTCACGCCAGCTCTGCCAATTATGAGGCCGTATGCTCAGGTACTACCGGCCACGCAGAAGTGGTCGATGTTCACTATGACCCTGCCAGGGTCAGTTTTGGCGAACTGCTAAAGGTGTTCTTCTCGGTTGCTCACGATCCCACCCAGCTGAACCGCCAGGGCAACGACCGGGGCACCCAGTACCGCTCGGCTGTGTTCTACGAGACTGCCGAACAGCGGCGGGTAGCCGAGGCCTACATCCATCAGCTCAATCAGGCCGAAGTGTACCCGGACCCGATAGTGACCACGCTGGAGCCGCTGGAGGCATTTTACCCGGCAGAAGAGTACCACCAGAACTTTGCTGCCCGGAATCCCTACCAGCCATACATCATGGCCGTGGCCGCCCCGAAAATGGAAAAGCTTGTAGACAGTTATCCTGATCGCCTGAAGCCGGAATTTACAGACAACGACGCAGGCAGCACCGCCTGAGGAGGCAGACTATGGGAGTTTCCGCTGCAGGTTATGACCTGACACCACTTAACGAAGCACAGGTTGAGGAGAAAGCTGCGGATCTGACATCGGAGGAGCGGCGCGTGCTGCTCGACCATGGCACCGAGCATCCGTTCTGCGGAACCTTGCTGGATAACAAAAAAGCCGGTGTTTACCACTGCCGGCTTTGCGATCTGCCTTTGTTCAGCTCGGACTCGAAGTTTGACTCGGGAACCGGCTGGCCGAGTTTCTTCCAGCCCTTTGATCCGGAGCATATCCGCTACATTGAGGACACGAGTCTTGGCATGACCCGCACCGAAATCCGCTGCCCCCGTTGCGACAGCCATCTCGGCCATGTCTTTCCTGACGGCCCGCCGCCAACCGGGCAGCGCTACTGCCTGAATTCGGTTGCCATGGTGTTTCAGGAAAACGCCTGAGACGAAAAAAGGGGGCCGCAGGGCCCCCGATTCTATTTATTGCCGCCTGTCACAGTCGCCACGTAGTGTGCTACCGCATTTATCTGTTCCTCAGACAGCGACTCGTTGAACGCCGGCATGACACCCACCCCGCTAGTTACGGCATTGACCACCTGTTCCATTGTGGGTTTGAGTTCATCGAGATCCGGGCCGATGGCACCAGCCGAACCGGCGTCCGCCAGGGTGTGGCATATGGTGCAGGAAGGTTGAGCCTCCTGAGTGAATACCTGTTTCCCCTTGTCAAAGTCGCTGGCCATCGTCAGGGGCGACAGTCCGATCAGAGCTATGGCGCCCAGTACTGCAGTTTTTCTCATATCATTGCTTTCCGGATAGGTCGGAGCCGCCGTAATCCCGGGTCGGCTCCGCCAATGATCAACTGATGGCAACCGTGACTCCGTGGTCGCTCCAGCCATTGTGACCGTAGCCACGTTCATTCTCGGTCCGACCCTCAGGTTGGGTGTTGCCCTGCACGTCGGTCGCCCGGCTGACAATCCGGTGCTCTCCGGCCGCTAGATCCGCTGCCAGGACAAACGGCCTCCAGGCATAGGGGCCAAGGTCCGGTCCCAGGAAACGAGCCTGTTTCCAGGTTTTACCACCATCCACTGAAACGTCGACTTTTTCGAGCGGAACAGTGCCACCGAAAGCGACGCCATAGATCATATTGCGACCGTTCTGACCGCTTTCCAGAGGCGATGTTACCCAGGATTTGACGTTCATTTCCCACATGGAAGGCTGATCCGGGGCGCCTTTCACGCCGACATCACGAACCCGGTAGCCTGAAGCCTGGATCTTGGCGTCCGTCTGGTTTTCGGTGAAGGCAACGTTCTTGACGTACTTCACGTTGTTCACGCCGTAGTAACCCGGCACAACCATTCTTAGCGGGCCACCGTGAGTGTGGGTCAGAGGCTCGTCATTCATTTCCCAGGCCAGCAATGCGGTTTCCATGGCACGGGTGGGAACGGAACGTTCCACGATAATCGTTTTCGGGTCCAGGCCGTCGGGAAGTGTCTCGCCGCCGGTGCTGGTGATGTACCGGGTACCGTCAACAGGGCCGCCAAGAGCCTCCACAACATCTTTCAGCGGTACACCGGTCCACATGATGCAGCCCGCAGCGCCAACAGACCATTGGGTACCACTCGCGCCATGGGGGAAGAAGGCGCGACCGTTACCGGAACACTGTAATACGGAGGCAACGGTGGTAACCCCCATCTGTTTCAGGTCGCCGACCGTCAGGTTTCGGGGATTTTTCACGCCCTCGATTCGCACCTCCCAGGCATCCGGGTTATCGGTTACCGAGGCTGGTGGCGCGGGCAGGTTATTACGAACGAACAAGCGGTCACTTGAGGTGATAACGCCATTGCCGATTGCCCCCCGTTGGGTTTCCATCGTGTTTGCGCTGTGAACAATCAGGGCGTTGCGTTCTTTCCAGGCGGCGTAATCCGGGAGTGATTTTGGTTCATCGGCTTTGGCAAGGGGCGTAAATCCCAGCACGCTTACCGCGGCCATGGCGCCGGCACTGCCAAGTAGCAGGGTGCGGCGGGAGGGGTTCTGAAGGCCCGGGTCATTCGGGCCGCGCATCAGCGCTGATTCCTGCTTCATTATCCGTCTCCTTCTTAGGGTTGTCGTCGGACGGTGGGACTGCTTTTTCAATTCTTCGCGGTTATATCCTTATATCTTATAGGTAATGGTTAAAAATTAATCAATACTTTTGTGTGTTATTCAACGGGTTTTTCAGTCGCTATAATTCGCCCCCTATCGAACGCGCAGCAACGAGGCCGCGAACGAACCCGGGAAACAGAGAAGGGTAGCTGAGATGATTCGATTGAAGATGAATCCGCTAACGGAGTCAGCAACGCTTCTTCGGCGGGCGGGTGTGGTTCTGGGCAGTGTCGGATTGACAGCACTCTTTTCCCTGTTGGTTTTGCTGAGGGCGCTGTTCGGGAGGTTGAACCGGCCCATCGTCGACAAATACTGCCGCGAGTGGTCGGCCTCGCTGTTACGATTGGTTCGTGCCAGCCTCACCGTACGCGGGCAAGTGCCTGATTTCGGCGACGGGCGCCGGTACATCATCATGTGCACTCATGCCAGCCACTATGATATTCCGGTCACCTTCGTATCGTTGCCGGGATCGATCCGTATGCTGGCAAAAAAGGAGCTGTTCAGTATCCCGCTGCTGGGGCGGGCCATGCGTGCAGCGGAATTCCCCTCAGTAGACCGCTCCAATCGGCAACGTGCAGTCAGGGATCTGGAGAAGGCGCGGGCGATGATGGAAAGTGGAATCGTGCTCTGGGCCGCGCCCGAGGGAACCCGCTCGCCGGACGGAAAACTTCTGCCTTTCAAGAAAGGCTGTTTTCACCTGGCGCTGGATACTGAGGCGGTGATCGTGCCGGTGGCCGTGCGGGGTATCCACCGTGTTTTACCGGCCCGCACCTGGCAGATCAACCTCGGGCAGCCGGTGGATGTGAGGGTAGGAGAACCGCTGGATACGGCCGGTAAGACCAAAGCCGACCTGGACGAAGTCATGACCGAGGTGCGCGCAAGGCTGACGGAGCTGTTGGGAGACGGTGAAGCCGGTTAGCGCTGGCCTCACATCGGCACGCAGATCAGGCCGTACCGGCAGCCACCACCGTGGAGAGCAGATAGCCGGTATAGGCCACGTACACCAGCACCAGGATGCCACCATCCACACGGCTCACCAGTTTTCGCCATCCGGTAAGCCCGTAACCCATCAGGAACAGACCCACCGTGAGCGCCAGCATCAGCGTCCAGTCACGGTAGAGCACTTCCGGGTCCACCGCGAGGGGTTCGATAACAGCCGCGAGACCCACCACGGCGAGGGTGTTGAAAATGCCCGACCCCAGAATATTGCCCAGGATCAGGTCGTGTTCGTTCTTTTTGACCGCGGCCAGAGCCGAGGCGAGTTCGGGCAGGGAAGTGCCGATGGCAACGATGGTGAGACCGATCACCAGATCGCTGACTCCAAGGCTCTGGGCAATCGTCACGGCACCCCAGACCAGCATCCGGGAGCTGACGATCAGCAGTACCAGGCCAATTACCAGCCAGATGACAGCGGTTTTAAGGGGCATGGGATGGGCGATGATCTCGGCATCGGCATCGCCGGCCAGGGGGTCCGCCTTGCCTCTCATGCCCTGATAGATGGACCAGCCCATAACCACCGCGAAGACCGCCAGTAACACCCAGCCATCCATGCGCGAGAGTTGCCCATCGAGCAGTTGGGCACCGGCAATGAGGGTGAGTACGATCAGCAGCGGCAGCTCTTTACGGATCACCTGGGAGTGCACTGCGATAGGCGCGATGACGGCTGTCAGGCCGACAATGAGCGCAATATTGGTAATGTTGGAGCCATAGCCATTACCCAGGGCCAGGCCGGGGTTGCCATCGGACGCGGCCATGGCAGAGACGGCCAGCTCCGGTGCCGAGGTGCCGAAACCGATGATCACCATGCCGATCAGCAGGGTCGGCATCCCCAGGTGTTTGGCGGTCGCCGCGGCGCCCTCCACAAACTTGTCGGCACTCCAGACCAGCAGTACCAGGCCGGCGATGATAGCGCCAAATGCCATTAGCATAGATAGACCTCAGTTGATGAAACGTCCGAGCATGAAAACGCCGGCGTAGCCCAGGGTATAGGCTGCCAGGAGGTGTGCAAGATACCGCAAATAGGCCACAAAGGTCAGCCCCGGGATCTTGCTCATTGCCACGATGCCGGCGGCTGAACCGATCACCAGAAGCGATCCACCCACGCCCACGGCGTAGGTCAGGCCCATCCATTCACCGGGACTCATATCGATACCGGCCTTCAGCAGTGCTGCTGTCAGCGGCACGTTATCGATCACGGCCGAGAAGATTCCCATCAGGTAATTGGCGTAGAGCGGCGGCAGGATATCGTAAATGGCCACCAGCGAGTCCAGTGCGTGAATCTCCTTGAGCATGCCCACCAGCAGCAGAATGCCCAGGAAGAACAGCAGGGTCTCGAATTCGATGATTCGGATGTATTCCAGAATCGGGTCCAGGTCAGAGTCGTCGCTCATGAAGCGCGATACCAGAAACATGATGGACAGGCCGAACAGAAAGGTCAGAACCGGCGGAATTCCGAACAGGGCATTGCCGGCAATGGTGCTCAGGATTGTTAACAAAAACAGGCCGCTGATGACCGCATCCACCCGCCGAACCGGGGTGGTATTGGAACGAAGTGTCACCGTGCCTGTCAGTGCCCGTGAGAGGAAGACGGCAAGGATGAAAACCGTAATCGAGGCCGGGATCGCCAGGGTCAGAAGAGTCAGTATTTCCACCTTTTCCGCGAGGAAAATCATCAAGGTAGTGACGTCGCCGGTGATCAGGGAAACGCCTCCTGAGTTGACTGCAAAGACAACGAGCGTGATGAACTGGATGCGTTTTTTCAGCTCCAGATCCAGCGACAGAATCAGCGAGCATGAGACTAAAGTGGCGGTGATATTGTCTGCGAGAGAAGAGAAAATGAAACAAAAAAGACCGGTCAGGAACAGAAGTCGCCGTTCGCTCACCTGTTTCGGCATGATCAGGTAAATGACGTTTTCGATCATACCCTTCTTGTTCAGGTAAGCGACAAATGTCATGGCTGCGACCAGAAACAGCCACAGTCCCGCGATTTCGGCAATGCTTTCGGACAGGCCGGCGGAAATGGCAGAAGTTTCAGCAGCGTTATCACTGAACAGGAACAGCAGCATCCAGCTCATGGTGCCAAAGAACAGCGTTACCTTGGCCTTGTTGATGTGGATGACCTCTTCAAATATGACGCCCAGTAGCGCCAGAACCGCGAGAACAATCAGAAACGTATCAAGGGCAGACATTGGGGAGATCCCGTCCTGGTTTATCAGAGTAGAGGCCGGAGCCGGCCTGGCAGATCATGCGGGCGGATTTTAGACCGTTGACCCAGAGCAAACCACTGTTCGTACGTGCATATACAGGCTCTGAGCATTGTCGGGGGCCTGAGAAAGACGCAACGATTGACAATCGCAATTTATTATCTCGGTAAAAATCGCGATAATTGCGCGCACATTCAGACCGGAAGCAGACGGCGGCGCCGCTTACCTCGCGCCCGACCGGCTTCCGACAGGCCTCCTTGCTGATCGTGAGGGGGCAAAAAAGCTCAACACTAGCTAGGGTGAAAACCAATGGCCGTTAGACAGGCAGACGTAGTGCTGGTCGGCGGTGGCGTCATGAGCGCCACTCTCGGCATGATGCTCAGGCAGCTTGATCCGTCCCTGGACATCGTCATGGTGGAGCGTCTCGACCACGTTGCCCATGAGAGCACAGACGGATGGAACAACGCAGGTACCGGGCATGCCGGTTACTGTGAGCTCAACTATACGCCCGAAACCGACGATGGCGATGTGACCATTGATCGGGCCCTGCAGATCAACGCCCAGTTTGAGGTGTCCCTGCAGCTCTGGTCTTACCTGGTGGAGCAGGGCATCCTGCCAGAGCCATCCACCTTTATTAACCGCACGCCGCACCAGAGCTTTGTCTGGGGTGAGAAAGATGTAGCCTTCCTCAAGCGCCGTCATGAGCGTTTGAGCGCTCACCATCTGTTCCGCGAAATGGAATACACCGAGTCCCCGAAGGATCTCGAAGAGTGGATGCCCCTGATCGTCAATAACCGGGACCCGATGCAGCGGGTTGCCGCTACCCGGATCAAGCACGGGTCGGATGTGGATTTCGGTTCTCTCACCCGCAGCATGGTGAAGTGGCTGGAAACCCAGCCGAATTTCGAGCTGATGCTCAGCTCTCCGGTTCACTATATCGATCAGCGGGACAATGGCCGCTGGAAGATCCGGGTCAAGAACCAGAAAACCGGCGAGCTGACCAAGCTCGAGACCGGCTTTGTGTTCCTTGGGGCTGGCGGTGGCGCGCTGCCGCTGCTGCAGAAATCCGGTATCGAGGAAGCCCGGGGCTACGGCGGCTTCCCTGTCAGCGGTCAGTGGCTGGTGTGTGGCAAGCCGGACATTGTTGAGCAACACAATTCCAAGGTCTACGGCAAGGCGCCGATCGGGGCGCCGCCCATGTCGGTGCCACACCTGGACACCAGGATTATCAATGGCGAGCCGGCCCTGCTGTTCGGTCCGTTTGCCGGTTTCACTACCCGCTTCCTCAAGAAAGGCTCTATCTTCGACCTGTTGGGTTCGGTGAAATCCACCAACCTGAAGCCGATGCTCTCGGTGAGCAAGAGCAACATGGACCTGACCCGCTACCTGATCGGGGAAGTGTTCCAGTCCCACAGTGACCGGGTGGCATCGCTGCGCAACTTCTTCCCGGATGCCATGGAAGAGGACTGGCAGCTGCGTATGGCCGGCCAGCGTGTGCAGATTATCAAGCAGGTTGATGGTGGCGGTGGCAAGCTCGAGTTCGGCACTGAAATCGTGGCCGCCAAGGACGGAACCCTGGCAGCGCTGCTGGGCGCTTCCCCGGGCGCATCCACTGCCGCCAATGCCATGATCAACGTTATCGAGCGTTGCTTCCCGGAGAAGATCAAGACTCCGCAGTGGCAGGAGCGCATGAAAGAGCTGGTGCCGTCGTACGGCCAGTCCCTCGTTGAGGACGAAGCGTTGCTGACGAAAGTCCGCGAGCGGACCCTGTCGACCCTCAAATTGGGCTGATATTCCTAAACGTTCTAAAAAACCGAAAGGCACTGCGACTGCTGGATTTTACGCCGGTGATCGCGGTGCTTTTCTCGTTTCAGAAGGCCGCGAAATTTGCGATTTTACAGCTTCCGCGTAGGGTTATAAGGCAACCCTTATGAAAGGAGAGAGCCTGTGAGTGAGCAAAAGTACAATCCTGAGAAAGGGTATATCGCGCTGTTGGGCTGGAGCCTGAATGCGGTTGAAGCGGCCGACAAGTTTGATCGTCGGTATGTTGTCGTGGCCCCGGATTGGGCGGAAGCCTACTGCGAAGAGCATGACATTCCCTATGTGCCCTGGAATTTCGAGCGCCTGAACGATCGCTCCGTAGAAATTGCGCAGACCCTCAAGGAGATGGGCGTTGATGTCGCCATTCCGTTGTTTGAGGAGACTGTCGAGTGGGCGGGTGCCATTAACTCGGTGTTGATGGACAAGCCGCGCCTGTTTGGCCAAGCCATGCTGTTGCGTGACAAGGCACTGATGAAACGCCGCGCCCAGCTTGGTGGCATCCGGGTGGGTATTTTTGAGGAAGCCCACGATAAGGGCGACGTTATCCGATTCCTCAAGCGGGTAAACCAGACCCTGCTCAAGCTGGATGGCGACCCCAATGACCCGATCCACCTCAAGGCGTTTGACAAGGCCGGGTGCCTGGGTCACCGGGTTATCCGTACTCCCGACGAGGTCGATACCATTCCGGAAGAAGAGTTTCCGGTCCTGATGGAATCGCACCTGGACGGCTGGGAGTTTGCGGTAGAAGCCTGGATCCACAATGGCAAGATCGCCTTCCTGAACGTTTCCGAGTATGTGACTCTGGGCTATTCGGTATTTGTGCCCGCAACACCGGACCTGGAAAAGTATCGCGACCAGATTCGCGGCGAAATCGAGAAGCTGATCAAGACCTTCGATATCGAATTCGGGTTTATCCACCCGGAGTACTTCGTGACCAGCGACCGGACCATGTACTTTGGCGAGGTGGCCTATCGCCCACCGGGCTTCAAGGTATTCGAGCTGCTTGAGCGTGCCTATGGCTTCAACGCCTATCAGGGCATGATCCTGGCCTTTGACCCGAAGACCACGGAAGAGGAAATCAAGGCCTTCTTCCCGAAGGAGGTGGTGGATGCGAAGGGTTACGCCGGTTGTTTCGGTGTGTATCCGCGCCGCCGGGTTGTCAGCAAGCTGGAAATTCCGGAGGAGACCGAAAATCACGAGTATTTCGAGTCTCACGAGCTGACTGCGCCGCTTGAAGAGACGGTCACCAAGCGTACCGCTTTCGGTACCCACTGGGGGCTGGTGTATTTCTTCGGTGAAGACCCCTATGTCATGCGGGACCTCCTGAAACATCAGGAAGACCTCGATTTCTATGTATAATCAGGAGAAGCATTAACAACAACCGGGTTTGGTGCCAGGCCCTGAGGATTATCGTTTGAACGATCACCAATCGGGCAGCGCAGCGCCAGCTGTAAACGTTGACAAGCTGGCTCAACGCCTGGATGACGCCATTCAGGCTTTGGAAGAAAGCCGGTCTTTTACCAAGGCCGGCAAACTGCCGCGTGTGCTGGATATTGCCCGCCGGGTCCTGCTGCAGCCGGATGGCTGCCGGATCATCGAGGAGCGCGCTGAGCGCCTTGAACTGGCGGGTGTCTTTGCCGGCACCGACTGGGCCGAACCCGGTATTCTCCTTCCCACGCTGACAACCTATTCGCTGCAGAGCCAGAATGCCGATACCGTCGTCATTGAGGCCTTCAGCGAATTGCGGCTGCTTGCCGTCGCCCGGGGCAGCTATCTGCACCCTTCGGTGTCGGCTGAACAGGCCCACCACTATCTGACCCAGGTTCTTGCCATCAACCTCGGCCTGCTGTTTGGCATGACCGGCGAGGCTGAGCGGGAGCAGGGCAAGCTCGCGCTGATCAGCCAGAACCTTGTGCAGTACGTGGCCCACCACATCGGCTACGAACATGTCATTGATAGTCTGATCGAGGAGATCTGGCGGATCCTTGAACAGCGACCGATCCAGGTATCGGACGTACGCAAGATGATTACCCAGATTGCCCTTTGCCGGGCCGATCCGCAGGCCGATCTGGGCAGTGCCGGGCGCGGTGCCGACCGGTTGATCTCCAGCCTCTATGGGCCCACCCGGGCCTGCAGTGAAGACCCCGGAACCGTGGTCTACGAGCAGCGGCTGGAAACCATGGACGCCCAGGCCCTGCAGAACGAGGCCACCGGGTTTGCGCGTTCCATGCACGATACCGGCCTGGTCTCGCCTTACCATGCCTCGTTCATACGTTTCATCCTGTTGGACCAGGACACCTTGCTGAGCGAGGCGCTGGGGCTGTCCAGTACCGGCCGGGATTGCCTGATGTGCTATCGGGAGCTGGTCCACACCCTGATTAAAGAAGGTATCTATCCGGAAACGGCACAGGGCATCTACGGCCTGGCGCTGCTGCTGGAGCGGGGTATTCTTTACCAGCCTCCTGTTGCGCCGGGTCTGTGGCGCCAGGCACGGCTCTCTCTGTGCCCCCATGCGCGGGAGCGACTTGAACTGGCCTATGGCTACCAACCGCAACCCAATGCCTGGCTGATTCAGGGCGTGTTGAACATGTTGGGCCAGCCTTTGGGCGTGGGGCAGGGCAACAATCCTACCTGCCAGTCGGCCCGTGCTCTCTCGATGTGGGCCTATAACGATCCGGATTATCTCTTGCAGATGGTTGCCTGGGCTGCCCGAGACAATGAGATCGTCATTCACTTTGAAGGCCAGCCGGTGTCGTCGGCCCGCAGTGTCGGCGGTGTCGCGTCCGAGGTAACCCTCGATCTGGATCCTGTCTCCCTGGTTGTAGTGCCGCATCTGGACCGCATTTATGTGGAGATGGGCCGGTTGTGCGTCGGCCGCCAGGGCGATCCCCACAAATGGGTGAACCCGGAGTTCCACGGCTGGTCTGCCGGGCGCGGATTTGCCATTAACGTGGATGTGGCCACTGGCAAGCTGCATGATCTGGAAGGCTTTATCCGGCATTTCTATGCCAGCTATCACCCCTACTACAACGGCAATCAGCCGCTGATCCACCCGCAGCCTGCGGGTATTGCGGTGACCGATAGTGCCGCCCGGTTTATCGGCTGGCACGCCATTACCATTCTCCGGGCCGCGCTCGACCCGGAAGGTGAGATGCGGATTTATTTCTTCAATCCCAATAACGACAGCGGCCAGAACTGGGGCGATGGAGTCAAAGTCAGTACCTCGGGCAACGGAGAGCGTTTTGGCGAGTCGTCGCTGCCTTTCGAACAGTTCACATCGCGACTGTACATCTTCCATTACGATCCCCTGGAGCGGGGGGAGCCTGCGGAAGTGAACGAGGATGCCCTTCGGCGCGTAACAGAGGGTGTGTATCGCAGTTGGGGTCTGGATCGCGTGCCGGCGGATGCTTTGCAGGCGGAGCCGCCCATAACCGATTGATCCCGGAACCTGCCGATCACCCGGAATCCACAGATCAAGAGGAAGGCCATGGCCAACGAACAGACCCCGGCCCGTAATGGGGCCGAGTTGTTTATCCGGGCGCTGGAAAACGAAGGCGTTGAATACATTTTCGCGGTGCCCGGTGAGGAGAATCTAGCCTTCCTTGAGGCTTTGAGGACCTCCAGTATTCAGCTGGTCCTCAACCGCCATGAACAGGCTGCCGGGTTCATGGCCGCCACCTACGGCCGCCTGACGGGGCGCGTGGGAGTCTGCCTTTCCACGCTCGGGCCCGGCGCCACCAACTTCGTGACTGCCGCCGCCTACGCCCAGCTGGGCGGTATGCCCATGATGATGATCTCGGGCCAGAAACCCATCAAGTCCTCCAAGCAGGGGCTATTCCAGATTCTGGATGTGGTGGACCTGATGCGTCCGCTCACCAAGTACACCCGGCAAATCAGCAATGCCAACACCATTCCTGCCAAGGTTCGGGAAGCTTTCCGCCTGGCCTCTGAAGAGCGTCCGGGTGCCGTGCATCTGGAGCTGCCGGAGGACATCGCCGATGAGGCGCCCGAATCCGATACCCATATCTTCAAACCCAGTGACGCCCGGCGGCCCTCGGCCAGCCCGAAAAGCCTGGAGATGGCGTGCGAAATGCTGCGCGAGGCCCGGCATCCGCTGATCATGATCGGTGCCGGCGCCAACCGGAAACGGGTTTCCCAGGCGTTGCTGCATCTTGTGAATGTTACCGGCATCCCGTTCTTCACCACCCAGATGGGCAAGGGCGTGGTGGATGAGCGACATCCGCGCTACCTGGGCAACGCTGCCCTGTCGGCCGGGGACTTCGTTCACTGTGCAATCGACCGCGCCGACCTGGTGATCAACGTGGGCCATGATGTGGTGGAAAAGCCACCTTTCTTCATGACCCCCGGCGGCAAGAAGGTCATTCATGTGAACTTCAGTGCGGCCGACGTGGACCCGGTGTATTTCCCCCAGCACGAAGTTGTCGGCGACATTGCCAACAGTGTGGAATACATGGCCGAGAACTGTGGCCAGTGCGCCAACCATGATTTCACCCGCCTGATGGAGGTGAAGGAGGCGGTGGATGCGCACCTGCAGGAGCGGGCTGAAGACGATCGTTTCCCGGTGATCCCCCAACGCATTGTTCATGATGTGCGCCAGGTAATGCCCGACGACGGGATCATCACGCTCGACAACGGGATGTACAAACTTTGGTTTGCCCGCAATTACCGCGCCTACGACAACAATACGGTACTGCTCGACAACGCCCTGGCCTCCATGGGCGCCGGCTTGCCCAGCGGCATGATGGCCTCCATGTTGTATCCGGATCTGAAAGTG
Source organism: Marinobacter sp. L-13 (assembly GCF_056857715.1). Taxonomy (NCBI): domain Bacteria; kingdom Pseudomonadati; phylum Pseudomonadota; class Gammaproteobacteria; order Pseudomonadales; family Marinobacteraceae; genus Marinobacter; species Marinobacter sp. L-13. Next base: position 36,763 of record NZ_JBSXNQ010000028.1, read on the forward strand.
ATGGCGATCTGTGGCGATGGTGGCTTCATGATGAACAGCCAGGAGCTGGAAACTGCGGTTCGACTGAACCTCAACCTAGTGGTGCTGATTATCAACGACAGTGCCTACGGCATGATCAAGTGGAAGCAGGGCCAGGAAGGCTACAGCGATTTCGGCCTGGATTATCGCAACCCGGATTTTGTCACCTATGCCCAATCCTATGGCGCCAAGGGTCACCGCGTGACCCGCACAGAGGACCTGCGGCGGACCCTGGAAGGTGCCCTGGCTGAAGGCGGTGTTCATGTGGTGGACGTGCCCGTGGATTACAGTGAAAACAGACGGGTGTTTGATGAGGAGCTGGCGGAACTGACCTGCAAACTCTGAGGGGTGTATTATGCGTCAATGGATGATGAGCCCGAGGTAGCACTGCAATGATCCGTTCCTTTTTTCGCGGCCTGGTGGCCGTCGCGACACTGACGTTGCTCGCCGGTTGTAGCAACCCCGAGACACCCCAGGAAGTGGCGGCGGCCTTCTGGCAGGCCATGGCCGAGAACGACGCCGGTGACGTGATGGAATACTCCACCCTGGCGGAATCCGCCGCGTTCGATGGTTACAAGCGCAGCTGGACCGACGCCGTGCCATCCTTCGGCCGGGTCGTCATTGAAGATCGCGAAGCCACTATCGTGACCCGCCTGCCGGCCGAAGCCGGAACCGAAGGTGAGCGGCTGGAGCTGGTCACCTATCTCGTACGGTTCCAGGATCAGTGGTTGGTGGATTACGACCGTACTGGCGAGGCCATCCTTAATCCTTCCCCGTTCAGCAGCATCATGGGCGAGCTCAGCCGGCTCGGTGACGAGCTCAGCGCCCGTTTCTCGTCGTCTTCGGATGACTTTGAGCAGCAGATGGAGCAGCTGGCGCGGGATCTGGAAGCCTACTCCGAGGAAATCGGCCGTGAGGCAGAGGGCGCCATGGAGGCGTTCGGCAAGAAGTTGCAGGAAGCCATGCGGGAGCTTGAGCGCTCGGTGGAAGACGCCCTGAAAGACAGTGAGCCGACACCGGAGGAAGACCGGGTGATTCTGGAGCAGGCTGCCCGGGATCTGGATCGCCAGGCCGATGAGCTGAACGATCCCACCATGGAATCGATCGCCAGTGCCAGCCGCACCGTGGCCGAAACCGGCGAACGCTTCACGCGCCTGAGTGAGGAAACGCTGAATCGTCACCGGGAAGAGTGGCAGCAGAGGCTGGCTGAGATGCGTGCTGACGCGGACGAATTTATCGAGCAGCTCAGGCTTTAGCGGGCCTGCTCGGCGCCTCGCAGCATGGCCTGAAGCAGCTCCTCGGCATCGAATTTCGTCAGCGCTTCGTTGGCGCCCACCTGATTGGCATAGCTCAGGCTCATCTCACTGTTCAGTGATGTATGCAGGATGATGTAAGGCTGCTTCAGCGCTGAATTGTCCCGCACATTGAACGCCAGCTCGTACCCATCGAGCCCCGGCATCTCGATATCGCTGACCAGAATGTCCGTGGGCCGGCCCAGTTCATGGTCGCGCAGCAGAATCTGCAGCGCGTCATCACCATTCGACGTCACCTGGTAGGGGATGTCCTTGCTGTCCAGCACGTCCGAGAGTTGCTTACGGGCCACCTGGGAATCGTCGACCATCAGAATGTTCAGGGACTTGAGCGTCTCACTCTGCACATCCGTGAGAACCACCTCCTGGGTGTCCAGGGATTCCGGGTACACCTTCGCCAACAGCAATTCCACATCCAGCAGCTGGATGATATCGCCCTCCACGTCCAGCAGCCCTGTGATAAACGCCTTGCTGCCCAGGGCTTTGGGTGGCGGCATCACCGATTTCCAGTCAGTCTCGATGATCTGTTGCACGCTGCGCACCAGAAAACCGATCTCCTGGCGCTGGATATCCGTGACAATAATCGAGGCTTTTTCCCGTTCTTCCTGCGTCAGCGGCGGATAGCCGACCGCGGCAGCCATATCGATCACCGGAACGGCGGAACCCCGGAAGGTGGCCGTGCCGATGACGGCGTGATGGCTGTGGGGCAGTTTCGTCAGCCGCATGAAAGGCAGGATTTCCCGGATCTTCAGGGTTCCGATCCCGAACAGACGCTCGCCGGAAAGCCGGAACAGCAGAAGTTTCTGGGTCTGCTTCGCTTTGCTGGACATACAACCGGGTCCTTTCAAACGCAAAAGCCCCTGCCGCAGGAGCTTTTCAAGAATTGGATTCAGCAGGCTGTCTGGCGGGCGGACGCTGCCAAGCCAATAAGCCTGAGGTATGTAGCGATAGTAGCAGCTTTACCGTGAATCGGGATTCAGAAGGATTGTTTCAAATGGTGACAGAAACACTCCGCGCGAGGCCTTGTGTTGCCATACCAGTGTGCCCTCAGAACGCCATGTCCTTGCCGTCCCAGGCCTTGAAGCAGCCGGTTTCGGCGAGGGTGAGGCTATCAATCTGCCGCCTGAGGCCATCAACCGATTGTTCAACCGATACCTCGGCGTCGCTGCCGCCCATGTCCGTGGCCACCCAGCCCGGGTGGTAGATGCCCACGGCTATGCCCTGCTCACGCAGGTCCACGGCCAGATTTCGCCCGAGATTGAGCGCCGCCGCTTTTGAGGCACGATATATGTACCGGCCGCCACCGGCAGAAGCCTGGGATCCAAGCTTGCTGGATATGATGGCGATTTTCGGGGTGCCGACCCCGGCCAATGCCAGTCTGAGATTGGGTAGCAGCGCCTGTATGGTGAGGAATACGCCGGTCACATTGACCTGGAAGTGCTCCGCCCAGAGTTCTGGCGGATAGCCGCCTTCCAGCTGTTCATGGCGATCAAGCAGAATGCCGGCGTTACAGACCAGGGTTGAGATCGGTTGGTTTTCGAGGCGCTCGCCCAGCGCGGTCACGCTGGCGGGGTCGGCGACATCCAGCACCTCCATGCCCGGTTCGCTGCGGGCCGTGCCGATGACATGCTCGCCCGCCTCTCTCCATTCATCGGCCAGGCCCTTGCCGATGCCGCGATTGGCGCCCGTGATAAGAATGGTCATGTTTGTATTCCTTGTGGCTGAGGCTCAACAGTAGCACAGGTCTCTGGCGATCCCTGCCGGAGGTGCTGCCTACCAGGGGAGGTTATTCAGGATGAACCAGGCGGTGCCGCCGGTCGCCAGGATTGCCACCAGGGCAAGCAGACCGTCCCGCGCCACGATGGCCAGGCCAAACGCCATCAGGGCGATTCCGGCACCGTTGGCGCTGAATGGAATCACCTCCATCAGTGGCATGGCAGCGGCCACAACCATACAGATGATGGCGATAACGTATTGCCCCGGCCCGCGAACCAGCCAGAGCAGCCTTTGTTTTGTCCATCGATCCACAAACCGGGCGGGCTTGTTCATCCAGTCCAGCCCCCTGGCAAGCTTTTCTCTTTCGATGTTCCGGCGCGCCAGCTTTGAGGGAATCCAGATCGAGTGGCGCTGGAAAATCAGTTGCCCCAGGGTGAGTAGCACCATAAGACCAAGCAGCGTCGGTACTCCCGGAATATCACCTATCAGCGGGGCCAGGGTGATTACGCCGGCGATCAAAACCATCGGCCCGAAGGAACGTTCACCAACAGCTGCCAGTACATCGCCCACAGACACCTGAACCTGACCCTCGGTGTTTGCGCGAAGGCGTTCCAGAAGTTCTGTCAGGCTGGCCGGATCGTCTGGCTGGTTCATGGTGGTGCTCGTGGTCTCCTATTGAACAGGTTTTGCAGACACTACCTTGATTGCGCAACGAGTGCATGAACACAAGATGACAGGGAGTTAGCCCGGGCGTTGCTACTCAGAGCATTGAGTGCCTGATCAATTCGTCTATATTAATTAGACCTTCCTTCCTCGACGGCATCAAAGATGTATCCAGGCAAGAGCAACGGGTTGCCGTTCTCAAAGTTGTTGCACTCGCGTTCTTTGACGCCCGCCCTGCGCAGATCTGCTTTGGTGCTCGCGTTCATTCTCTGTTTTTCCGCCCCAAGCTATGGCGACTGCGACATCACCCTGCGCTGGGACGATGATCCGCCGTATTTCATGGTTCAGGAGGGTAAGGTGGTCGGCATTGATGCCGACCTGGTCCGTGAGGCCATTGGGCGCCTGAATTGCGGGCTTTCCTTTCAGAAGATGCCATGGGCCAGGGCGCTCCGGGAGTTGCGTGATGGGCATGTGGATATGCTCTCCGGCGCCTACCGGACTCCGGAGCGAGAGGAGTATGCCCATTACTCCGACGTGGTCGGTCTGGTATCACCCAATATCCTGTTTATACGGCGATCTGACGAGTCAAGGTTCGAGCTGAATGGCTTGCGGCAGCTGCTGGAATCGGGTTTCAGGCTTGGTGCCCAGATTCATGTGTCCTACAGCGAGGAATACAGCGCCCTCATCCAGAATCCCGACTACGACAAAAACATCGAGTACCTCTCCCGCAGGGAGCCGCTATGGCTCATGCTGGCCCGGGATCGGGTCGATGGTGTGGTGGCGAGTGAGTTAACCGGGCTCTAAGAGATTCAGGAACTGGGGCTGACCGGAACGGTTATTCCCAGCTCCCTGGTCGTGTCCAATAAGCCCGCGTACTTTGTTTTTTCCAAAGCCACGGTTACAGCCGGATTTGTGGCAGATTTTGATCGCGCGCTGCAGTCGATGCTGGATGATGGCACCTTCACGGCTATCGTAAATCGGTACGTTTGCGTGGATGCAGGCGCTGGGCTGTCAGAAACTGAAGATGACCCAGAGGCTTGTTCTTTGGCAGGTCTTTCGGGGGTAGCAAATCTGGCAAAAGCGAATGAAAAAAGCCGGAGGGTTGCTCCGGCTTTTTCGTCTTCAGGATTGGGTCATCACTCGCCAGTTTCAGTAGCGCCGACACCACCCTGGTAGTTGGCAGGAATGAACTCATAACCCTGGTCTGCGCTTTTCAGGTGCCCCAGGCCGGGAAAAGACAGGTGGGCGGAGCCTACCCAGTACCCGGTTTCCTGAGCGTCGGCAAAGGCCTGTGCACGAGACTCCACTGCCTGTTCACTGTTCACATCGAACTGGATGGCAATGTCCGGCTGCGGGAACTGAACCGCTGCCACGTGAATCAGGTCGCCCCAAAGCATCAGCGTGTTGTCCCCGCTTTCCACCTTGTAAAGGCTGTGGCCCGGGGTGTGCCCGCTGGCGGACACTGCAGAGATACCCGGCACCAGCTCCCGGTCTTTGTCGAATGGCTTGAACTGGCCGGACTCGACATACGGGTTCAAAGAGGCCATCGCGCCCTTGAAAAAGCCCTTCGAACCTTCGTCAGCGGCCTTCAGGTTGTCTTCGTTCAGCCAGAAATTCTGGTCCTCCACGCTGGCGCGAACAATGGCATGCGGGAACACAATCTCACCGTCAGATACCAAACCGCCAACATGGTCCGGATGCATGTGCGTGATGTAGATCTCGTCGACATCTGCGGGCTCGTAACCGGACGCTTTCAGATGTTCAACCAGTTTTCCGAGAGTCGGGCCAAAAAGGCTGCCAGCACCGGTGTCCACCAGTACCAGATGGTTGCCGGTGTTGATCAGATAGCCGTTAACGGACGTGTCGAGTGGGGCAGAGAGGAAGTTGTCCGCCAGGGTGTTATGCACGTGTTCTTCGGTGGTGTTCAGCAACAGTTTGTCCACCGGCAGCTTGACGGTGCCATCGGACAGGGCGGTGATTTCGAAGTTGCCGAGCATGGTGCGGTAATAGCCCGGAGCCTGCTCTTTTACCATCGGGGCCTCCGCCTGGACGGCGGCCGCAAAAAAAACACCGGCGGTCAGGCCGGTAATGCGAGTCAGCATGGTAGGCATACGTAATCCCTCTTCCGTCTTGTAAACAGAATGAATGTTTGGGTGTGGGGGTAATCTTCGTTGAGGGAACCAGTTTAGACCACTCTGGCCGGGCACAAAAAAGGCCTCGTCGGGTGACGAGGCCTTTTGGTTGTTTGGTGGAGGCTGCGGGATTGAGCCCGATGTCGCAGGTCAATGCGACTATTTCTATGGTGATAAGGAATGCCCATTTGGCCCCTAATTAACTTAAGGAGGCGGTTGGCCTAGCCCCAGTCATTTTATCTGGCATTGAACTAGATTGCCGTTGAGGGGTTAACGGTTGCCGGGTTTAATAACCCAGTCTTTTTGGTTGGCAAGAAAGGCAAGAGCTTCTTTCAATTTCCTAAACTTATTCTTCGTCATTGTGCCAGGGGTATGCTCCACTTGAGCATGTGCATCATTACCTGGCTGCTCTTCTGTATCGCTGATGGGGCGGTGAATGACGTCAATCACGTAGATTTCATTTCCGTCAGCGTCCATTGAAATTGTGTCGATTGCGCGGATGTCTTCCGCGATCAACCTGACAACTCCGTCGTCTTCGCTAAATTTGGTTTCAATTGGCGCCGGCCTCAGAATTTCTCGGTTCACAGAGGGTTGCAGACTGGAATCGTTGAATGCGGAGGAGGCGACTTTGAGCGTTCCGTCTGGCTGCTCTTTATAATCCTGCCCAGGGCGATTTCTTACCGCCCTGAACAAACCTTCCTTGTTGTCAACGACATCTGCCATTGAGGATAAAGCCTTACGCAGTTAACCAAGTCCAGAGCTCATAGAAAGTGCCGCAACGCACTTCGCCATCTTCCATCTCATTATTTATGTTGCTGCCCCACACTTTTATAAAGTCGACGTTCGCCTCATCTATATAAATCGATAGTTTTCGCGAATCGGACCACCATTCCATAGTGACTTCGCCATCTTCTGTTGCTGAAATGTGAGGAGCGGCCCAGCTTTGATTTGTGTTACGAATTACAGCATGAAATTCCTCGAGCGCTGACAAGGCTTGACTTATTGCCTCTTTGCTTGGCTTTGCACTACCGCGATCATCCCAATTTTCTGGCAGTTTAGACAGTTCTCTTATTTTCGCTTTAACCGCAGCAGTAGAAACGCTCCCACTATCAAATTGGTTATAGTATTTTCTGAGAATGTGAGTCGCGTCTATCTCACCCGCGTTCGGAGTGTGACTGCCCATTTTGGAAAGAGCCGGCATGTTTGAGACGCGAGTTGCACTATCTAAACTGGCGACGATCATTTTATTAGCTCCCTTATCGAGTCCTTGATTGATGCTTCAAATAGCTTATTCTTTTTTTCCCTAAGTTGATCCAACATTGCCCACAAATTGGAGTCAGTAGGATCAATTTCGACTAAAGCAAAAACATCAATGTCTAAGATTATTGTTACGAACCCTGGCTCATCCGGTTCTGCGGTTGCCAAATTAATTACCGAAGCAAAATTTTTCCCAAGATCCGGCTGCGGAATCTTCACTTGCATATAAGCGCCGTTTATCGAAGGGCTTATGTCGTCGGATATTTCGGGGTATATATTAAAATAATCTTTTAACTCCACTCCTGATGTGGCTGGAATGTTTATTTTATTTATGTATCTTACGGCAATCCTTCGGATTTTATTCGGTTCAAGGGATTTCACAAAATTTGCCCAGTGATTTTTTGCCTCGGCAGAAAACTTTGACCACCCCTTATATTTGGGCAAGTTGCTAAAAGTAAAGCCTTTGCCCTTAACTATAATTACTCTGTCTGCTTCATTTGAAACAAATCTATATCCGATGTTTTTGAAGTCTCTCTTAACGTCACCGTTTGGAACGTTAATTTGGAACTGTGCTTCATTAACCGGAGATTTTTTATCGTATCTACCACTCACCGACCGGGAAAATTTTGTGAAGCTTTCTTCTGAAAAGCTCTCGTTTTCGACTTGTAAGTCGATTACGGCTTCAACTATTGGGGCATTTTCGTAAAATTGAGCCATATGGCCGATCCAATTTCCCTTCTGTCGTCATTCCGATCCTCACATAACTTCTGTGAGTGTATTCGAATAATGGTGCCGTGAGCTGTCAGTGTCAATGCGACCTCTATAGCAACGTTGACAGTTGGTTGGCACTTGGCTTGTCTGATTATAGTCAAGATAATCGGGATAGGGGGGAGCCATGAGGCTCCACCCCTCCCACACCACCCGGCATGCGGGTCCGCACCGGGCGGTTCGAGACGTTGAGGGTTCACGAGAGTCTCGGCACTCCCAACCGGTCGAAGTAGGCAATCGTCAGGACATTGTGGATGGCAGAGCGACTGTTGTGCCACCAGCGGCGACTCAGAGCCGCCACAGATTCAGCCACCCAGGAACTGGCACCCAACCGGACCAGCTCCCGGTAGATCGTCTTACCCCGCCGCCACTGCCGGAGGTGGAGCATTCTCAGACGACGACGTATCCACTCATCCAGTGATCGCCAGATGCGTGGCGTTTGCGCCAGCCTGAAGTACCCTTTCCAGCCGAGCAGGTATCGGCGGAGTTGCTCTACCACCTGTTCAATACTGCGACCCCCTGATCCCCGGGTCAGTTGCCGGATCCGGAGCTTGAACGCCTGTAACGCCCTGGTGGATACCGCGCGTCGAACCTCAGCGTTCCTCCCTTGCCACAGGGCATAGCCGAGGAACTTGCGCCCGAACACGCTGGTCACCGCGCTCTTGGCTTCGTTAATCACCAGACGCAACTTTCCATAACAGCGGCGGAGTAACTGCATGACCCGTTCTCCCGCCTTGTGGCTGCGAACGTAGACGTTGCAGTCATCGGCGTAACGGGCGAAGCAGTGCCCCCGGCGTTCCAGCACTTTATCCACCTCGTCCAGCAGAACGTTGGCCAACAACGGCGACAATGGCCCGCCTTGCGGCGTGCCCTCGTGCCGATCCATGACCACACCACCGTCCATGATGCCCGCGTTCAGGTACGCACGAACCAGCCGGATAACGCCGGGGTCGTTTATGCGTTTCTTCAGGCGGTCGATCAGGATGTCGTGGTTGACCCGGTCGAAGAACTTCGACAGGTCGACGTCCACCACGATATGGCGGCCCTGTTGGGCGTAACGCTGCGCAGCCAACACGGCGTCGTGGGCCCGACGGCCCGGGCGGAAGCCGTAGCTGTGCTCGCTGAAGGTGGGATCAATCAGAGGTTGCAGCACTTGCAACAGTGCCTGTTGAATCAGACGATCAGTGACGGTGGGGATGCCCAGTTCCCGCTCACTGCCGTCCGGCTTCGGGATGCCTACCCGACGGACGGGCTGTGGTTGGTAGGCGCCGCTCAGCAGGTGCTGGCGAAGCTCAGGCCACGCCCATCGCAGGTGTTCCGCGGTTTGGGCAATGTCCAACCCGTCCACACCTGCCGCTCCCTTGTTGGCCTTCACGCGCTTCCATGCCCGCTGCATATTCTCTCGTGCGAACGCCTGCTCAAGCAGGCTTCGCCCTGCGCCTTCCGGTTCTTGTCGCGGGAGTCCTGCTTCATCGCTCATCGCCTTCGGCAAGGCTTCACCTGTCCGTTGCGCGATCCGCCCCGCTGGCGCGGGCATCTGATGCCGTACAGTGCTCATCGACAAGGCGTTTGACGCTCCTTCTCGTTCGGCCCTTCGCCCTGTGTTAGCGGTTACTATGGCCTCTGCTGACTTCTCGCTCCGTGTTGCCACGTCGCCCTTTCAGGCATGAGGCGAGATCTCCCCGGGTAAGAACACACTCCTTCGCCGCACAACCGCCGGATTTACACCACTTCGCCTTGGCCACAAGAGCTTCGCGGCTTTTGGCCCGCTCGCCCTGCTTGGCAGTGCCTCATATCCGATTCTTGTTCATCGGCTCACGGTTTACGCTCCACGCTTCCTCCCCACGGTCGGTCACCCTTCCGCAGTTGCGCTTCACTTCGTTCGCTGTGGCCAGCTCACGGGAGGACTTGCACCTCCAGGAGTGCGCCCCTGCCGGGCGCACAAAAAAAGGGGCAGAGTGTTCTGCCGTCGCCTCTGGTTAACCATCAAAAGACATACTGGACTCTTCCGCGAAGTTCCTCGCCGCCATTGTTATTCGGGTCTTCGCCGTCCATGTAATTTATACCAAGACTGGCCAACTGTAAGGTAAATCGCTTTTGAGCCCTTGATGTCGGACTGCAGCTCATCAATCAGCTTTATGCTTTCAGAGGTGACTGAGCCCAGCACCAGTTTTGCATCGA